>JAGNNV010000387.1 GCA_017990495.1 Vicinamibacteria bacterium
GTGTGGCCAAAGGACGGACCGCGAGATGCGGAGCGGCTGGTCTTCGGCCGCGAGGGCGAGGTTTACTGGACGCGCGACCACTACGAGACATTCGTGCGATTGAGGTGAGATAAGTGATAGATCTGGGGAAGTTGCTGCCGGGCCTCAAGGGCCGGTCCATCCATGTGGTCGAAACGGCCAAGGCCGCGGAGGTGGTGCAGAAGCTGAAGGGTGCGGGCTTCTCCCTTCATATGCTGGCGGGCGACCGCGCGAAGGACAAGATCACCTTCCTTGCCGCGGCGGCCGATGCTTTCGACTTCCCGCCCAGGTTCGGCAAGAACTGGGACGCATTCATCGACGCCTTCGCCGACTTCCTCGAGAAGGTGCCCATGCCCGCGGCGGTGGTGTGGACACGGGCCGATGTGCTGGTCCAGGGAGATCTGCAGAGCTTCATCGAGGCCATCACCACCTTCGACTCGGCCGCGGTGGAGCGTGAACTGTCGGCCGAAGATGACGAGAAGGTGCAGGTGGAGTTCTTCGTCTTGATGGGCGAGCCGCGAAAGCCCTGACCTACTCGGCGCCTTCGGGGCCGCCTCGCTGCAGCAACTCGGGCAACACGCGCACGAATTGACCCCGGGAGAAGATCTGGTCGAACAGGCCGATTCCCGCGGCTTCGATCCGATCCTCGTTGACGTGGGACACGAACGCGTAGATCGAGGCGGCAACCCTGGGTTCCGCGGAGCGTATGGCTCGGGCCAGAGTGATGGCGTCGAGACGCTGGTCGTCGAGGTCGAGAAAGACCACGGCGTTGCCCGCCTCGCGGCAGGCTTCGATGAGCTTCTCCGCGGTCTTGAGCGAGCGCAGGGGAATGGAGAGCGCCTTGGTGGCCTCCATGATCTTCGAGAGGAACATGAGGTCGTTCATGCACGCGAGAGCGGTGGCCATGGGGGGGATTATCTCCGGTCTTGACAGCCCAAGGCGCGGCGTTGATACTCGCCGCCCCGCTCAGCAACCCAATCATCAAGGATCAAGAACATGGACCTCAAAGACTCGAAGACTCACCAGAACCTCAAGGATGCGTTTGCCGGCGAGAGCCAGGCGAACCGTCGCTACCTCTACTTTGCCCGCGTGGCCGACATCGAGGGCTACCCGGAGGTGGGCGGCCTCTTCCGCGATACCTCAGAAGCGGAGACCGGCCATGCGTTCGGCCATCTCGACTTCCTGAAGAAGGTCGGCGATCCCGCCACCCACTTGCCCATTGGTGGAACCAAGGAGAACCTCAAGGCCTCGGCCGAGGGCGAAACCTACGAATACACCCAGATGTATCCGGGCATGGCCAAGACCGCGCGGGAAGAGGGCTTCGCGGAGATCGCGGAGTGGTTCGAGACCCTGGCCAAGGCCGAGCGTTCGCACGCCGGCCGCTTCAACAAGGCGATCGAGGCCCTGAAGGAGCTTTAATCGTCCCACCGCGTCGGGACCGCTCGCCACGGTCCCGGCGCATTCCCGCCCCGGGGCGCGATGCGCCAGACCGAGAACCGACCCATGACCTTCGACTTCGACGATCCAAAGTACTACGACACGTTGGCGGTGGAGAAGGAACTCGAGCGCGTCACCGAGTTGTGTGACGGGTGCCGGCGGTGTTACCGCCTGTGCACCCCGTTCGACTTCATGCTCGACGACTGCGTGGACAAGAACGACGGGGACATCTCGAAGATCACTTCGGCCGACTATCGCAAGATGGTCGATCTGTGCTGGCAGTGCAAGCTCTGCTACAACCACTGCCCCTACACGCCGCCTCACAAGTGGAGCATTGACTTTCCCCGTCTCATGTTGCGGGCCAAGGCGGCCCGGGCCCGGGCCGAAGGGGTCACGCTCCAGGATCGTGCGCTCGGGGACGTGGATCTGGTCGGCGCCATCGGCTGCGCCACCGCACCCCTCTCGAACTGGGCGAATTCGTTCGCGCCCCACCGCGCCGTGATGGAGAAGGTCCTGGGCATCGAGAAGTCGCGGAGGCTGCCCACCTTTCATCGCCGCACCTTCGCAAGTTGGATGACCGCCCGGGGCACGCGGCCTGCGACTCCCCGGACCAGCGTCACTCTGTTCTATTCCTGCTCGGTGAACTACAACGAGCCGCAAGTCGGCCGTGACGTGGTGTCGGTGCTCGAGAAGAACGACTGCCTCGTGCGGTGCCCGGAGCAGGTCTGCTGCGGGATGCCGTTCCTCGATGGCGGTGACGTCGAGGCTGCCCGCAAGAACGCGCGGAAGAACGTCGAGTCCTTGAAAGGGGCCGCGGAACGGGGCGAGAAGATCGTGGTCCCGCAACCTACCTGCTCCTACGTGCTCAAACATGAGTATCCCTTGCTCGTACCCGGTGACGACGCGAAGAAGGTGGCCGGGGCCACCATGGACATCTTCGAGTACCTGGCCTCGCGGAAGGCTGAGGGCACGTTGAACACCGACTTTCCCGGAAAAGCCCCGGGGCGGGTCGCGTATCAGATGCCCTGCCACCTTCGCGCCCAGAACATGGGATTCAAGACCCGCGACGTTTTGCAGACCGTGCCGGGCACCACCGTGAACGTGATCGAGAAGTGCACGGCCATGGACGGCACCTGGGGCATGAAGAAGGAGTACTTCCCGATCTCGATGCAGTTCGCGAAGAAGGCGGCGGACGCGATGCGCGAGGGACAGCCCGACGTCTTCTCCACGGACTGCTCACTCTCCGCGCTGCAGATCGAAGAGGCAAGCGGTCGCAAGCCCGTTCACCCCATCGCCCTCCTGCGCGAAGCGTACGGCCTGCCCGAGGAACGTTAGGAGAAAGGCGTCATGAAGGAGATCGAACTCAAGGACATCCGGAACATCGCCGAGTACGAGAAGGTCCGCGAGTCGATGCGGGCCGACATCATCGCGCTCAAGAAGAACCGCCGGCTTGTGGTCGGCCCGAACCTGAGCCTGGTCTTCGAGAATCGCGAAACCGTCCTGTTCCAGATTCACGAAATGGTGCGTACGGAGCGACTGGTCGACGATAGGAAGATCCAGGACGAGATCGATGCGTACAAGAACCTCGTTCCCCGACCTGGAGAGCTTTCGGCGACGATGTTCATCGAGATCCCCGGAATCACCGAGATGAGCCACGCCAAGGCCATCGAGGCCGTCAACTTCTTCCAGGGCTTTGATGCGGGTGGCATCGTCCTCGAGGTGGGGGATGCGCGTTCTGCGGCGGTGTTCGAGTCGGGCTTCAGCAACGACGAGAAGATGGCGGCCGTTCAGTACCTCAAGTTCCCCGTAGACGAATCGATGGCCGCGGCCTTGCAGGATGTCTCTCGAGCTGCGCTTCTCCGCGCCGACAACGGCCGCTACCGCGCATCGGCGGAGATCGGGACCGGCATGCGCCAGGAACTGATCCGCGACCTCGACTGATCGTCGCGGTCGCGAACACCCTGGGGGCTAGAATCC
>JAGNNV010000088.1 GCA_017990495.1 Vicinamibacteria bacterium
TGAGCATGGAGAGTGAATCGCACCGCTGGTATTCCGACCGCATCGGACGGGATATCCACGTCCGGGTCTATGGGCATTTCGGACAGCCCATTCTCGTCTTCCCCACGAGCGGGGGCGACGAGCGGGAGTACGAAGGCCAGGGGATGTTCGACGCGCTCGGGCATCACATGCAGGCCGGCCGGGTGAAGTTCTTCTGCGTGAACTCGGTGAACAACGACTCCTGGTACAACAAGGCCATCCATCCGGCCGACCGGGCGCGGTTTCAGGTGGCCTACGACTCGGCGATCGCGAACGAAGTGCTTCCCTTCATCGAGCACCACTGCAACTCCCGCGGCATCGCCATCACCACCACCGGCGCCTCCTTCGGCGCGTACCATGCCGCGAACACGCTCTTCAAGCATCCCACCAGGGTGCGCCGCTGCCTCGCCCTTTCCGGCGTCTACGACCTGCGCAGCTTCATGGACGGGCACTACGACGACAATTTCTACTTCAACAATCCCGTCGACTATCTCGCGAATCTGAACGACTGGAACGTTCTCCAGTATCTCCATCAGTGCGACATCCGCCTCGCTACCGGCAACGGCTCGTTCGAGGACAGCGGCCCGTCGCGTCGCCTCGCCTCCATCCTCGCCTCGCGTGGCATTCCCCACCATCTCGACGACTGGCGCGAACAGGGCGGCCACGACTGGCCGTACTGGAAGCACCAGATGGATGTGTACATTTCCCGCTTGTTCTAGCCGCGCCGGCCGGTCGCGGGCCGCCGTCCTGCTCCTGTTCGTTCTTCTCGCTTCGTCCGCCACAGTCGCGGCCAAAGAACCGCCGAAGCCGGCCTGCGCCCTGCTCAAGGCCTGTGGTCTTGCGGCGCCCGCGCTTGCTTGCACAGAGGAACAATCCCAACCGGTCTCCGGTGTCACCTACGACGCCGCGCGCTGCGCCGAACCGCGCGATCTCCTGGCTCACGGGATTGGCCCCGACTCCGGCCTGGGAGCCTCGGTGTTCCCATTTCTCGGCGGCCGGTACCGCGTGGTCTACGACGTCAGCGGAGAGGCGCCCATCAGCGCGGCGAAGTTCGACTACCTCGCCGCGGATCTGCCTCTGGCGGCGAAGCTCGCCACCCGTTTCTCGAAGACGAAGTACGTGCTGCAGTACCTCGATCCTGGGGCCCGGCGATTCCGGGCGGCACGGGCCGATCGGCTCACCGGCGAGGCGGAGATCCTGTTCCACGACGCACCCATGAATTGGCGCACGTACTACGGCTGGGGCAGCTCGAAGCTGGGGCCGTGGCGGCTCCACGGCTCGGCCTATGTGGACATCCGGATCGGGCCCGCTCCCAGGACCCCGGGGGCCATCGCTTACGAAGTGAGGGTGAGGACCCGGCCGGTGAACGCCATGGTGAACGCGATCATGGGCCTATTCCGCGGCTACGTGATCGGCCAGATCCGGGACACCATGAAAGACCTGGTGGGCGCTTCCGCCGCGCTTTCCACTCAGGGCGTGGAGGCCATCCTCAAGGACCCGGCCTTTACCCTCGAAGAACGGGAGAAGGTCCGGGCCCTCGCTGGGCTGCCTTGACGGGCGCCCATCGCGGACCCTGAGCCCGACGAGGCGCAGCCTGATCTTGGCTCAAGGACGCTCGTCAAAGGGGACGACTACGCGTCGCGCAAGGCTCGGGTGATGGGCATGCGGGCGGCCCGTAGAGCGGGCAACAGGCCACCGACAAGGCCCATCAGGCCGGCGAAGACCATGCCGATCATCAGGATCCGGGGCGTGAGCTGAAACGAGAACGCCACTTCGCTGAAGCTCTGGGTCTGCGCGGTGCCGGTGGAGAAACCGTTCATGGGAAGGGCGAGCAGCAGGCCGATCATCCCGGCGAGCAAGGCCAGAAACACCGACTCCATGACGAACGAGGACAGGATCGCGAAGCGAGAGAAGCCGAGGGCGCGCAAGGTGCCGATCTCGCGGGTGCGCGACGCCACCACCGCGTACATCGTGTTCATGGCCCCAAACACCGCGCCCACGCCCATGACGAAGGCCACGAAACCCGCGAGGCCCTTGAGGATGGTGGCCAGCGGTCCGGCCTGGTCTTCGTAGTACTTCGTCTCCGCCACCGCCTGGAGTTGCATGTTGGGCTGGGAGCGGATCCACTTGTCGAGAGCACCGATCTGGGAGGCGTCCTTCATCCGCACCACCAGCGAGTTCGATCCGGCCCCTCGCTGGAAGAGGGCGCCCATCACGTCGTAGTCGCCCCAGATCTCGCTTTCGAAGGCCCCGCCCGACGACTCGAAGATGCCGACCACGTTGAACAGCTTGTTCTGATACTTGAGCGGCTTGCCGATGGCGAGCCCCTCGATGCGGCCGGCGATCTTCCGGCCCACGATGACCTCATCGAGCCCGGGCTGGAAATTCCGGCCCTCGACCAGAGTGATGCCGCCGCGAACATCGAAGGCCGCGGGGATGACCGCACGCAGAGTGACGTTGGTCGGGCCGCCCTGGTCGATCTTGGGCAGGCTCATCACCACCACCCAGTCCCAGGCGGCCAGAGGCGATCCGTCGGGCCGTCGCGCCACCCGGTCGTCGGCGATGATCATGTTGCGCACGTCGATGCCCACGCCCGAGGTCAGCTCGGATGCGGACCCGCGCTGGACGATCAGCGCGTTGTCCGCTCGGCCGGTGGAACGAAGCGCGGCCTGGAAACCCGCGGACATCGAGAGCAGGATGGCGAAGACCGCCACCACCAGCGAGATTCCCGAGATCGCGAGCAGCGTCACCTGCCAGCGGACCTTGACGTTGCGGATGTTGTACGAGAGGGGAAGCGCCATGGTCTAGACCGTCCTCAGGATGTCGGTGATCTTCGCGCGATAGGCGGACAGAGCGGGGACGAGTCCCGCGAAGAGACCGAGGATCACGGCGACGAAGAAGCCGAGCAGGGCCACGTCGGGCTTCAGTTCCAGGCCGCTCAGGCCGATGCCGGCCAGGATGTCGGACACTCCGGGAGAGTGTGAGACCCCGTAAAGCAGGCCCTGGCTGCCGAATACCCCCAGCGCGCCGCCGAGTACTCCAAGCACCAGCGCTTCGCCCACCACAAAGCCCATCACATGGGCGCTCGAGAAACCGAGCGTCTTCAGCACGCCGATCTCAGTGCGTCGTTCGCGCACCGCCATGCTCATGGTGTTCGCGGTGACGAGGAGGATGGTGAACGCGACCGCGAGCCCGATCCCGTTGAGGAGGAGGGCCAGGTTGCCGGCCATGGCGATGAACCCGGCCTTGAAGGCCTGCTCGGTTTCGGTGAGGGTGGCCGCGGAACTGTTCTCGAACAGAGCGTCGATCGCCTTGGTCATCTTCCCGGCGTCATCGCCGTTTTCGATCTCGACCGCGAAGGTGCCGACACCAACGTCGCGCGGGGCCACGCCCTCTTTGAGGTATTCGTAGTGAAAGAACATGGAATTCACATCGGTGCCCGGATACTTTGTGAGGTCGGCGTCATAAATGCCGGTCACCACGAACTCGAAGGGACCGCTGCGGCGGCGGTAGGGCGGGATGAAGCTTTCGAGGAAGAACTTGTCGCCCACCTTCCAGTTGAACTTCTTCGCCAGCTTGCTGCCGATGACGCAGCCCGACCGGGTTTCGAGGAAGGCCTTCCACTGATCGGGCGGGATGACCATCTCGGGATACATGGCGAAGTAGGTCTCCACGTCGACCGCCATGTTGTTGAAGAAATTGCTCCAGTCGGTGGTGGACGCTTCCGCGTCGCCGGTTCCATCCGCCGTCCCTTCCTTCTTGGCCGGAAGCGATCCGCCGAACCAGGCGGTTTTGGCCACCCGCTTCACGCCGGGGATGGACTGGAGCCGTGCTTCGTAGGCCATGGGCAGGGCGAAGGTGAGGCTCACGGCGTGCCGGGTGACGAGCCGGTTCGCCTGCGAGGCCGCGAGCATGCCGTCGACTTCGGCGAGCACGGAGCGCAGGGTGCAGAGCAGGAAGATGCATACCGCCATGGCCACCACGGTGCTGCTGGTGCGCACCCAGTTGCGGCGGAGATGTTTCAGGACGAAGGGTAGATATTTCATGGCGTTTGGCCTAGCGAAGCTCGAGGACGCCCTTTTCGAGGTGACGCTGCACATGGGCCCTGTCGGCGGCCCGCGGGTCGTGGGTGACCATCACGATGGTCTTCTTGAAGTCGCGGTTGAGCGACTCCATCAGCTTCAGGATCTCCTCGGCGCTCTTCGCGTCGAGATCTCCCGTGGGCTCGTCGGCCACCAGAACCTGGGGGTCGGTGACGATGGCGCGGGCGATGGCCACGCGCTGCTCCTGACCGCCCGAAAGCTGGCGCGGGTAGTGCGAGGAGCGATCAGCCAGGCCCACCACCTTGAGCGCGGTGAGAGCGCGTTCACGCCGCTCCTTCTTGCTCAGCCTCGTGAGGAGCAGGGGCAGTTCCACGTTCTCCACCGCGGAGAGCACGGGGATCAGGTTGTAGAACTGGAAGATGAAGCCCACGCTGTGGCTTCGCCACTTCGCGAGGTCGCCCTCGGAGAGGACAGCGATGTTCTTGCCGCCCACAACGACGTCGCCCGAGGTGGGTTGATCGATGCCCGCGATGAGGTTCAAGAGCGTGGTTTTTCCCGACCCCGAGGGGCCCATGAGGGCCACGAACTCGCCTTCAGGCACGTCGAGGCTGAGCGAGTCGAGGACCTTGATTTCCTCGGAGCCGCGGCGGTAGATCTTGGTGACGCTCTTGACCGAAACCATCGTTGTCATGACTTGTCTCTTTCCTTCTCTTCACTCTGATCCAAAGCAGGGCCCGGCGAACCGCTGAGCGCTCAGGAGGTACGTCACACTAGGCCGCGATATATGACACGCGGCGTCATAATTTGAGGTCAGCGAGTGTTTCCGGCTTTCGCGCGCACCGCGTCGCCATCCTTCAGTTCGGGGCCCGGCGCGTCCACCAGCGTTTCACCGCCATAGAGGCCGCTCTTGATACGAGCCACCCCCGCGTTCTTCGCGCCGACTTCGACCTGCCGCAACTTCACTCGGCCCTCGACGATTTCGAAGGCCACGCTCTTGCCGTCGCGGGTGACGATGGCCGACTCCGGGGCCGTGACCACGGAAGCCGCGGGAGAAGGCGCGCTGCCCGCAGCCGTGCCGACGGGCGCTGCCTTCTCGGTGAACTGCACCCGCGCGCTCATCTCCGGCTTCAGGTCCTTGTCCTTGTCGAGAATCGTGACCTTCACCTGGACCGTGGCCTTGGTGCGATCCGCGGTGGGAATCACCTGGCGCAGGCGGCCCTTGTACTTGCGGTCGGGGAAGGCCTCGGCCGAAACCTCGGCCGGCTGGTCCGCGCTCAGCTTGGCCACGTTCGACTCCGCCACGTCGACTTCGACTTCGAGGGTGTCGAGATCGGCCAGAGCCACGATCGCGCCCGATGCGGTGGAGATGTTGACGCCGGGAGGAATGGGGGCGACGCTTTCGCCGACCTCCGCCATCTTCTTCACCACCGTGCCCGAGAAGGGGGCGCGGATCTCGGTGTTCGCGAGCAGGGCGCGCGCGTACTCGGCGTCGGCCCGGGCCTGACGCACCGCGGCTTCGGCCACCGCCACGCGGGAATTGGCGCCTTCGAGCGCGTCCCTCGTTCCGATCTGCTCGCGGGTCAGTCCCTCGGCCACCCGCGCCTGACGCTTCGCTTCGGACAGATCCGCCTCGGAGCGCTGGATCGCCGCTTCCGCGCGTTCGACCTGGGCCCGATAGTCCCGGTCTTCGAGGCGGGCGATGATCTCGCCTTCACGCACCCGGCTGCCCTCCTCCACCCGCAGGCTGGAGAGCCGGCCCTGGATCTTGGCCGACACCACGGCCTTGCGACGGGCCACGATGTAGCCCGACGCGGTGAGGAGAGGGGCGCCCGCGTTTCCCGCGCTCATCGACTCGGCCGAAACCTCGGTCTTGGTGACCTTCGCGGTCGCGACCTCGGTGGCCCGATCGCCGAAGCGGAGGTAGTACGCGCCGCCCAGGAAGAGGATGGCGGGGACGAGCAGGAACAAGGGCCAGCGCTTCGGCCCGGTGTGGTGATGGCTGCGCTCGATCTTGAGGGCAGCAAGGTCGTTTCTTAACTCGGACAACGTGGGTCTCCAGACGTTTATTGAAAAGGGAGTTTAAGGGAGCCGCACTTCCGGGCGCATGTGAAGATTGTCATACGCGCAACGAGGCCTTTGTCCCGGAACCCTTAAGGCCCGGCCGTGGTCCGCCTCGGGATCAGGGAAGGGGCGCCTGGGCCATCCCGTGTAACGATCGGGGCTCGAGCTTCGGAACCGGCCACCGGATGACGAAATGAAGGCCGTTTCGGTTCTCCACCGCGATGGCGCCTCCGAGCAACTGGGTGACCCGGTTGTAGACGATGTGAAGACCCAGGCCCGACCCTCCCTGGTTGCGGTTCGTGGTGAAGAAGGGATCGAAGATGCGCTTGAGCAGGGCCGGTTCCACCCCGGCGCCGTTGTCCTGGTATTCGAGCACGATCTCCTCGGTCGCCGTCGCTTCGTCCACCCGCAGCCGGGCGCTCAGTTCGATCAGGCCGGCCTGACCGTTCGGAAAGGCGTGGGCCAGAGCGTTGCTGATCAGATTGACCACGATCTGATAGACCGCTCCCGGGTAAGTGTCGATGACGATGCCGGGCGCGCAGTCGATCCGCAGTTCGTGAGGCGCGTGTTTGAGGGCGGGCCGCAACGCGAACGCGATCTCCTTCAGGTAATCATCGAGCCGGATGGTCCGCCGCTCCTCGCTGCCCTGATCCACCGCCACCTGCTTGAAGCTGCGCACGAGCTGCCCCGCGCGTTCCAGGTTTTTGAGGATGAGGCGGCTCGATTCCGTGGCCTCGCCCAGATACTGGGACAGTTCGCCGGCGCTCAAGCGATCCGCCTTGATTCTCTGGGCGAATTGCTGGGTCATCGCTTCAAGATGCGAAGCGGCGGTGATGCCGACGCCCAGGGGCGTGTTGATCTCGTGGGCCACCCCGGCCACCAGGCCGCCGAGCGAGGCCATCTTCTCCGATTCGATCAGTTGTTCCTGGGCCTTCTGCAAGGCGGCCAGGGTCTGCTGGAGGTCGGTGTTCGTGGCCGTGAGCTCGGCCGTGCGTTCGACCACCCGCGACTCGAGCGCCTCCTTGCTCGCCCGCAGCGCTTCTTCGGCGGCTTTGAGCGTGGTGATGTCGCGATGCGTGCCGATCATCCGCAAGGGCCGTCCGGAGGGATCCCGTTCGACGACCTGGCCTCGGGTGAGCACCCAGAACCAGTTCCCGTCGAGCCCGCGCCCGCGATAGGCCATCTCGCAGTACTCGGTTTCGCCGCGCATGTGCGCGCGCATGGCGTGGTCTGCGGCTGCCCGATCTTCGGGATGCATGAGAGCGATGAAGTGGCCCAGATCCACCGGTTCATCCTGCGCATTTCGTTCGACGTTCGGCAGCGGATTCTCCCGCCGCACCAGGTTGGTGCGCAGATCGAGATCCCAGAGTTCGTCGCGGCTGCCCCAAAGCGCCAGCTGGAGCCGATGTTCGCGCTCGGCGATGGCCTGCACGGCCTGCGCGCGTTCGCGCGAGCGGCGTCGCATCGACCGGGTGAGCAGGGCGAGTATCAAGGCCACGCCTGCGGCATAGAGGAGCTTGGCTCCGAGCGACCACCAGGGCGGGGGAGCGATGGCGATGGGCAATCGCGTTTCGGGGCCGTACTCCAGCCCGTCCGCGTTCGCGGCGCGCACCCTGAACACGTAACTTCCCGGCGGCACGCTGGTGAAACTCGCCATGCGCTGGCCCTTGGTGAGAACCACCCACCGGTCGCTGAGCCCTTCGAGCCGATAGCTGAAGCGGACGGTCTCGACGTTCGCGTAGTTCATGGTCGAGAAGTTGAGCGCCCACACCGGCTCCTTGTGGTCGAGGCGCAGCTCCTTCAGGTAGGCCACGGTCGCCTCCCGGGCGTCGTGGCGCGCATGTTCGCTGTAAATATCGACGCTCGTGAGCACGACCTCGGGTGGCCTTCGGTCGAGCTGGAAGTCGCGCGGATGGAACTTCACCACTCCCAAGAGCCCGCCGAAATAGAGGTTCCCCGTGTCATCCTGGGCGTTCGACCCGATGAAGTAGCCCGAGCGATCGAACCCGTCGCTCGCGGTCAGCGCGCGCAGGTGTCCGGTGCGACGATCGTATTGGTCGATGCCGCCGATCGAGCTCACCCACAACATGCCGTCCAGGTCCTCCACCACGCTGCCGATGGCGTTCGCGCTCAGTCCGTCGCGCTGGGTGACATTGAAGAACTTGAGCGTCTCGCCCTGCCGCTCGACCCGGCTGATGCCGCCGCCCTGGGTGCCGATCCACAGTTCGCCATCCCGCGTTTCGAGGAAGGTGGTCAGCACGTCGCTTTGCAGCGCCTCTTTCTCACCGCGACGGGCGCGCACCACGGTGACCGTGCCGCTGCCCCGGTCGAGGCGCACCAGTCCCGTGCCGTTCATTCCGACCCAGAGCTGTCCGGAACGATCCTCGAAGAGACCGTTGATGTTGCTGCCGGGAAGCGAGCGCTCTGGATGCGCAGGGTCGACCGTGTACTGGGCGAAAGGACCGCCGTTTGGGGGAAGCGCGAGCAGGCCCACGTCCATGGTGCCGATCCACAGCGTCCCGTCACGTGTTTCGTAGAGCACGCGGGAGGCCCGCGTGGGCAGGCGCAGCGGAGCGTTTTCGGCGCGCACAAATCCGTCGCCCGACGCCTTCAACCGGGCGACACCCGCGCTCGTCGCCACCCACAACTCGCCGTTCTTGCGGCGCAGGATTCCGTACACGCCATCGCCGGGCAGCGATTCGGGGTCCTTCGGATCATGACGGTAACGGCGCAGGACTCCGCGCTGGAGATCGTAGTGGACGAGGCCGCCGCCCTCGAGCAGACCGAACCAGAGCGTGCCGTCTTGATCCTGGATCAACGCGCGCGTCGGGTTGGTGGGAATGCTGCGCGGGTCGGAGGCGCGGTGCCTGATGAGGCGCAGAGCGCGGGTGGCCGGCTTGTGCAGGGACACCCCGGCCGTCCAGGTGCCGAACCACAGGAGGCCGTCGCGATCCTCCATCATCGAGGGAATGCGGTTGGCGGCGATGCTCCCGATGTCGGTGGCATCCTGCACGAAATTGAGGAACCGTCCGTCGCCCTGGTAGCGGCTCAGGCCATCGAGTGTGCCGACCCATAACTCACCCTGTGACGTGACCATCAGCGAGATGATCTGATCGCTGATGAGGCGCTCGCCCGAGGTGTTCGCGCCCGCCCGATGGTGCGCGAGCAGCCTCCCGTCACCACTCCATTCCAGCAGGCCGTGGGTGTTGTCTCCGGCGAAGATCCGACCGTCGGGCGCCGCCACCAGCGCGTTGATGCTCCAGCCGTTCGTGGCTTGCGGCAGCCTCCACTCCCGCAAGGTCCTCGTGGCCGGCGAATACCTCATCAGGCCGCTGTCGCCGCCCAACAGCCAGTCGCCTTGCGGCAACTCCAGCAGCGATCGCACCCGGCGCAGACGGGCCTCTTGCGGAAGCACGGTCTCGAAACGGGCGTCCCCCGCACGCAGTCGCTGCACCGCTCCATCATGAGTGGCTGTCCACAAGGCCCCGTCGCGCGCGATGGTCAGCGCGTTCACCTGGGTGCCGATCAGGCCCGAGGGACCGCCTTCCAGAAAGCGCTCGACGTGTTCGCTCACCAGATCCATTCGATTCACGCCGCCGCCCTGGGTGCCGATCCACAAGGTACCTTTGCCATCCGCGGCCAGAGCCGAAATGTGGCTGTCGCTCAGGGAGTCCGATCGCTCCGAATCCGCACGGTAGAGGCGGAAGCTGTAGCCGTCGAAGCGGTTCAGGCCATCCTGGGTGCCGAGCCAGACGAAGCCCTTCTCGTCCTGCGCCATCGCGCGCGCGGTGGTGCTCGAAAGTCCTTCGCGAACGCCCACGCTGCGGAACCGGATTTGATCGCGGCTGATGGGCTCGGCGCTCTTGCTCAGGGCCGCGGCCGCGCTCACCTCGGTGAACGGTCCCATCGCGAGCAGAACGCAGACCAGCCACCATCGACGCGGTCCGCGTGAACTCATGATTCAAGCTATGCGAGAACAAGGCGGGGACGCAAGCGGGCCCAGGCCTTAAACTCCGCGG
The DNA here is from genome assembly GCA_017990495.1 of Vicinamibacteria bacterium. Classification (GTDB taxonomy): domain Bacteria; phylum Acidobacteriota; class Vicinamibacteria; order Fen-336; family JAGNNV01; genus JAGNNV01. The sequence goes on from JAGNNV010000088.1 coordinate 10,142, forward strand.
CGTCATGACCTCTACACGCGTCGAGAAAGACACCTTCGGCCCCATCGAAGTCCCTGCGGACAAATTGTGGGGGGCCCAGACCCAGCGTTCGCTCGAGAACTTCAGGATCTCCACCGAGAAGATGCCGCCGGAACTCGTTCGGGCGTTGGTCCTGGTCAAGAAGGCCGCGGCCCTCGTGAACATGGACCTGAACGCGCTCGATCCCACCAAGGCTGAGGCCATCGTGCGGGCCGCCGACGAGGTGATCGCGGGCAAACATCAGGGCGAGTTCCCCCTCGCCATCTGGCAGACCGGTTCCGGCACCCAGTCGAACATGAACGCCAACGAGGTGCTCGCGAACCGCGCCTCGGAACTGATGGGCGGCGAACGCGGCGAGAAGCGCAAGGTCCACCCGAACGACGACGTGAACAAGGGTCAGTCGAGCAACGATGTGTTCCCGACCGCCATGAGTGTGGCCGCGGTGGAAGCCCTGACCCGCGAGGTGATGCCCAAGGTCCTGGCCCTCCGCATGGAACTCGATGCCAAGGCCAAGGCCTTCAAGGACATCGTCAAGATCGGCCGCACCCACCTTCAGGACGCGACTCCGCTCACCCTGGGTCAGGAGTTCTCGGGCTACGTAGCCCAGCTCGATCACGGCATCCGGCACGTCGAGGCCGCGATCCCGCATCTGGCCGAACTCGCGCTCGGCGGCACCGCGGTAGGCACGGGTCTGAACGCCCATCCCGAATACGCGGTGCGGGTGGCGAAGAAGCTCGCTGAACTCACCGACTTGCCGTTCGTGACCGCGCCCAACAAGTTCGAAGCCCTGGCCGGAAACGACGCGCTGGTTCACGCGCATGGCGCGTTGAAGACCCTGGCCGCTTCGCTGATGAAGATCGCCAACGATGTGCGCTGGCTCGCCTCCGGGCCGCGTTGCGGCATCGGCGAACTCAACATCCCCGAAAACGAACCCGGCTCCTCGATCATGCCGGGCAAGGTCAATCCCACCCAGAGCGAAGCCATGACCATGTTGTGCGCCCAGGTCATGGGCAACGATGTGGCCATCAACATCGGCGGGGCCTCCGGCAACTTCGAACTGAACGTCTTCAAGCCGCTCATCATCCACAACTTCCTGCAGAGCGCCCGGTTGATCGCCGATGGTTGCGAAAGTTTCCGCACCAACTGCGCCTACGGCATTCAGCCAAACACCGCGAAGATCGACTCCAATCTCCACAATTCGCTGATGCTGGTGACGGCCCTTAACCCGCACATCGGTTACGACAACGCCGCCAAGATCGCGAAGACCGCGCACAAGAAGGGGCAGACCCTCAAGGAAACCGCCATCGAACTCGGCCTCGTCACCGCCGAGCAGTTCGACGCCTGGGTGAAGCCCGAGGACATGGTGGGCGCGAAGTAGTCGACGCCAGGCGACCGGGGCGGCCATGGACAATCTGACTCACACCCTCACCGGGGTGGCCCTTGCCCGGATGGGTCTCGAGAAGCGCTGGCCGGGGGCAACCCTCACCCTGGCCCTCGCCTCGAATCTTCCCGATATCGACATCGTCTCAGGGCTTTTTGGCAGGCTCGCCTACCTCGATCATCACCGGGCCATCACCCACGCCTTCCCTGCGAGTCTGATTCTCGCCGCGCCCCTGGCCCTGATCCTCACCCGGTGGCCGAAGTCGGAAAGACGTTTCCTTCCCACGCTTCTCCTGAGCTGGCTCGGGGTGTTGCTGCACATCGTGTGGGATCTGTGGACGAGTTACGGCACTCGCGCCCTGCTGCCCTTTGACTCCACCTGGTATTCGTGGGACTGGATGTTTATCGTCGACCCGGTGTTTCTCGGGCTGCTCGCCCTCGCCTGTTTCGGCACGCGCATTCTTGGCGCGCCCTGGTGGCCGCACCGCGCCGGAGCGGCGGCGCTGGCTTACATCGGTGTGCGGGCCGTCGTTTCATGGCTCGCCCTCGGCCAGGCCCAGAGTTTCGCGGGCTCCGAGTTCACGAACGTCCGCGTGCTGCCGAGTCCTCTGGCCTTGAACCATTGGCGCATTCTCGCGAGCAACGACTCGACGCTCCTGACCGGCTCGGTGCAGGCGTACGGGACAGCGAGGTCGCGTGTGGCCTTCCCCAGAGTGCCCCTCACCGACCTTGCCCGCCGAATCGTGGCCGAGAGTCGAGCCGCGAAGTCCTTCCTCGCCTTCTCCGAGTTCTCCCGCTTCGAAAGCAAACGCGAGGGGGGCCTGACCGTGTTGACCTGGCGCGACCTGCGCTTCGCCACCCAGCGGATGGATGGGTTCTTCTGCGAAGTGAAGGTCGACGACGCCGGCCGGATCGTGGCCGAGCGGATCGTCTTCTAGCGCGAGCGAGAGTCAGGCGGGGTCATCGAGCCACTGCCGCCTCGAGAGCTCGACGTTGATCTTGATGTGTTCGTGGACCACGGGCAGGTCGTTGTGCCCCTTGAGTCGAACCTCCGGAAACTCCCGCAGCTCGTCGATCAGGCGCACGGCATCGACGGGTCCGATCGCTTCATCGCAGATGTCGTAGATGCCGCCCGTTTCTTCCTCCCGGCGGTTGTGGGGGCCGAGTATCGAGAGGATCTCGGCCACGATCGCGGGAGTTGGCGTGGGCACCAGCAGAGA
>JAGNNV010000388.1 GCA_017990495.1 Vicinamibacteria bacterium
GTGCCCGAAACGGTGCGCTTCAGGTCTTCCCGCATGCCATCGACTTTGGAGGCCTGCTGCTCTTGAGCAACGAGGAAATCCCCATCGAGTCGCAGGTCTGGCGTGACCGCCTCTCTTCTCCCCGGTTTTCTGCCTATTTCGGCGAGGCGCGTCTTTCTCAGATCGCTTCTTTTGTTACCCAGGGCGTGAAGCTCCCGCCCGGCGTACCCGGCGGGGACGTCAATCGAGATCTGCAACCCAAGGACGAGTACCTTCGACCGGAAGTCCACTGACGTTACGCTAGCGTCCGGCGCCGGTCTCTGGGTCCTCCTGCTCGCCGCTGCCCGGTCCGGTCGCGACATCGCGAAGGTACAGAAATGGGCCAGGGTTGGCTACCGTGGCGCCCTGCGGGTCGGTCGCATGAGGCGGAAGTCGGTGTTGGCGGAATCCTCGAATAGGGCGTTCGGAGTAGGTCAACACGCCGGCGACGCGATGGTCCAGGAGGGCCTTGGCGAGCGTTCTCTGAAGGTAGGCGGGCCCTACATCGTACTGGGGCATGTCATTCACCCACGGCCGCTGTCCAGCCCTTAGGACCAGATCCGGGAGGTCGCCTATGACCACGGACCCGGCCGGAAGCCCTCTCAGTTCTCCCACTATGGCTTCGAAGACGAGCTTGTTCTCCAAGGGAAGCACGAGACGGCCACGGATGAAGCCGCCGTGAAAGACGAGCGATTCCCACCCGAAGGCCGCCAGGAGGATCATGGCGGGCAGGCCTGGAGACGCGGTCCGACGTAGGGCGCCCGTTCCCAAAGACCGCGCAACCAGGAGTGTGAGGGCGAAGAAGGTCTCCAGCAGGTAGTTCATCGAGGAGCCGGTGTGGGCGGCGAGCAGAGCTCCGCTCATCAAGCTGGCGAGGGCGAGACAGATGGGACCGAAGTCCGCAACGCGTTCTTTCTGGCTCAGTTCGCGAAGCATTTCAATAAAGCCGAACGTCGAGAGCACAAACATCACCGGACTTCCACCAATCGACTTCAGGAGCCGCTGAGTCCCCGCGACGGTGTTCTCGCCCTCCAACGAGGCGAACAGGTTGAAAAGGTAGTGGCCCGAGCCCAGAAGATCCAGAGCTTCGATGGATCCGATGAATGTAATTCCGGCGCCCAAGGCACACAGTGCTGCTTCAATCCGGCGTTTCTCGATGATTCGTAGCGCCAGGCTGCCAAGGAACAGGCCACAGATCGCCGGTTTGGTCAGAGCGGCCAAAGCGAAGAGGACGCCGCTCACAAAGGCGGCTCGGCGTCCGTGCCGTTCCAGGATGAGCGTGGCTCCGAGCGCGGCCAGAAGGAGGCTGGGCGCATCGACCCGCTGAAGGGTGAAGAACGTCCATGCGCTGGGCAACATCATGAAGAGGTTGGCGAGAAGCCAGCGGTCGTTTCCGTCCAGTCCCACTCGCCGCGCATAGCGCCAGACGAGGCCCATCAGGCCAAGCCCGCACGCGAAAGACAGCAAGCGTCCGGGCCAGAAGGCCACGCCGGTGATGTTGAGGGCGGCTCCCAGGCCGAGGTAATAAAGCGGTCCGTAGAGCGGGAACGAGTATGGGGGGGTCAGGGCAGCCCCGGCCCCAAACACCTCATTTCCAGCGACCAGATCCAGGGCGGGAGCGAAGACCACCCCTTCGTACATTCCCAGATCGTACGGGTATAAAACCGCGGCCACGCCGATGATTACATAGCCGCTCAGACCAAGCAGGAGAACCAGTCTCCGCATGGCGGAGGCACTGCGTGGGTGATCCATCAGGTGGGCATGCTAGCCGCGATGGGTTGGGACTAGAGGGGGTAGGCGTCCTTTTCGAGCGCCATCATCGCCAACGTGCGGCGCAGGGGGATGGTGGCGATGGGCCGGCGGTCGGTGTAGCGGGCGACGCCTTCCATGCAGGTGGCGAGCATGTCGCCCTGCTCGATGGTGGGCAATGCCTGACGCGCCGCCGCTTCGATCCGGGCCACGGCGCCTTCAGCGAACACCTGCAACGCGGCGACAAACGGCGCGGCCGCCGCTTCGCCATCGCGCTCGGCCTTCTTCTTGGTTCGCAGCAGAGCACTCTCGAGCGCGTAGGCCTCCATGACCACGTCGGCGCAGAAGCCCATCACCTCCTGCTGATCCTGGAGCTTGCTCTGGAACTTCTGGGCAGCGAGGCCAAGCAGCATGAGCGAGATCTTCTTCGCACCCTTGACGAGCCGCGTCTCCGCGGCGAGGAAACCGGAATCGCCGGCCGAGGGACGACCCGCGGGCGCCGCCTCGTCCATCAGCGCCATTGCCGCATCGAAGATGGGCAGGGCGCCGGTGAGCGCGCGACGGATGATGCGGCCGGGCACGAGCAGACGGTTGATCTCGTTCGTGCCTTCGAAGATGCGGTTGATGCGGGCGTCGCGGTAGTAGCGCTCCACCGGATAGTCCTCGACATAACCCGCGCCGCCGAGGATCTGCACCGCTTCGTCGACCACGTAGTCCAGAACCTCGGAGCAGAACACCTTCACCATCGAACACTCGGCGTCGTATTCCTCGATGCGCTTGAGCGCGGTGGCGTTGTCGTGCGCGCCTTCGAGGTTGGCGTCGATCATGCCCGCGGTGCGATAGACCATCGCCTCGGCCGCGAAGATGCGCGCCACCGACTCGCCGATCTTGGCCTGGATAAGCCCGAAGTCCGCGATCTTCTTGCCGAACGCACTGCGCTCCTTGGCGTATTCGCACGCGGCCTTGAGCGCCACCTTCGACCCACCCACGGTGCCCGCGCCCAACTTGAAGCGGCCCACGTTGAGAATGTTGAAAGCGATCTTGTGGCCCTTGCCGATTTCGCCGAGCAGGTTCTCTCTGGGAATCACCGCGTCCTGGAGAATCAGGGGACGGGTGGAGCTGCCCTTGATGCCGAGCTTGCGCTCTTCGGGGCCAAGCGAGACGCCGGGCGCGCCCTTGTCGATGATGAACGCGGTGAAGTGCTCGCCGTCGACCTTGGCGAAGGTGATGTACACGTCGGCGAATCCGCCGTTGGTGAGCCACATCTTCTCGCCGTTCAGGATCCAGCTCTTGCCATCGGGCGAAAGCACGGCCTTCGCCTTCGCGTTCATGGCGTCGGAAGCGGAGGACGCCTCGGAGAGCGAGTAGGAGCTGATCCACTCCCCCGTGCCGAACTTGGGCAGATACTTCGCCTTCTGCTCGTCGGTGCCGAAGTAGGTGATGGGCAAAGTGCCGATGCCGGTGTGGCCCATGAAGGTGACGGCCCAGCTGCCCTCCATGGCCGAGATCTCGGAAGCCAGCGCGCCCGTGACTTTGCCCAGGGCGAGGCCGCCGTATTCTTCGGGCACCTCGATGCCGAGCAGTCCGATTTCGCCCGCCTCACGCATCGACTGGCGAATCACTTCGTAGTCGAGTTTCAGGATCTGCGGGGTCTTCGGCA
>JAGNNV010000389.1 GCA_017990495.1 Vicinamibacteria bacterium
GCCCATTCCCGCCCTCGCCCTCACCACCGACTCCTCGATCATGACCGCGGTGGGGAACGACTACGGCTACGAGCACATCTTCAAGCGTCAACTCGAGGCCCACGCCCGTCCCGCCGACGTGGCGGTGGGCATCAGCACCTCGGGAAACTCGAAGAACGTGCTCGAGGCCATGATGGTGGCGAAGTCGCGAGGCCTGCTCACCGTGGGCATGACCGGCGAAGGCGGAGGCAAACTCGCGGACATCGTGGACCACCTGTTCGCCGCTCCTTCGAAAGACACCCCGCGCATCCAGGAGGTTCATCACCTCATGAACCACATCCTCTGCGAGCTGCTCGAAGAGCGATTGCGGTGAAAGGGCCAAGGCCGAAGGCGCGCACCCGCAAGCCCCTCGACCTTCAAGGCGTGGGGACCTACCCGCTTTCCTCGCGGGTCAGCAAGGTGAGCGTTTCGGACTTCGCCCGGCCGCACCGGCGGGGGGCCTCCCTCAAGGCCTTCGCCGCCTCGCTTCCTCGAATCCTCGCCGCCGATCAGCTGCGCGCTCTTGCCGACCAGGTGATCCGCGGTCGCGATCGCAAACGTCCCCTCATCTGGGGCATGGGCGCGCACGTGTTGAAGGTGGGCCTCGCCCCCGTCGTCATCGACTTGATGGAGCGCGGCTTCATCACCGCCATCGCGCTGAATGGCGCGGGGATCGTGCACGACTTCGAAACCGCGATCGCCGGCCAGACCTCCGAGGAGGTTGACGCGGTTCTGGGGAGCGGTCAGTTCGGCATGGCCCGCGAGACCGGGGAAGAGATCAATCGGGCCATCGTGCGCGGCGATCAGGATGGTCTGGGTCTCGGCGCTTCGGTAGGCCGATACCTCGCCTCGCGCCGGGGCACCAAGTTCCGCAAGTTCTCGATTCTGGCTGCGGCCTGGCGATTGCAGATTCCCGCCACCGTGCACGTGGCCATGGGGACAGACATCGTGCACATGCATCCCTCGTGCGATCCAGGCGCCATCGGCCGCGCCTCGCATCTCGACTTCCGGATCCTCGCCGCCGAGGTGGCGCGGCTGGGCGGGGGCGGCGCGTACCTGAACATCGGGTCGGCCGTGTTGCTGCCCGAGGTCTTCTTGAAGGCGGTCACTCTCGCCCGCAACCTCGGGCACAAGATCGAAGACTTCACCACGGCAAACTTCGATTTCATACAGGGTTACCGGCCGAATACCAACGTGGTGCGGCGTCCCACTCAGGGTGTCGGCCGGGGCTATTCGCTGACCGGCCACCACGAGATCATGATTCCGCTCCTGGCCGCGCTGCTGGTGGAAGCGGACGCCTCCCGCCGCCCCTAGGTCGCCTAAGACCGTCCGGGCTCGGCCCGCGTCTTACGCGATTTGAGGCCGACAATAGGGCGTCTATAGGATTTCCTCTCAATCATTCAGACTTCTTCAAGGATCAACACCTCCATGGTCAAGCGCATCCTCCTGTTCATGCTGACGAACGTCGCGGTCGTGGTCACGATCTCGATCATCCTGAGCCTGCTCGGCGTCCGCCCGGGCGACGGCCTCGTTCCCATGGCCATCTTCTGCTTCGTCTGGGGCATGGGCGGCGCCTTCATCTCACTGGCCATCTCCCGCTGGATGGCCAAGCGGGCCATGGGCGTGAAACTCGTGGACGGGAACACCGGCAACCCCGACGCCGACTGGCTGTACCGGACGGTCGAGCGCCTGGCCCAGCAGGCCCAGTTGCCCATGCCGGAAGTGGGGATCTACGAGTCGCCGGAGGTGAACGCCTTCGCCACCGGACCCTCGAAGAAGCGGAGCCTGGTGGCGGTGTCCACCGGCATCCTGCGCTCCATGAAGCGGAACGAGCTGGAAGCGGTGCTGGCGCACGAGGTATCGCACATCGGAAACGGCGACATGGTCACCATGACCCTGCTTCAGGGCGTGGTGAACGCCTTCGTCATGTTCATCGCGCGCATCGTGGCCTCGGTGGTGGCGAGCAACTCGCGGGATGAGCGCGGTTCTTCGATGTTGTACTTCGTGGTGCGCATGGTGGCCGAGATCGTGCTCGGATTCGCGGGCATGCTGGTCACCTCATGGTTCTCGCGACACCGGGAATTCCGGGCGGATGAGGGCGGAGCCGCGCTCGCCGGGACGGGGAACATGGTGGCGGCGCTCGAACGGCTCGGCGCCGTTCCCCAGACCGTTGATCCCCGCGCCCCCGCGCTTGCGAGTTTCAAGATCGCGGGCGGAGCGCGTGGTCTCATGGCGCTGTTCTCGACCCATCCGCCCCTGGAAGATCGCATCCAGGCGTTGCGCAATCGCTGACATCCAAGCAAAATCGGCATCCGCGCCCGTTCTCGCGCGCCAAGGAGAATTCCCATGGTCGATTTGAAGAAGTTCGTCACGAGTCAACTGCTGGACATCATCCAGTGGCAGGACGACTCCCGCGACACCGTCTCCTGGCTCTTCCCCGATGAAGACAAGGAAATCAAGAACGGCGCGCAACTCATTGTGCGCGAGTCGCAGCTCGCCCAGTTCGTCTACCTCGGCCAGTACGGCGATACCTTCTTCCCGGGCAAGCACACCCTGGTCACCGACAACATCCCCGTGTTGTCGACCCTCAAGGGCTGGAAGTACGGCTTCGAGTCGCCTTTCAAGGCCGATGTCTATTTCGTCACCACCCGCCTTTTCACCGGCAACAAGTGGGGGACCGCCAATCCCATCATGATGCGCGACGCCGACTTCGGCATCGTGCGCGTCCGCGCCTTCGGCACCTACGACTTCCGCGTGGTCGAGCCCAAGACCTTCCTCAAGGAAGTGGCGGGCACGGATCACAACTTCCGCCTCGACGAGTTCGCCGACACCATGCGCTCGCGCCTGGTCTCGATGTTCTCGGACGCACTTGGCGCGGCCAAGATCCCGGTGGTTGGCCTGGTCGGTCGCTACGGCGAGCTGGGCGACGCCCTCCTCAACGTCATCAATCCGAAGATCCGCGAGAAGTACGGCCTCGAACTCGGCTCGTTCATCATCGAGAACGTGTCGGTGCCGCCCGAAGTGGAGCAGGCCATCGACAAGCGCGCGGCCATGTCCACCCTGGGCAATCTGAACGACTACGTCAAGTATCAGATGGGCCAGTCGGTGGTTCAGCCCGGTGGCACGGGCGGCGGCGCCGGGGGTCCGATGGAGATGGCCATGGGCTTCGCCATGGCTCAGCAGATGATGCAGGGCATGGCCGCTCCCGGCTCCGGGCCCGCGGCGGGCGCCTTTCCGGTGGCGGGCGCCGCGGCGGGTTCTCCCGCCGCACCGGCAGCACCCGCTCTTCCCGAGCTCATGGGGCCGGCGGATGCGGCCAAGCTCATGGGCGTCTCCGAAGCCGACGTGATCGCCACCATCGAAGCAGGCGACCTCAAGGCCAAGAAGATCGGCTCCCAGT
>JAGNNV010000390.1 GCA_017990495.1 Vicinamibacteria bacterium
GTCGTTCGCTCCTCCGGCTCACTCCGGCCGGTCACGCGTTGCTCGACCGTCCGGTGCCCAGCATCGAGTCGGCGGTTGAAGCCTCGCTGCGTTTGTTGACCCCGAAGCAGGTGGAGATTGCGCTGCGGGCCCTCGGCGTCGTAGCCATGAACCTCGGCGGCGTTGCCGCGAGCGCGACCGAAACGGACTAACCGCGACATCCCACGACCGCGATACGTCGCGACTCGCCGCGCTACTCCGGCCCGTGTTCGCCGCGCTCGGCGCGGCGTCGCGCGCGTGCCCTCTTCCCCGCGCGCCACAGCAGGAAGATGCCCACCGCGGCGAGCGTGAGGCCCACCACGCCCAGCGCGCCGGTGACCGCGCCCACCGTGGCCTTGACCTCGTCGTACGCGAGGCCGAGCGCCGAACCCGCGACGGTGAGGGCGGCGTACCAGAGGAACGATGCGGCGGCGGCGGGCCACAGGGTGCGCGCGGGGGTGAGGCCGTGGATGGCCGCGAAGGGCAGCACCGCGGCGCGCAGGCCGGGAAGGAAGCGGCTCACGAACACGCCGAGGCCTCCGAAGCGATCGATGTTGCGCTCGATCATCGGCTGCACATCCTCGGACATGATTGACCGGAACACCGCGGAACGCAGCACCGCCTCACCGCGTGCGCGGACCCAGTAGTACACGGCGATGGCCGAGGCCTGATTCGCGGCGAAACACAGAAAGCCCACCCAGATGGGCGAGTGCCCGGTGCGCACCGCCCAGAAGGCGCCGAGCGCCGCGGCCACGTCGGCCGGCACCGGGGGGAAGATATTTTCGAGCGCCGACAGCAGCATCAGCAGCACGATCACCAGGAAAGGGTCCTGGGCGAGGATGAACTCGACGAAGGTGTCCACCATCTAGCTTCGGGTCTTTCCGAGGCCGAGGGCCCGATAGACGAGATGCGCGGCTGAGGCGTAGCTCGACCCGGTGGCCCGCGACATCCCGATCTCGCAGGTGCGGCAGGTCGAGTACGCCCCCGCACTGTCGCCCTCGCCGATGAGCCCGCGGACTTCTTCGGCTTCGGCGCGCGTTGCCCCCTCGGTGATCTCGGGTCGGACGAAGCCTTGATTTCCCGCGAAGCCGCAGCAGGCCGCACGGAGGGGCACGATGGCCTCGCCGGCATGCGCGTGCGCCACTGCTTTCAGATCCTCGACCGCGCCGAGGTGCGTGAGAGAGCACGTGGGGTGGAGGATGGCTCGCCCGGGCAGGACGCCGCGCGGTGCGTCGGCGCGGGACAAAACCTCGCGCGCCCAGAACTGCACGAAGTCGAGCACCTTGACGTCCGGGGCGGCCCGCTGCGCGAAGGCGAGGGCGCAGGGCGAAGCGTCGGTGACCACCAGGATCTCGCCGCCGCGGGTCAGCGCGGCGAGGACCTTCCGCGTCATCTGCATCGAAGCGTCGGCCGCCTCCTGCTGCGACTTGCTCGAGAAGGCGAGGCCACAACAGAGTGATTCGATCTCCTCGGGGATGGTGACGCGATATCCCGCGGCCTCGAGCGAGCGCAACGTCGCCTCCATGGTGGAAAGATCCTCGTCGCCGGGCAGGATGCCGAAGATGCGCGAGACGCAGCTCGGGAAATAGACCACCTCGCGAAGCGCGTGTGCCGACGCCGTGTCGCCTTCCGCCTTTCGGGGACTCGGAATCGGAGGCGCAGGCCTGGGTAGCGGAGTTTTCGCATCGACTCCCGGGAAGATCCCGGGAGCGAAGGCGTGCAGCACCGCCGATCCTCCGGTGAGCAAACCCCGTGTCGCGTCGTTTCCGGAGGCGAGACCCGAGGCCGCGCCCAGCGCCCCGCGGGCCATCGCGCTGGTGGAGGCGAAGAGGGTGGACGCGACCGCAGCCACCTTTCGACTCACGAACGACGACTCCGCGCGATCGAGTTCCTTCATGAGCAGACCGGTGTCGATCTTCACCGGGCAGGCGGTGACGCACAACGAATCGCGCACGCAGTTGCCGCGGGCCAGTTCGGCGTAGTTATCGGTGAGTCCCTCGGGCATGGGTTCGCCACGAAGCCCGATCTCCTTGATCTCGCGGAGCAGGATGATTCGCTGGCGCGGGGTGAGGCCCGAGGCGCGGGTGGGGCAAACCGGTTCGCAGAAACCGCACTCGATGCAACGGTCGGCCGTGGCCGTGATCTCGGTGAAAGGCTTGAGGTTCGTGATGTGCTCGTGCCGATCGTCGCTCAGCAGCACTCTGGGGTTCAGGATGTTGTAGGGATCGAAGAGCGTCTTGATCTCCCGCATGATCGCGTACGCCGAAGCGCCCCATTCCCGCTCGACATACGGGGCCATGTTGCGTCCCGTTCCGTGCTCGGCCTTGAGCGTGCCCTCGTATTTGCCCACCACCAGTTCGGCCAGCGCGTCGATGAACGCCGCGTAGTTCGCGACGTTCTTCTCGCCCCGGAAATCCTGAGGGGCGACGAAGTGCAGGTTGCCGTCTTTCGCGTGTCCGAAGACCACCGCGTCCTTCACTCCGAACCGATGGAACAGGGCGTGCAGGTCGGTGATGGCGTCGGCCAGACGCTCGCGCGGAAACGCGACGTCCTCGTTCAGCACCGCGAGCCCAGGGCCGCGTCGCGCGCCCGCGCGGGGGAAGAGGCCTTTGCGCAGCTTCCATTTCGCCGCGCGCCCCACCGCGTCGGTCGAGAAGGCCACTTCGGAAAGCACGTCGAGTCGCTTCAAGACGCGCGTGGCCCGCAAGACGCCGGCCTCGATCGCCGCGTCGGTTTCCTCCTGGAACTCGATGAGCAGCGCCGCCGCGTTTGTGTCGATGGCCACGGGATGGACGAGGTCATCGGACATCGACAGCAGCGAAGCGCCGTCCATGATCTCGAGCGCGGTCGCCCCCGCCTCGGCCAGCGGGGAGACGGCGAGCCCGGCCTCATGCAACGTATTGAAGTACACAAGCGCGGTGGCGCGCTTCTTCGGATCGGCGACGGTAGCCAGGGTGACGTCGGCCAGGAAGCCGAGGGTTCCCTCGGATCCGACCATGAGATGGGTGAGGATCTCGGCGGGCCGGTCGAAGTCGAGGAAGGCCTGCAGCGAATAGCCCATCGTGTTCTTGGTGGTGAACTTGTGGCGCACCCGTTTTGCCAGGGTCTTGTCGCCGCGCAGCTTCGTCTTCAGGTCGAGAAGCCCTGCGTGCAGCCGCGGATGGCGGTTCTTGAGCCGCTCGTCGATTTCGTCGGGCGCGTCGCCGTGGGTGTCGATGGTGGAGCCGTCGGCGAGCAGGATGGTGGCGCCGCGGATGGTGTGATAGCTGTTCTGGGCCACGCCGCAGCACATGCCCGAGGCGTTGTTGGCCACGATGCCGCCGATCATGGCCGCGTCGATCGACGCGGGATCGGGACCGATGCGGCGGCTCTTCGGCGCCAGCGCGCGGTTGAGCAG
>JAGNNV010000391.1 GCA_017990495.1 Vicinamibacteria bacterium
CGTGCCCGGCCCGGGCGCCCGATTCGCGGTCTTCCTGCCCGACCCGCGCGCCCAGAGCGCCGCGACGGCCCGCACCGTCGCTTAACCAAGCCGCGACGCCGCGAAGGGCCACGGATCGAAAGCAAGGAATCCGGCCTGCCCATCGGGACCGGCCTGATTACCGCGTTGCCACGGCGCCCGTGGAGAATGCCGGGCCCCATGAACTCCGTCTTCCACCAGATCCTCGCCAACAATCTCGTCGCGAACATCACGAACTTCACGGTGTGGTTCGCGGTGACGTTCTGGGTGTTTCTCGAGACTCGCTCCGTCTTCGCCACCGGGATGATTGCGGGGGTCTTTCTCGCCTTTACCGTGGGCTTTGGGTTCTGGTTCGGCAGCCTCGTCGACCACCACGCCAAGAAGAACGTGATGCTGGCCTCAAGCGCCACGTCCCTCGGATTCTTCGCGATCGCTCTGGCCTTCGAGCGAGCGGCCCCTCACGGCGCCTTCAGTCATGTCTCGAGCGTATGGCTGTGGGCGCTGGTGTTCTCCGCCATGCTCGGCGTGATCGCGGGCAACCTCCGCTCGATCGCCCTTCCGACCCTCGTGACGATCCTTATTCCCGAAGAGGGACGCGACAAAGCGAACGGTCTCGTCGGCATGGTGACCGGGATCGGATTCCTGACCACCTCGGTCATTTCAGGCTTCCTGGTGGCGTATGGCGGCATGACCGCGGTCCTCGCCCTGGCTCTGGCCCTCACCCTTGCGGCGTTCGTTCATCTGGTGGCGGTCCCGATAGAGGAGAAGCCGGCCGCGACGACGTCCGACGCGCCGAAGGAGCCAAAGCGGGTGGATATCCGCGGCACCATGAGGGTCATCGCGAAGGTGCCGGGGCTCTTCGCCCTGATCTTCTTCGCCACCTTCAACAACTTCCTGGGGGGCATCTTCATGGCCCTGCTCGACGCCTACGGTCTCTCCCTGGTTTCGGTGGAGAAGTGGGGGCTGCTCTTCGGCGTGCTCTCGACCGCATTCATCCTCAGCGGCCTGCTGATCTCGAAGTTCGGCCTCGGGGGAACGCCCCTGCGCGTCTTGCTCCTGGTCAACCTCATCAGCTGGTCGGTGGCCTGCGTCTTCACCATCCAGCCCTCGATCTGGCTCCTGGCCTTCGGCTGTTTTGTCTGGATGTTTCTCGGCCCCTGGGCTGAGGCTGCCGAGCAGACCACCCTGCAGAAGGTGGTGCCGCTCGAGCGTCAGGGCCGAGTGTTCGGCTTCGCGCAGTCGGTGGAGCAGGCGGCGTCACCACTGACCGCGTTTCTGATCGGGCCGCTGACCGAGTTCGTGGTCATCCCGTTCATGACCACCGGGCAGGGCGCTCAGGCGATCGGCGGCTGGTTCGGCACCGGCCCCGCCCGCGGCATGGCCTTGGTGTTCACGGTGGCAGGCATGCTTGGCGTCCTCGCGACCGTGATCGCTTTCAGGTCGAAGTACTACCGGCAGCTCTCCGCCGCCTATGCGAGCGCCCCGCGGGATCCGACGCTCTAGTACCGATACCCTGCGGCCTGCAGCTCGAAGAGTTCGGCGTAGCGCCCGCCCGCCGCGAGCAACTCAACATGCGTCCCGGAGGCCTCGAGCTCTCCGCCTTCGAGAACGAGGATACGGTCGGCCATGCGCACGCTCGAAAACCGGTGGGAGATGAGGACCGCGGTCCTGCCTTCTGACAGTTCCTTGAAGCGCTTGAACACCTCGAACTCGGAGCGGGCATCGAGGGCGGCCGTGGGCTCATCGAGGATCAGAAGCTGCGCGCCGCGCATGTAGGCCCGAGCGATCGCGATCTTCTGCCACTCTCCGCCGGACAGGTCCACACCGGTGCGGAAGCGTTTGCCGATGATCTGGTCGTAGCCGTTCGGCAGGCGGCGGATGACCTCGTCGGCCATCGCCGCGGTGGCCGCGGCTTCGATCCGAGCCCGGTCGGCGCGCGCCTCGATCCGTCCGACCGCGATGTTCTCGGCGGCGGTCAGGTGATAGCGCACGAAGTCCTGGAAAATCACGCCGACGTTCGAGCGGAGTTCCTTGAGGTCGTACTCCTTGAGATCATGCCCGTCGAGCATGATGCGCCCCTCGTCGGGATCGTAGAGCCGGGCCAGAAGCTTCACCAGCGTCGTCTTGCCGGCCCCGTTCTCGCCGACGAGCGCCAACACCTCGCCCGCGCGGAGGGTGAATGAGAGGTGGCGTACTGCAAAGCGTTCGGCGCCCGGGTAGCGGAACCCTACGTCCTCGAACCTGACACCCTCGCGGAGCGGGTTTGGGATTGGGCGAGGGTTGGGAGGCGAAACGATTTCCGGCGTCATCTCGAAGAAAGAGAACAGGTCGTCGAGGTAGAGCGCCTGCCCTGCCATTTGTGAGAAGCCGATCAGGATTCCCTCGAGCAGATTCCGCAAGCGTCGGAATGACCCCGAGAGAAATGTGAGGTCCCCGATCGTGAAGTCGCCGCGCAACGTGCGCCACGCGATGAGGCCGTAGGCGATGTAGTAGCCGACCGTTCCGATGGCCGTAAGCAGTCCGCCCCACAACGCTCGTCGGGTCGCGAGGATGCGGCCGGCTTCATAGAATTTCTCCGCCAGCTCGCGGTAGCGTCCGATGAGGAAGGCGTTGAGGCCGAAGATCTTCACTTCCTTCGCGGTCTCGACACTGGCCCCGGTCTGCCGCACATAGTCGAGTTCGCGGCGCTCCGGTGTCCAGGCGTAGTTGAGCGAATAACTCTGCGCGTTGAAATGCGCTTCGCCCAGGAACGCAGGAACGAGGGCCAGGACCAGCAGCACAATGAGGGCCGGAGCGTAGAGGGTGAGGCCCGCGGCGAAGGTCGCGATGGTCACCAGGTCCTGCGCCTGGCCGAAGACCTGACCCATCAAAGCCGAGCGGCCCATGGTTTGCCTGCGGGCGCGGTCGAGCTTGTCCTGCAACTCGCTGTCTTCGAAGTCCTCGAGGTCCAGGGTCGCCGCGTGCTCCATGAGGCGCACGCTGGTGGCGTTCGCGAATCGCTCGGAGAGCAGGCCGTCGACGAGCGACACCACGCGGCCGAGGAGGTCGGACAGGATGGCGAGTCCGAGTTCTACCGCGAGCAGGACGAGAAGGCCGTCGAGCACCCCGCTTCCAAGCCACTCCATGAGGGTCGGGTAGGCGTGCCCCGCGCCGGCGAGCTTCACAACCTGGTCGATGATCAGCTTGCCCACATAGAGGGTGGCCACGGGCAGTCCGGCCCGTACCAGGCGGCACGCGAGATCGGTGAGCGTGAGCGCGGGGCTCGTTTGCCAGATCAGCCTGAGGAAGGGCGGCAGATTCTTGAGCGCGCCGAAACGCTGGCGCCACGAGCGGATCGCGGGCGGAGGCGAGTCGCCCTGCCCCGGCCCGCCCGGAGGTGGTCCGCCGG
>JAGNNV010000392.1 GCA_017990495.1 Vicinamibacteria bacterium
CTTCGAGGCCCTCGTCGGTGTGCTGGGCATGATCATTCAGGCCATCCCCTTCGCGGTGTTCGGCGTGCTTGCGAGCGTCATCGGCCGCGACGGCACCCGCGTCTTCGGCGACCTCGGGGTCTATGTGGTGGCTATGGTTTCCGGCCTCAGCCTCCACGCTCTTGGCTACTACACCCTCGCCGCGTGGTTCATCGGCCGCCGTTCGCCGAAGGTGTACCTGGGCGAGGGCGCCCCCGCCATCCTCTCCGGGATGTCGATGAACTCTTCCCTGGCCACCGTGCCGCTGACTCTGCAGAGCCTCGCACGCATGAAGGTCTCCGACGCCTCATCGCGGCTCTCGGCCTGCGTCGGCACCAACCTCAACAACGACGGCATCGTGCTCTACGATGCCATGGCCGCTCTCTTCCTCTCCCAGGCCCTCGGATATCACCTGACCTTCGAGCAGCAGGTGCTGGTGGCGCTGGCTTCGCTGATGGCGGGCATCGGCATCTCGGGTATTCCTGACGCGGGCCTCATCGTTCTGCCCCTGGTTCTCGCCACGGTTGGACTTCCCGAGGCGGTGATCGTGGGTGTGATCCCGGTGCTCTTCTCCGTCGACTGGCTGATCGGCCGCGTGCGTTCGGGCGTGAACGTCATGAGCGACATGCTGGTGGCGATCATGCTCGACCGCTTTCCCGATCCCAAGCCCGCTGCCGCGCGCTCAGTTCCGGGGGACGCGGCGCTTTGAGCGGATCCAGTAGGGCAGGAAGAACAGATACATCCCGGTGAGCCACAGACCGAGGAGCAGCACACCCGAGGGGAAGAAGAGCCAGAGTTTGGCCGCGTCGTGGAACCACGATCCGTCGTGGAGGCTCTCGATGAGGTCGGAGCGCCGGTAAGCGACCTGCAGCACCTCGCCCGTGGTGGCGTGGAGCTGAAGTTCCCAGTGATTCACCGCACTCACCTTGATGAGACCGCGGTCGGGGCGGATGTCGATGCGCGCGACGTCCTCCCACGACCTCACTTCGAGGGGCGCTTCGGCCATGGCCGCTTTGAGGATCTGGTCCGGAGTGATCGAGACTTCACGTGCCTTGGTCTTGATCTCGGCCGGCTGGATCCACGTCACTTCCTTCTTCAACTGCAGCAGCAGGCCGGTGCCGATCACCACCGCGATGGGCAGGGCGATGATGACGGAGCCCCAATAGTGGACTTTGCGGAGCAGGGCGGGGAGGATCATGGGGGCTGGAGGCTGTCACGGTCGGCGCTAGTACTACCAGCGCTCGTAGCGCCCGCCCGGGTCCTGGAGAAGAATCAGCCGGCGAGCCGGGTCAACGCGCGGATGCCACGCTTCATCGAGAACCAGAAGACGAGCAGGCTCAGGCTGAAAGCACTCACGATCCCGACCACCATGGCGATCTGCCGCGGCCCGGGGATGGGGCGGTTGCGGAATTCGTAGAAGAGGAAGATGGAAGTGGGCCAGGCGAGCAGCGCGATTTCCACGCAGATGAAGGCCACCGCGGTGACCATGAACACCACGCCGCCATAAGACCCCGCGATCTGGTTCACGTTCTCCGCCCCGAAGCGCGGGTACTGGGCCCCCAGGCCGGCGGCCAGGCCCACCAAAGCAAGGGACATGAACATCACGGCCACCGCGGTGAGCACCTTGAGGAAGGGGTGCACGGCGAGCATCTCGTTCGCGGCGATGGTGAGGAAGGTGGCGAAGAAGACGATGGGCACGAAGCCGGTGACGAACTTCGACCACAGGAACGAACCCATGGAGACGGGCGAGGTCCGGATGATCCAGAACGACGTGCTTTCCATCGACACCGCGGGGAAGACGAAGCGCACCGCGATCGAAGAGAGAACGAACGAGGCCATGGCGAGGTTTACGAAGGCGTAGGAGTTGCGGATGACCCGGCCCATGCCGGGCACGCGCTCGAGATCGAGCACGGTGAAGTTGTAGAGGTACACCGCGACCAGCGCCATCAGAAGCAGCAGCTGCGACCATTGGGTCGAGTCGCGCATGAAGATCTTGACGTCTTTCAGGAGCAGTGCGCGCGAAGAGACGGAGAGCGGAATCCAGCCCGCGATGGTGTCCATGAATCCGAGCCGCGAGAAACGCGCCTTGCGCGCCTCCTGCGACTTCGAGAAGCCTTCGAAGTACAAAGCGCCGTAGGCCATGCGCGCGATCAGGGTGGCGGCGAGGGCGGTGGTCCACAAGGCCACGAGATACAGCCACCCGGTGCGGCCCATCAGCGGCGCGAACATGGCCTCGCCTGCCCAGAACGAGGGGAGCAGGGGCGTGATGGGCGATTGCAGGGTGGCGAAGAAGGCGGTGACGTCGGGCAGCGACCGCACCGAGAGAAGCCGCTCGGGACGGATGAAGCGCAGCAGCATCACGATGGCCACCGCGAAGAGCAGGCCGGTGAGCATCAGGATGTCGCGCGCGCGTTTGGCGGGGAAGACGTTCACCAGCATCAGTGTGACCACGCAGCCGAAGGCCACGGGGATGATGACGAAGGGAGTCATCACCAGGGGCACGGTCAGGTAGTAGGACCACGGCGCGCAGCGGGCGAGCCCGATGCCGAGCAGGACTGGAGTGAGGAAGGCGAGGACCATCCACGACGACTGGATCAGCGCGCGAGCGTAGCGCGAGTAGAAAAGCCGGGTTTGCGGTATGGGCGCCGCGAGCAGGAGCTTCAGGTCGTCGGAGAGGAAGAAGGTGGAGAGCGACGTGACCAGCGCGGAGAAGGCGAGGAACGAAAGGAAGGTCAGGAAGAGCCACGAAAGCCCGAGGCGGAGCAGGTATTCGCCCAGCTCCTCGTAGTCGGTGAGCTGCCAGGTCAGCCAGAAGGACACCGCGAACAGGGTGAAACCCACGCCGACGGCGATGGCGCCGAAAACCACGCTGCGGATCAGGTCGCCCTTCTCCCGGCGTTTCGCGCGGTTGGCCGTGCCGAGGAACGTGGGCAGCAGAAGGTACGGGAAACCCTTCTGGAAGCCCGTCGGGACGCTTGCGGTCATGAACTTGCGATTCTATGTGCTGTGTTGCCTTCTGCCGCGAAGACTCCTAGTCTCCCCGCAGCCCGATGACTGCCGAGAAGACGCCCGCCGAAAAGGCCATCCCCGAGAATCAACGGTCCCTCGAGCCCGGGATTGTCCTCGACCTCAAGGACCGGCTCACCTACGCGGGTTACCTCAGGCTCGACCAGCTCCTCGCGGTGCAGCAGCCGCTGTCCAGCCCGGTGCACCACGATGAGATGTTGTTCATCATTCAGCATCAGACTTCGGAACTGTGGATGAAGCTCATGATCCACGAGTTGTCCGCGGCCATCCGCCATCTGCGCGCCGACGACCTCTCACCCTGCTTCAAGATCCTGGCCCGGGTGAAGCAGATCCAGATGCAGCTCTTCA
>JAGNNV010000394.1 GCA_017990495.1 Vicinamibacteria bacterium
ACCGGCTTCGGCCCTGCCTTCCCCAAGGCGGTCCGCGACTACGACTCCGTCGAGTTCACCTTCAACAAGCGGATGGCCGACAACTGGAGCCTGCGCGCGAGCTACCTGTGGAGCCGCCTCTACGGCAACTACTCCGGTCTCGCCCAGTCCGACGAGAACGGCCGCACCAGCCCGAACGTCGGTCGTGGTTTCGACTATCCGCTCATGGCCTTCGGCCAGGACGGAAAGCCGGTCTACGGCGTTCTCGCCACCGACCGTCCGCACCAGTTCAAGACCCAGTTCGTCTACGACACGTTCGTGACCGCGGGCCTGAACTTCTACGCCGCCTCCGGCATCCCCATCACGCGTGAAGCGGCGATGGTCACCGGCAGCGGTTTCCCGATCCAGTATCTGGGCCGGAACAGCGATGGCCGCACCCCGTTCTTCAGCCAGCTGGATCTGTTCCTGCAGAAGGAAATGAAGCTCGCGGGCAACAAGCGGATCGTGTTCAACGTGAACGTGCTCAACCTGCTCGATCAGGACACCGTGACCAACCGGAACCCCACGTATCTGGGCGCCGGTCAGCAGGTGAACATCGGCGAGGCTGAGTTCTTCAAGGGCTTCGACGCCCAGGCCCTGATCGCCGCTCAGAAGCTGGTCCTGAACCCCCTGTTCCTCAAGGACAGCGAGTTCCAGGATGCCCGCGCCATCCGCATCGGAGCGAAGTTCATCTTCTAAGGAGCCCTTCTGGTCCTTAGACCAGGCGCTTCCTGCAACGCACCGCAGGGAGCGCCTTTTTTCTTGCCCCACTTTGCTACACTTCGAAGTCGAACCCTCGAAAGGAAAATACTCACCATGAACATTGTTGAGCGCCTCGTTGGCGACGTGACCATCATCGACCTGCAGGGCAAAATCATGATCGGTGAAGGCGATGAGGCCTTGCGCGACGCCGTGACCAAAGCCATCGACTCCGGCAAGACCAAACTCGTCCTCAACCTGGCCGAGGTTCCCTACGTGGATTCCGCAGGCCTTGGCGAACTCGTGCGCTGCTACAGCACGGTGAACAAGAAGGGCGGCAAGCTCAAACTCCTGAACCTCACCAAGAAGATCCAGGATCTGCTCGCCATCACCAAGCTCCTCACTGTCTTCGAGACGTTCGACTCGGAGGATGAGGCCGTCAAGAGCTTCGCTTGATTCTCTCGGCCCCTGCGGCCGGAATACTGGCGTCGAGAACCCGCGGCCTGGCCGCGGGTTTTCTGTTTTCCTGCTCAGGCTCATAGGCCATGACCGCCTTCCTTCGCGCCCTGCGGCCGCACCAATGGACGAAGAATCTCCTCGTCTTCGCGGCTCTGCTCTTTTCGAAACACCTCTTCGAGCCCGAGCCGTTTTTTCGCGCGTCCCTGGCCTTCGTGGCTTTTTGCGGACTGGCCGGGGCGGTCTATCTGTGGAACGATGTCGCCGACATCGAGCGGGACCGGTTGCATCCCCGAAAGAAGCTGCGACCTCTGGCCGCGGGCGAACTCTCGATCCGGGCCGCCACTCTGGGCGCCCTGTCTCTGGTGGTCCTGGCGTTGTCCCTGTCCTTCTGGCTCGATGCCCGTCTCGGTCTGTGCGCGGCCTCCTACCTGGCTCTCAATCTCGCGTACTCATTCGGTCTCAAGCACGTGGTCATCCTGGACGTCCTGTGCATCTCCCTGGGTTTCGTCCTGCGCGCTCTCGCCGGGGGGTACGCCATTGATGTCCCGGTCACCGAGTGGCTGCTCGTCCTCGCCCTGCTCCTCGCCCTGTTCCTGGCTCTGGCCAAGCGGCGACACGAGATCACCTCGCTTTCCGAAAGCGCCACCGGCCACCGGGCCATCCTGGCCGAATACTCGCCCTACCTCATCGACCAGATGACCTCGGTGGTCACGGCCTCGGTGGTCACGGCCTATGCCTTCTACACCCTCTCTCCCGAGACGGTGCAGAAGTTCGGAACCGCGAAACTCTCCTGGACTCTGCCCCTCGTGCTCTACGGGATCTTTCGCTATCTTTACCTCGTCCACCAGAAGGAGCGGGGCGATTCCCCCACCGACATGCTCCTGACCGACCGTCCCCTGCTCGCCACCGTGGCGCTGTGGGTGGCCCTGGTGATCGCGATCGTCTACACCGCTCAAGGTGTAGCCACCCCGCTCGGAGTTCCAAGATGAGTATCGAGATCGAATCCAAAGAAGTCGACGTTCGCCAGATCATGAAAGAGATCCGCGAACGCATCGCCGAGAAGAAGCGGGGTCTTTATACCGACGAGGAAATCCGCGAGATCGCCGAGCGCAAGCTCGAAGCCGTGCTCGAGGCCCGCCAGTTCAATCCCGATTTCCTCAAGGACTTCAAAACCAAGTCCGAGGTCTGGAACTACTCGTTCAACCCCGAAACCATCTACAAGACGAGCCGCGGCGGCGTGGGGGGATTTCTGGGCAGCGTCCGTAAGGTCTTAAAGCCCATCCAGAAGCTCTTCTGGAACCCCACCCCGATGATCGCCGCCCTCTCCCGCCAGTCCGACCTGAACCTCTACACCGTGCAGATGCTGCACAACCTCACCCTGGAACTGACCCGCCTGAATCTCGAGGTGCAGGAGCTGCGGGCCCGATTGCAGCAGACCGACGCGAGCCTCGAGGAATTGCGGAAGCGCGAACGCGCTCTCGAGTCTCTGGCGGTGTTGAAGGACGACACCAAGCCCGCTTCCTGAATGACGGGAAAACTGAAGCTCGGTTTCGTGGTCCAGCGGTACGGCCTGGAGATCGCGGGAGGGGCCGAATACCACTGCCGCCTCATCGCCGAGCTTCTGCGCGACCACGCCGAGGTGGAGGTGTTCACCACCTGCGCTCTCGACTACGTCGAGTGGAAGAACCACTACGCGGAGGGCCCGGCCGTCCTCAACGGTGTGCGCGTCCATCGCTTCAAGGTTGAGCAGCAGAGGGAGATCCTTCGCTTCGCCGCGCTCTCGGCGACGATCGCCTCCCCCGAACACACGCGCGCCGACGAAGAGGCCTGGATGGACGCCCAGGGCCCTTACTCGAAGGCGCTGCGGGATGAGGTGATGCGGGTGGCTGCGGAAGGCCGGTGCGATGCCCTCATCTACTTTTCCTACCGCTACTGGACGACCTGCAGGACACTCGCGCCCTCGCGCACCCCGGCGATCCTGGCCCCCACCGCCGAGGACGATGGCCTTTACCGCCTTGCCCTCTTTCGCCCCCCTTTCGACGCCGTGGCCCAGTTCGCCTTCAACAGCGTCGAGGAGCGGGAGATGCTGGAGACCGCGGTGGGCCGCGCGCTGCCCGGCGAAATCGTGGGTGTGGGGTCCGCCCTGCCCGTCGCGGTGGACGGCGAGGCGTTCCGGAAACGTCATGCGATCGAGGGCCCGTTTCTTCT
>JAGNNV010000393.1 GCA_017990495.1 Vicinamibacteria bacterium
TCCTGGAGCGCCCCTGATCCTCGGAGGCTTCTCGTTCGGCTCCGCCATGGCGGCGAAGGTCGCGGCCACCGATCCGCGAGTGAAGGCAGTCCTCGTCCTCGGGTTCCCCATCACGCGAATCGGGAATGCCGCCGACCTCGTTCACCTCCATCAACCCACGCTCTTCGTTCAGGGCAGTGACGACGAGTTCGGCCCCGGGTATTCCATCCGCAAGGTAGTGGGCGCCCTTCAAGGAGAACACAAGCTCGAGGTCGTCGAGGGCGCGGATCACTTCTTCACCGGGCGGCTCGACGAACTCCAGGCCTCGATCGACGCCTGGGCCTCGACCGCACCCTGGGAGAATTCATGAAGCCCTCAAGACTCACTGTCGCCGATACCGTGCTCGTCGTCGTGGATATGCAGGAGCGTCTGCTTCCCGCCATCGACGAAGCGGAGCGCGTGATCGCCAACACCCGACTGCTGCTTCACGTGGCCCGGACCCTCGAGCTGCCCGTGGTCATGACCACCCAATACCTGAAGGGATTGGGCCCCACGCATGCCGATGTGGCGGCCCTCGCCCCAGCCGCCGCCCCCATCGACAAGCTGACCTTCAGCTGCTTCGGCTCGCCCGAGTTCACCGCCGCCCTGAGCGCCACCGGCCGAAAAACCCTGCTGCTTTGCGGCGTGGAGGCCCACATCTGCGTCCTCCAAACCGGCCTCGACGCCCTGGCCCGAGGTTACGAGGTCCACCTGGTCACCGATGCCACGGGTTCCCGACTCACGGGCAACGCCTCGCTCGGCCACCGCCGACTGGAAACGGCCGGAGCCGTGCTGTCGTGCGCCGAGATGTCGGCGTACGAACTCCTTGGCGCCTCGGGGACTCCGGCCTTCAAGTCCCTCCTTCCCCATTTCAAATAGCCCGCTGTCAGGCATTCGCGCCTTTCCACTCCCGGAGCCCTCATGACCACCACCACCGCCCTCGACCTTGACGCCTTCTGGATGCCGTTCACCGCGAACCGGCAGTTCAAGCAGACCCCTCGCATGCTGGTGAAGGCGGAAGGCATGCACTACACCACGGATGACGGCCGCACGGTCCTCGACGGCACCGCGGGTCTGTGGTGCGTCAACGCCGGGCACTGCCGGCCCACGATCGTCGAGGCGGTGCGGAAGCAGGTGGGCGAACTCGATTACGCCCCGCCCTTCCAGATGGGCCATCCCAAGGCATTTGAACTCGCCACCCGAGTGGCCGAGATCCTGCCCCCCTCTCACAAGCACGTATTCTTCGTGAATTCCGGCTCCGAGGGCGTCGATACCGCGCTCAAGATCGCCCTCGCCTATCACCGGGTCAAGGGTGAGGGCGCGCGCCAACGCCTCATCGGCCGCGAGCGCGGCTACCACGGCGTCGGCTTCGGCGGGATCTCCGTGGGCGGCATGGTCAACAACCGGAAAACCTTCGGGTCAATGCTGGTAGGGGTCGACCATCTTCGCCACACTCACGACCTCTCGCGGAACGCCTTCGCGAAGGGCCAGCCCGAACACGGAGTGGAACTGGCTGAAGACCTCGAGCGCCTGGTCGCCCTGCACGACGCATCGACCATAGCCGCGGTCATCGTCGAACCCATGGCCGGCTCCACCGGAGTCCTGTTGCCGCCCAGGGGCTACCTCCAGCGCCTGCGCGAGATCTGCGACAAGTACGGAATTCTGCTGATCTTCGACGAAGTGATCTCCGGGTTCGGCCGGCTCGGCGCGCCTTTCGCCGTGGACAAGTTCGGTGTGATCCCGGACATGATGATCGTGGCGAAGGGCCTCACCAACGGAACCGTGCCCATGGGAGCCGTGTTCGCCAGCGACAAGGTTCACGACGCCTTCATGACCGGCCCCGAGGGCGCGATCGAACTCTTCCACGGCTACACCTACTCCGGGCACCCTGTGGCCGCGGCCGCCGGCATCGCCAGCCTCGACCTCTACCGCGAGGAGCGTCTATTCGAGCGCGCGAACGACATGGCGCCTTTCTGGGAGGAGACCATGCACTCGCTTCGTGGGCTCCCGAACATCATCGACATCAGGAACATGGGCCTCGTGGCCGGCATCGAGATGTCCTCGATCCCGGGCAAGGTGGGCGCCCGCGCTTACGATGTTTTTGTGCGCGCCTTCAAGAAGGGCCTGCTCATCCGCACCACCGGCGACATCATCGCCCTCTCGCCGCCGCTGATCATCGAGAAGGCCCAGATCTCCGAAATCGCGGAGAAACTCTCCGAGGCGATCAAAGAAGCGGCTTAGAACACGCGCCGCGCCCCCGACTCAGAACTCGCAGCCGTAGTCGACGATCAGGTCGCTTTTGACCCTTTGCGCCATGGTGCGGCAGGCCAGACCCAGCGCCACATGGCCCTGCGACATTGTGGCGAGTTGACGCCACTTCGCCCGGTTTTCCTGCAGATCCGCCAGAAGCCTGGGCTGCTGGTCCGCAGGAACCCGGACCTCGACACAGGCGAGGAACTTCGTGACAAACGTGTCGCATTCGGGAACGCCGAAAGGCATCGGGGGCGGCGGCTCCGGGAGATCCGACTCCGGCGCATCGGGCGCAGCCGCAGCCTCTTCGGATTCACGGCTCGGTGTGGTCGGGGCCTCGGGTACGAGAGGGGCGGGCGGAGTCGATGAGATCTCGACCGCAGCCGCGGGAGTGGCGGCTTGGGGCAAGGGCGGTTCGGCCACGGGCGCGCGTTCGCAAGCGAAGCTCACGACTAACGTCATCAACATCAGGCGGCGGACGGTGCGGGAATCGAGATTCAAGGCAAATCCTCGTCGTGAGCTTATGCCGTGCGAAGCGATGAGAGCAGGCGGTCCATGTAGGCACGGTACGGGCGCGTCTTGAGGTAGTTCGACATGCGCCGCACGTTCTGGTAGCGCACACCCCCGCTGAAGTCGGGGGCCTTCCCGGCCATGGCCGAGTCGAACCCGGGAAGCCTCTGTCCGCGCCGGCGCGCGTCGATCACCCGGGCCGTGAGTTCGGCCTGGCGATCGATGAGCGGATACGCGCCACCGTCCGCGGTGAAGTGGCCGAGGACGTACAACCCGGGCGCGCGACGATGGAAGACGTTCAGGAAGAGGTCGGACACGTCGTCGTCAGCCAGAAGGCCGTCGGGCAGAAAAGGGACTCCACGGACGTACCCCGTGGCGAGGACAACCAGATCGACCGGATCCGATCGACCATCAACGAAGGCCACCTCCCGCCCGCGCCATTCGAGGATGTCGGGACGGACTTCGATATCGCCATGGCTAAGAGCGTGGAGGATCTGGGTGTTCATGACCGGATGCGATTCGAGAATCGAGTGATCCGGTCGAGGGAGTCCGAGCCGCGTGAGGTCGCCATTCAGCAGACGGAGGAGTCCTTGAAGCACCGGACGC
>JAGNNV010000395.1 GCA_017990495.1 Vicinamibacteria bacterium
GGCTGCTACGTATTCACGGGGACCTGCCCGCCCTGGGGCCAGAGCTACGCCGCCCTGATCGGCAAGGCCTCCACCGAGGAGCCGCGGGATCCGGGCGTCACGGCCGATACGCCGTTCAACATCATCTACAGCAGCGGCACCACCGGCCTTCCCAAAGGCATCGTCCACACCCACGCCATCCGCGCCGCCTACTGCACGCTCTTCGCCTCGGCCTGGCGTATGACGCCTGAAAGTGTCGTGCTGCACGCGGGTTCCCTCGTGTTCAATGGGTCCTTCCTCACCCTCATGCCGTGGCTCTACCTCGGCTGCCGGTTCGTCCTTCATCGCCAGTTCGACGCGCGCGCCTATCTGAAGGCGGTGCAGGACGAGGGCGTCACCCACGTGATGCTGGTGCCCTCGCAGATCGTGGCCCTGCTCGAGTCACCCGACTTCAACGAGAAGTCCCAGCCGTCGCTTCAGATGATCGGCTCCGTGGGCGCGCCCCTGCATCTCGAACACAAACAGGAGCTGGCGCGACGATTCCCCAATCGTCTTTATGAACTCTACGGACTGACCGAAGGTTTCGTCACCATCCTCGATCGCGACGACGCGCCGCGCAAGACCGGCTCGGTTGGTGTGCCGCCGGCGTTCTTCGAAATCCGCATCCTCGACGAGCAGGGCCAGGACGTGCCCAAGGGCGAGGTCGGCGAGATCACCGGGCGCGGGCCCATCATGATGCCCGGCTACTACAAACGGCCCGATCTCACTTCGCTCGCCATCGTCGACGGCTGGCTGCGCACGGGCGATCTCGGCCGGCTCGACGACGACGGCTTCCTGTATCTGGTCGATCGGAAGAAGGACCTCATCATCTCCGGCGGCGCGAACGTCTTTCCCCGCGACATCGAGGAAGTCATCGTGCGTCATCCCGCGGTGAAGGAAGCCGCGGTCTTCGGCGTTCCCGACCCGAAGTGGGGCGAAGCCCCCATCGCCGCGGTGGTGCTGCGCGAAGGGGCTACGGTCTCTAACGAAGACCTCCGCGACTGGATCAACGAGAACGTGGAGGCGAAGTTCCAGAGAGTGCGCGACGTTGTGCGCCTCCAGGAGTTCCCCCGAAACGCCGCGGGCAAGACCTTGAAGCGCGAGATCCGCGATCACTTCTCCAACACCGTTAAGGATCCCCTCCAAAAATGAGCGAACCCCGCGAAATCACCTGGCGCAGTCCCGACGGGCTGAACCTCGTCGCGACCGAGTATGGGAGCAAGGACGCGTCACGGCTTCCCGTGATCTGCATCCCCGGCCTCACCCGCAACGCGCGCGACTTCGAGGAGCTGGCGCCCTGGATCGCCTCTTTGGGCCGGCGTGTCATCGCCGTCGATCTGCGCGGCCGCGGCCGCTCCGAGAGGGATCCCGATCCTCGCCACTACGCTCCACCCACCTACGCCGGCGACATCGTCGCCCTGCTCGATTCCCTTGGCCTGCCGCGGGCGCTGTTCGTGGGAACGTCGCTCGGGGGCATCGTCACCATGACCCTGGCCTCGCGGAACATCGACCGCATCGGTGGCGCGGTGCTGAATGACGTGGGCCCGGTGGTCGCGAAGGAAGGGCTCGCGCGCATCGCGAGCTACGCGGGACGGACGCCTCCGGTGCGCACGTGGGACGACGCCGCGGCCTACGCGAAGCGGACGGGTGGAGTCGCGTTTCCGAAGTGGACCGACGTCCAGTGGGCGGTGTTCGCCCGTCGGATCTTCAAGAACGGACCGGACGGAGCGCCGGTGCTCGACTGTGATGCGGGCGTCTTCCGTCCGATGCACCCCATCATGGTCTGGCTTCTCACTCCCATGGTGTGGAAGTTGTTCAGAAAGCTCGCCACCGGCCGGCCGGCCCTGCTCGTGCGCGGCGCCATCTCGGACGTGCTCGATGCCGCAACCGCCACGAGGATGCGGAAGGAAGCGCCGGGTCTGGCTTACGTCGAGGTCGAGGATGTCGGCCACGCTCCCACCCTTTCCGAGCCCCAGGCGATGGCAGCTCTCACCCGCTTCTTCGCCGAGGCGCCCTGATGCAACAACAGGATCGCTCCGATCGCAGCCGCAAGGCGATCCTCGACAAAGCCCTCAGCCTGTTCTCGAAACAGGGCTACCACGGCACGAGCATCCGGGAGGTGGCGACCGCGGCGGGACTCTCCACCGGCATCGTCTATCACCTGTTCGCGGATAAGGAGGCGATCTTCCGCGCGTTGCTGGAGCGCTATTTCACTTTCCTCGCCTCACCCGACTTCCCCTTCAACAAGGCCCTCGCTGAAGGCGCGTTCCCGAACGACCTCGAGAAGCTGGGCCGCGCCTCTCGTGAAAGCGTACGCCGCTACAAGCCTTATGTCGCCCTCATCTATGTGGACGTCGTCGAGTTCGAAGGGAAACACATCCGGCGCTTTTACGCCGACATGGCGCGCCGCTTCGAAAGCTCCATGGCCGCCCATCCAGGCGCTGCGGATCTCCGCGCGCAACTCCGCCCCGGCGTCTCGCCCGTGTCCGCGATCATGCTCGCCAGTCGCTTCCTGCTTCACTACTACGCGGTCGAGATCGTCTTCGGGGTCAAGAACCACTTCGGGAAGAACTCCGAAGATGTGGTGAAAGAGATCGCCGACATCCTGCGTCATGGGATGCTGCGTCGCTGAGCGGCGCGCTAAACACCCCCATGGAAAAGCAGACCCCTGAAGTCCAGGCCGGTCAGGATGAGACGCCGGCCACAAGCCGGGCCTGGCTGACTCTCGCCATCCTTATCGTCGTCTACGTCTTCAACTTCGTCGATCGCCAGATCCTCGCCATTCTGGCCGAACGGATCAAGGCTGATCTCGGGGTGAGCGACGCGCAACTCGGCTTCCTCTACGGCACGGCCTTCGCGGTCTTCTACGCGGTCTTCGGCATTCCCCTCGGGCTGCTGGCCGATATCGGCAACCGCCGTTCGGTGATCGCCGCCGGCCTCGGGTTCTGGAGCCTGATGACCACACTCTCGGGCTTCGCCACCAGCTTCCCCCAGCTCGCCCTCGCCCGTATCGGCGTGGGCGTGGGTGAAGCGGCCTCGGCCCCCGCCGCGTATTCGATGCTCACCGATCTGTTTCCAAAGCGGCAACGCGCCACTGTGCTCGCTTTGTACTCGGCGGGCATCTACATCGGCTCGGGCCTTGGCCTGTTCATCGGCGCGCAGATCGTCGAGCGTTGGGATCGCGCTTTCCCCGCAGGCACCGCGCCTTTCGATCTTGTCGGATGGCAGGTGGCCTTCCTGGTCGTGGGTCCGCCCGGCATCATCCTGGCTCCATTCCTGCTGATGATTCGCGAGCCGGTTCGCGGGGCGCGAGAAGGGCTTGCGTCCCGAGCGGCGCACGTCAGTCCGGTGCGCGCGGC
>JAGNNV010000396.1 GCA_017990495.1 Vicinamibacteria bacterium
ACTCCACGGAGAGGACGCGGGAAGTGCCGCGACCACGGCCCCTCTGGACCCGGCCGCCATCGAGAGGCTGGCCGCCCTTGGTTATGTGGGTGGGACCGCGGCGCCACCACGCGCGGCCGGCAGCGTGCTGCCCGATCCCAAGGACCGGGTGGAGCACTATCACCGTTACTCCCGCGCCGTGAACGCCGCCCTTCTCGCGCGACGCCGCGGCGATCCGCCCGGGGTGGTGGCGGCGCTGCAACCCGTGGCGCGGGAATTTATCTCCCACTACAGCGTCGTCTCCTTCCTGGGCGAGGCTCTTCTCGAGTTGCGTCGTTTCTCCGAGGCCCTCCCCTATCTCACCCGCGCCCGCGATCTTTCGCCGAAGGCGGGTCCAGTGTGGGGACGTCTGGCCGAGGCCTTCGCCGGCGCCGGCCGCGTGGCCGAGGCCTCGAACGCGGTGGACCAGGGTCTCAAGGTCTCGCCCCGCTCCACCGACTTGATCCGTTTGCGCGTCGCCTTCCTCATGCGCTCGGGAAAGGCCACCGATGCCGCCGCCTTCCTCGATCAGGCCATCCGTGCGAATCCACGCGATGGATTGCTCCACGCCGAGCTTGCCAGCCTGCGCCGCAATTCCGGCGATCTCGCCGCCGCCGATGCGGCCAGCGCGCGCGCCGTGGAGTTGTCGCCCTCGAAGGGCGATGCCTGGGTTTCTCGAGGGCTGGTGCTGGGCGCGCTCGATCGGAACGCCGAAGCGAAGGCTGCATTCGAACGGGCCCGCGGCCTTGAGGCATCGAATGCCGATGCCTGGTTCTACGCCGCGGTCCTCGAACTCCGAGGGGGCAATAACGCGGCCGCACTGGAACTGCTCGCTCGCGCCGAAGCCCTCGATCCATCCCGCTCCGGACTGCGTGAGGTTCGAGCGGCCGCGCAATCAGGACGCCCCGCTGCGCCGCCCGTCGCCACTCCGCCCGCGGGCTCTGTGCCGTTGCGCCTGATCCGGGCGCGCACGCGCGCGGCGGCGGAGGAGGCGCTGCGGCGCGTGAGCGCCGGCGAGGACTTCGCTCTGGTCGCCCGCGCCTTGTCTCTGGACGCGAGCGCCGTCAAGGGTGGCGACCTGGGGTTCGTCGTGGTGAGCGACCTCGGCGAACCCCTTCGCTCGGCGGTGGCGGCGCTCGGCCGGGGTCAGGTGTCGGGTGTTCTCGAGACGGCCCGAGGGTTCGTGCTGGTGAAGCGCGAACCCTAAATCGTCTTAAAGAAAACTTCCGTCGCCTTTGCCGATGAGGACGGATACCGTGTCGCCGCCGATATTCGTGACCACGAGATCGACGCGTCCGTCGGCGTTGACGTCCGCGGCGATCAAGCCCGTGGGCTGCGATCCCACCGCGAAGCGGGTTTCACCCGAGAAGCCCCCGCGGCCGTCACCCTTGAGCACCGACACCGAGTTCGAACCCTGGTTGGATACCGCCAGGTCGAGGATCGAGTCGCCGTTGAAGTCGGCGACGACCACCGTTCGCGGCTGACCGCCCACGGTGAGTCCGGGGCCGGCGGTGAAGGCGCCCGAGCCATCGCCGGTGAGGATGCGCAGGGTTGCCGCCCCGCTCACCGCCACCACGATGTCCATCCGGCCGTCGCGATTGAAGTCGCCAAGGGCCAGGCCCAGAGGACGGATGCCCACGGGGATGCGGGTCTTCGCGGCCAGGCCGCCCGAGCCATCGCCGATCAGGATGGAGACGTCGTCGTCCTGGGCATTCACCGAAGCGATGTCGATGAGGCCGTCGCCGTTGAGGTCACCGGCGGTCAGCGCGAAGGCCGAGCCGCCCACCGCCGCACTTCCGGCGCTGCGAAAGCCGCCACCGGTATTGATGTAGGCCTTCGCCTGATCCGTTCCCTCATCCACCACCACCAGGTCGGCCAGGGCATCGGTGTTGAGCCGTGCGGCCACGAGCGCACGCGGCTGAGTCAGTCCGCTGATCGCTGAAGACGGGATTCCGAAGCCCCCGTTCCCGTCGCCCTTGAGCAGAGAGACCACGCCCGAGCCGAAGTTCGCGAGCGCGGTGTCGAGCAGGCCGTCGCCGTCGAAGTCGGCCAGAGCCGCGGCCGCGGGGTTGGTGCCGCCGGCCGCGAACTGCGTGGCGGCGAGGAAGCCGGCCGGGCTCTGGTAGCGCAGGATCGACACATTCGCCGAGTTGTAGTTCGCCACCGCGACATCCGGCGTTCCGTTGCGGTCGATGTCTCCGGCCTGGATGGCGATGGGCTGCGAGCCGACGCGATAGGCGGCGCTGGCCGCGAAACTGCCCGAGCCGGCGTTGAGAAGGATCGAAACATCGGAGGCGCCCAGGCTGGTGGAGATGAGGTCGAGGCCGGTATCGCCGTTGATGTCGACGGCGCTCAGAGTCTGGGTTGAGGCTCTTCCCGCAATGGCGGCGCCGGTGGAGAAACCGCCGCGAGCGTCGCCCAGCGCCACGGTGATGTCACTCGAGCCGAAGTTCGCGGTGGCCACGTCGCGCGCACCGTCGAGATTCAAGTCCGCGGCCACGATGGCCGAAGGTTCGGTTCCGACTTTGAGAAGGGTGACCGAGCTGAAGTTCCCGGTGGAGGTCTGAAGAAGCAGGGTGACGTCGTTCGAGACGCGGTTGGCGATGACAATGTCGGCGCGCGCATCGGAGTTGAAATCGCCGAACGCCGCGGCGGCGGGACCGTCGCCCACCACGACCTGCCGGGCCGCGCCCAGGGCCGCTGGTCCGTTCATGTACACGAAGACCCGGCCGCTGTTCCGGCTGCCGGCCACGAGGTCGGTCCGGGAGTTGCCATCGAGGTCAAAGGCGGCCAGAAACGAGAGGTCGGCCGGTCCCGAAATCAGGCTGTCGGAGACGAAGCCGTAGTTACCGTCGCCGTGGAAGATCTCGATGGTGGATCCCGCGGTGGCGATCGCGAGATCGGGGATGGCGTCACCATCCCACGTGCCCACGGCGAGAGCCACGGGCGTGCCCGAGCCTCCGATGGAGATGGTCCGCGCGGTGGTGAAGGTGGTGGCGTTCCCTGCCAGCAGGGTCACCGTCCGCGAGCCGGCGTTGAGCACGGCCAGGTCGGTGGTGCCGTCGAGGTTCAGATCGGCGGCGATCAGGGCGATGGGGGATACGCCCACGGTGAAGTCGACGGTCTGACTGAACGTGGTGCTGCCATCTCCGAGCAGGACGGAAACGCGGTTCGATGCCGAGTCGGCCACCGCGAGGTCGACCTTTCCGTCCGCGTTCCAGTCTCCCGAAACCACCGCCACCGGCTGACTGGCCGCGGCGATGTGCGCTGAAGGAGCGGCCTGGACGCTGACCCGCGTGAACGAGGCGCCCTGCGTTCCGCCTTCGGTGGAGGCGGCCAGGATCAG
>JAGNNV010000397.1 GCA_017990495.1 Vicinamibacteria bacterium
CTACGAACATCCCCAGAAGCACTGGGACGCGTACGAAATGTGCGAGAAGCTCGTCGACGTGGAGGAGTACTTCCAGCTCTGGCGCTTCCGCCACATGAAGACGGTGGAGCGGATCATCGGCTTCCGCCGTGGCACCGGCGGATCGTCGGGCGTGGGCTTCTTGCGCAAAGCCCTCGACCTCACGTTCTTCCCGGAGTTGCTCGACGTCAGAACCGAGCTGAAGCAGGCGTAATCAGGGGCGCGTCCGGTGGCTGAGTCCATCGGATGGCTTTCTGTCGAAGCCACCTCGCTGTCTGCGCGTCCGGCTAAATCGCGTCGGGGATTTCCTGGAAGCCCGAGCCGCCCGTGAGCTTGAGGAACACCGGCGTGAGAGCTTCGTGGCCTTCGCCCGCCATCTTGAGGACGTCGTTCACCGTGCCCTCGGCGATGATCTTGCCGCCCAGGATGATGCGGACGTAGTCGCACATCTCCTGCGCCACCTCGAGAGTGTGGGTGCTCATCAGGATCGACACGCCCTTCTTCGACATCACCCGGAAGATGTCCTTGATGAGACGCGCGCCGCGGGGGTCGAGGCCCACCATCGGCTCGTCGACCAAGACCGCCTTCGGGTGATGGAGGAAAGCCGAGCACATCACCACGCGCTGCTTCATGCCGTGGGAGAAGGCCTCGATCAACTCATCCTTCCAGCGCGACAGCTCGAACAACTCGAGCAGTTCCAGCGCGCGCGATTCGAGCGCGGGCCCTTCCATCCCGTACAGCCCGCCGCAGAACTTGAGGAACTCGAGAGCGGTGAGCTTCTCGTAGATGAACGGCCGGTCGGGCACGAAGCCGAGGGCGGCCTTCGCTTTCTCGGGCTCGGTGGCGAGATCGGCGCCGTCGATGGTGATGCTGCCCGAGGTTGGTTTGAGCAGGCCCGCGATCATGCGGATGGTCGTGGTCTTGCCCGCGCCGTTCGGGCCAAGGAAACCGTGGATCTCGCCGGGGGGGACCACAATCGACACGCCGTTCACGGCGTCGAACGAGCCAAACCTCTTCTGGATGTTGTTGACTGTGATCATAAAAAGGGCGGCGACCGGATCAGCGTCGCGCGGGCCGTCTCCAGCAGCTGTCCTTGCTTTCGGGAGCGGGGAAGTCGAGGGCGATGGAGGGGGCGGTGGTGCGCTCGGCCCCGACGAGAGCCGTGGTGTTGCTCTGGGCCGGACCGTCCACCATCTCGAGAATCCGGATCTTCGCCTGGCCGAGCAGCGGCAGGATCGCGGCCTGACGTTCGAGACCGCCGCGCACGAGGCGGATGTGGCTGACGTCGGCGGGGAACTGATTCAAGGTGGGGTCCACGGGGAGCCACACCCCGGTCTTGCCGTCGACGGTGGATTTCGCGTCACCCACGAAGACCTCGGGCCACGCGTGATAGTAGAAGGCGCCGCGCAGGCTGACGAGACCGATGGCCACCCGCGCGGGAATCCCCGCGGCCCGGGCCATGGCCACATAGAGCGCGGTGTGTTCGTTGCAGTCGCCCACCTTCGTGCGCAGCACTTCGACCGCCGAGGGCAGGCTCATGGTGGGCTTCTTGTCGATCACTGCGTTCACATAGCGCACCAGCAGTTCGGCTTTCCTGCGCGCGGTCGCGTCTTTGCCCGCCCGCTCGAGGGCGATCGCCACTTCGGCCACGATTTCCGGAGAGTCGCTCTCGATGAAGGCTTCGGGGGCCAGGGCCTCGGCGAGATTCGCGGGCCGGGGCTCGGAACGCAGTTTGTTGGGATCGGTGATTTCGATGACGTTGCCGGTGACGGTTTGACCGGCGCCGTTCAGCTCCTCGGGCGTGCCGGGAAGGGCCGCGCCCGAGAACTCCAGCTTCAGGCTGGCGAGCGACGCCGCGTCTTCGATGTTCCTTCTGTTGTCTGGCTGGATGGCCGCCGACTCGATCATGTCGGCCTTGATCTCAGACGGCATGGCCATCGCGATCGCCCGTTCGCGGCTCTCGCGGATCACCACCATGCCCATGGCACTCTCTTCCTTCACGATCTCGCCGACCTCGGTGATCCACGAGTTCGCGTGGATCCCCGCGTAGGTCATGCTCATCTTGAAGGCGGGCACCGGCTTGTCGAGGATGCGCACCACCTCGCGTTTGCCGATCTCGATGGTGGCCATGCCGTTCGTCAGTGTGGCGGGGTCGAAGATGAGGATCTGGTGGCGCGCCCCTTCGGTGAGGCCCATGGCGAGCAGACGCTTGGGCAGATTCAGGGAGACGACCGGCGCCTCTTTCAAGTCGATGGTGCGGCTGCGTTCGTTGCCGGAGGACGTGATCTTGATGGCCAGTCGGGTTGGGGTTTCGAGCACGCCGCTCACCGCCATCGGACCGGTGCCGGGATCGAGCGAGAACGAGAAGTTCTGGAGCAGGTACTGGGCATCCACGTTCACTTCGGTGCGCAGTTTCGAGGCGGTGTTCGATCCCATCAGCGCCAGGAGAAGTTGCCCGTCCTCCTGAAGCCGAAACCCGCCTTCAGGCCGCTCGGTCATCTGGCTCACCGAGAAGCCGATCTTCTCGCCGCGGTAGTAGATGCCGCTCCAGCGCGCGCGTTCGCCGTATGCGGCGAGGTCGCTGGTCAGGGCCAATGCGGTTTGCTCCGTGGCCTTGCGAACCACCAGCACCATCGCGCCGACCCAGAGGATCAAGGTGATGAGCGACAGGGGGGCCGCGATGCCCTTGGGAAGGGACGGCCACCGGGTGAGGAGTCGCTCGATCAAGGGACGGCGATTATAGGGAACAAGGCTGATCGGGCAGCCAGGGGCTTGTACGATCCTCGGGTGACCTCCGGCACAGTGCGCTTCATCGTCGACCACTCCGCTCTCAACGCGGATCAGGAACGCGAAGCGGCGGCTCGCCTGCGCGCGGGCGCGGTCATCATTTATCCGACCGATACGCTCTACGCGGTGGGATGCCGAGCGCTTGATGCGGATGCGGTGGAGCGGCTGCGTGCGGCGAAGGGTCGGGAAGCGCACAAGCCGCTGCCGGTGATCGTTGCCGACATCGAGCAGGCGCGTGCACTCGCCTCGCGCTGGCCCGACTCAGCACAGCGCCTGGCCGACGCCTTCTGGCCGGGGCCGCTGACCCTCGTGGTGCCCGCGACTCCTGATGTGCCTGCGGCCCTTCTGGCCGGGGCGCGAAACATTGCCGTGCGCGTGCCCGCTTCCGAGGTTGCGCGCGCCCTGGCCCGCGAGGCCGGACCCCTTGTCTCCACCTCCGCGAATCTCGCCGGTGAGCCGCCGTGCCTCACCGTGGATCAGGCGCTGCAGGCGTTTCCGGCCGCGGTTCTGGTGATAGATGTGGGGGCGCTCGACGGCGCGCCTTCGACCATCGTGGA
>JAGNNV010000398.1 GCA_017990495.1 Vicinamibacteria bacterium
TGGTGCTTGAGTGGATACGGGTCACGAACAAAGCCGGGTACTCCGGAAACGCCTGCAACCGAGGTGGATGCTCTCGGCCCTTCGCCGCCAACGGCTGCGGTGGAATGAAGGAGAACGATGTCGTCTTTTGAGCCCGGAGGTGGCCGTGTCTCGGTCCATGGACTTCAACAGGAGGAAGTATGAAAAGGTATCAGTTGTCGTACGCGATCAGTTCGTTCGTGGCGCTGCTCGTGGCGCCGGCAAGCGTGCCCGTTCACGCTCAGCATGCAGGGCATGGTGGGACCATGTCGGCGGAACCGGCGAGGCCTTACACAGAGAAGCTGAAGATTGGCAAGGACGGGACGGTGGCGTTCGCCGGCGCCACGGTCTTGGGCGAATGGATCCTCAAACCCGGGACGTACCGCTTCGAGCATGCTGTGGAGGGCGCGGACCACTTTGTCGCGTTTACCCCAAGCGACGCCTCGCCTTCTGAGCCGCCTTCGGTCCGCGTCAGGTGCCGGCTGGAAGGCATGAAGAAACCAGCCAAGAAGACGGAGGTCTACGCCCAGGTGAACAGCGGTGGCATGAGGCAGCTCGAGAGGATCGAGGTGCAGGGTGAGAGTGTCAGGCACGTGTTTTGACACCGACGGTTGCTTCGAGTGAGGAGGCGGAGATGAAGAAGGCGCCAACGTGGCCGGCAGAAGCTGAGCAGCGACCTGCCCGCGTGAGCCTTCGTTTACGCGTCAGCCTGTGGAACGCGGGAGTCATGGCCTTGACCCTCGCGGCCCTCACTGGGGCGGCGATCTACGAGGAGCGTCGCCAGCTCGTCCTCACCGAGGCCGCCAACGGCGCGGCGCTGCTGGAGCATCTTGCCCGAATGCCTCAGTTTCAGGCCGATGTCGAGACCGTAGCGTCTCAACTGGATCTGATGCGTGAATCGCTACGGGCGTCCGGTAGCGACATTGACCTGGTTCCCATAGTGCCGCAAGCCCCTCGGGTCGCGGAAGCGGAGACAAGCAGTGTCAACGCGACTCGAACCCTCTCGCTCCGCGAGGGCGCGTTCCGGCTCCGATATTTGACCAACCCCGATCGACTCCAGAAAACGCTGCGGCGTTCCATCGAGATGCACCTTCTCTATGGGCTCGTAGCCCTGGCCGCGCTCCTCGGCGGCACTGAGTGGATCCTTCGAAGGAACCTGGTTCTGCCGCTCGGGGCGCTGTCGCGGCAAATCGAGCGCATGCGTGACGGCCGTGGATGGCTGCCGAGGGAGCGGCACACAGATGAGGAACTTGCAGGTGTGGCCCGCGCCGTCGCAGAACTCGGCCCCGCCCTCGAGCGGCAGGTGCACGAGTGGATCGAGGCGGAGCGACGCTCTGCGGTGGCGCTGGCCATCCGTCGCATCCGCGCTCGTCTCGCCGGGCCCGCGCCCCATGACGCCCTGGAAGCGCCCGTGGCCGAAACACAGACTCACGATGGTCTAGCCCAGGACGCTCGCAGTCACGATGCGCTCGAAGTCGAGCGCGACCGGATCGCCCGTGCGCTCGCAGACGAAGAGCGAATCACGTTCAGGGAAATGCCGAGCCGCGGGCAGGAGGGTCAAGGTGCTGGGCTCTAGCGATCCCGGCCGGCTGCGGGGCCAGCGCGTTTCCGCAGCCGGCGAGGAGGTCACCATCTCTATGAAACGCAGTCCGTTGGTCATCAACCAGGGCACCGCCCGGTTTCCGATGTCGCGCCGAGTGGTTGCGTTTGCGGCCGGTGATCTGATGTTCATGATTGGCGTTACCGCAACGGCGCACCCTACTGGTGAAGTGAGGAGGCAACCGCGATGACCGAGGATATCCGCCACACGGTGAAGGGAACCCCCGCGGCGGCCCGCTGCGTCGTGTGCCTCAAGGCGATGGGCTCGGAAGACGCCCGTTGGAAAGTCCATTTCCGCGGCGCCGACTATTCGGTGTGCTGTCCGTCGTGCGTTCAGATGTTCAACCGGTCGCCGCAGCAGTTTCTTGAGCAGCCGTGATGGCAAGGGAGAGTAGCGCGCCTTGCCGTGAGAGCAAAGAGAGGAGAGTGTCATGAAGCAGCCTCGCAAAGTAGCGAGAGAGATCTCGCCCCGCAGGCCCGCGTCCACCCCGGAGTCGCCGCTTGATCAGACCGACGTCCCGAAACGGGCCGATGGCCCGTCGCACGAACAAATTGCCCGCCGCGCCAACGAGTTGTACTTGGAGCGCGGTCAGCA
The DNA here is from genome assembly GCA_017990495.1 of Vicinamibacteria bacterium. Taxonomy (GTDB): domain Bacteria; phylum Acidobacteriota; class Vicinamibacteria; order Fen-336; family JAGNNV01; genus JAGNNV01. The sequence continues at coordinate 2,213 of JAGNNV010000398.1, forward strand.
GGAGGGCCATGACGTGGAGGACTGGCTGCGCGCCGAGAACGAGCTGGCGATGGGCCGCGGCTGATCCTGGCGAGCGGAACGGAAAGGGCCGTCATTCGGCCTTTTGGCGTTGTACCTCACAGCGGCTTTCAGTTGTTTCACATTCATTCGATCGTTTCACAATCAAAGGAGCAAATCCATGTCGCCGAAATCGCGTTCCGTGATCGTAATGTCATTCCTCGTCCTGTTCGCCGCAACGCCACTGCGCGCACAGCACTCCGAAGGCCATGCGCCGCAGGGCGCCCCTGGTGGAGGGGGCTCCCTCAAGCCAGCGGCAACACTCGGAAGCCTTCTGAGGGCCTCTGACGAGGCGATGCGAGCGCTCGATGCGGCCCTCGATGGTGGTGACCGGCAACTCGTCGGGCGCTGGGCGGAAGCCTACGTCGAGGCGGCCGACAACCTGGCGGAATGGTCGGACGCCGGCGACCTGGCGGAACGTGAGTTGTCGAGAGCCGTGGCATTGCTCGACCGCCAGACGAAGCGCCTGAGCGATCTGAGCGCACAGGCGTCGCCCGACCTTCGCGAGGCCCTGGGATCCGCGCTGGACGCCGCCCATCGCGCTGGTGACACGCTACGCGCCTCGCGGGAGGAGGCGAGATCGGTGGGGACCAGCGCGGGCCACCACCAAAACGCGCGACGCGGAGGGTGCAGCCGCAACTGAAGCGATGGCGGCCGCGGGCGCCAGGTGACGGGGATCGGCAAGCGCGGTCGCTTGTCATCGCTCCAGACGTCGCTGCGCAGTCGCGAGGCAACCGAAGACCTGGCCACATGGCGTCGCAGGCGCAAACCTTGGGCCTGATATCACGAGAGGACGACAGAAATGACTTCGAAGCATGACCGAACAACTGAGCGAGATCCGGGCGGCACGCGGCCCGTCGGCAGCCGCCACGGTGGCGCGTTTGCGATCAGGTCGGCAATGACCAAGCGCGTCGTCGTCGTATTTTTCTCCGCCGGGGCGTTCGCCTTCGGGCAAGACACCGCGCTCCTCCAGGACGAGCGCAACACGATCGAAGTCTTCCGGAAATCCAATCCGGGGGTCGTCCACATCGAGGCGCGGGCGGAGGCCGAGACGAAGTTCGAGAAGAAGCTGATCGAGGCCGGAACGGCC
>JAGNNV010000399.1 GCA_017990495.1 Vicinamibacteria bacterium
CCCACCATCCGCCAGAAGATCAAACCCACGGTCGAGATCATGGCTGCCCTGCCGAGCGTGGTGGTTGGCTTCATCGCCGGATTGTGGCTCGCGTCAAGGGTGGAGCAGCACATCGTGCCCGTGATTCTCATGGTGGTCCTCCTGCCCGCGCTCGGCACCTCGGGCGTGCTCTTCTGGGGAGCTTTGCCCCACAAGCTCCGCCTCCGCCTTCGTCCGGGCACCGAACTCGCGGTGGTGGTGCCTTTGTGTCTGCTCGGAGCCATGATGGCGCTTTCCGTCGGGCCCTCCATTGAACAGGCGTTTTTTGGCTCCGACTTCAAGGGATGGCTCGGCACGGCCAGCGGTCTCGTCTATGACCAGCGCAACTCCCTGGTGGTGGGTCTCGCCATGGGCTTCGCGGTCATCCCCATCATCTTCACCATCACCGAGGACGCCTTCTCGAGTGTCCCCAGCAATCTCACCGCCGCCTCGCTCGCCCTTGGAGCCAGCCGCTGGCAGACCGCGCTGCGCGTGGTGCTTCCCACCGCGAGCCCGGGCATTTTCTCCGCGGTGATGGTGGGCTTCGGCCGCGCGGTGGGCGAGACCATGATCGTGTTGATGGCCACCGGGAACACGCCGGTGATGGACTGGTCGATCTTCAACGGCATGCGCACCCTCTCCGCGAACATCGCGGTGGAGATTCCCGAGGCCCCTAATGGCGGCACCCTTTATCGCGTGCTCTTCCTCGCCGCCCTGCTTCTCTTCGCCATGACTTTCGTGGTGAACACCCTGGCTGAAGTGGTTCGCCAGCGCCTGCGCGAGCGGTACAAGGCGCTATGACCGCGATCATGAAGAAGCCGGCCCGTCCCGCGGGCGAGTCGCTGGTGTGGTTCACCGCGAGCGCGCTTGGCCTGTGCCTGCTGATGATCGGCGGTCTCATCGCGGTGATCCTGACCAACGGTCTTGGCTTCTTCTGGCCGCGGCCGCTCGTCGAGTTCACCCTGAAGGACGGTTCGAAGCGCCTGGCCGAGGTCGCGGCCCACGAGGGCATCCCGAACCCCGGCCATCCCGACCATCTGGTCAACCAGCGGACCCTGTTGAAAGTCGGCAACCGCGACCTCAACGGCGTCGACTTCGAGTGGGTGAACGACGCGGAGATCGTCAGCCGCGACCAGCCCAAAGACGCCTGGTTCATCGAACGCAGCGAGTACGGTCCGTTTCTCGGATTCCCGGTGCGGATCTCCGAATCCGGTCGCGAACTCGCCTCCTCGCCCGCCGCCGTGGCCGACCTTCTCCGCGCGCGGCTGAAGACCGTGGAAGCGGAGCGAGCGGCCATCAAAAAGCTCGAGCGCGGAGAAATCGGCGCCATCAACCGTCGGATCGAACAGGCCCGCCTCGCGGTGAAGGGCCTCGACGCGAAAGCCCTGCGCCGCCCCGAGGGCCCGGCGGAGAAGGCGGAGCGTGATCGCCTCGCCGCCGCGGTGGCCGCCGACCAGGCGCTATATGAGACCCGCCAGGCCGAACTCGAGAAGGTGGTCGAGAAGGCCGCCGCCGCCACCCTGGTGCTGCGTGCGGCTTCGGGCGACGAGAAGGAGTTGCGGCTTCTAGACATCTACCGCGCCTACCCCGCGAACGCCCTCTCGTGGTTCGATCGGGCCTCGATCTATGTCTCGCGGCTCTCCGGTTTCCTCTGGGACGATCCCCGTGAGGCCAATACCGAAGGCGGCATTTTCCCCGCCATCTTCGGCACGGTGATGATGGTGTTCCTGATGACTCTGGTGGTGGTGCCCACCGGTGTGCTGGCAGCTCTGTATCTGCGCGAATACGCCACCCAGAGCGTGCTGGTGCGCATCGTGCGCATCGCGGTGAACAATCTCGCGGGCGTCCCCTCCATCGTGTTCGGAGTGTTCGGCCTCGGGTTCTTCGTCTACATGATCGGCGGCAGCATCGACCGCGCGTTCTACGCCGAGGCTCTGCCCACTCCCACCTATGGCACGGGCGGCATCCTCTGGGCCGCTCTCACCCTGGCTCTGCTCACCGTGCCCGTGGTGATCGTGGCCTCCGAGGAGGCCCTCGCCGCGGTGCCCCGCTCGGTGCGTGAAGCCTCGCTTGCCTTAGGCGCCACCAAGTTCCAGACCATCCTGCGCGTGGTCCTTCCTTCGGCCGCGCCTGGCATCCTCACCGGTCTCATTCTCGCCATGGCCCGCGGGGCCGGCGAAGTGGCGCCTCTCATGTTGACCGGGGTGGTGAAGCTCGCGCCGGATCTGCCCCTTGATGGAACCTTCCCCTTCTTCCATCTCGATCGCAAGTTCATGCACCTCGGCTTCCACATCTACGATGTGGGGTTCCAGAGTCCCAACGTCGAGGCCGCCAAACCCATGGTCTACATGACCACCATCTTTCTCCTGCTGATCGTGGTTCTCCTGAACCTGACCGCGATCATCGTGCGCAACCGCCTGCGCCGCCGCTTCCAGACTTCCGCCTTCTAAGCACTCGAACACCCCCTTTGAAAACCATGACCGAAGAACGAGCGAGCCCGATCAGGATCCAGACCGAGGTCTCCGAGAGGCAAAGCGTCCCCGTGCCCGCGGGCAGCGCGCCCGCCATCGTGGCGGAGAAACTGAATCTCAGCTACGGCGCGAACCACGTGCTCCACGACATCTCCATGGAGGTCGAGGAGAAGAGGGTGACCGCGTTCATCGGCCCGTCGGGCTGCGGCAAGTCGACGTTCCTCCGCTGCTTCAACCGGATGAACGACCTCATCGACAACGTCACCATGTCCGGCAAACTCCTGGTCCGCGGCCAGGACATCAACGCCCCGAGCGTCGATGTCATCGAAGTGCGCCGCCGGGTGGGCATGGTTTTCCAGAAGTCGAATCCGTTCCCGAAGTCGATCTACGAGAACGTGGTCTACGGCCTGCGCATCGCCGGGATCTCCGACAAGAGCACCCTTGACGCCGCCTGCGAGAAGAGCCTGCGCGGGGCCGCGCTTTGGGACGAGGTCAAGGACCGCCTGAACGACAGCGCCCTCGGCCTTTCCGGCGGCCAGCAGCAGCGCGTCTGCATCGCCCGCGCCATCGCGGTGGAACCGGAGATCGTGCTCATGGACGAGCCCTGCTCCGCGCTCGACCCCATCGCCACCCTCAAGATCGAGGAACTGATCTACTCGCTCAAGGACAGCTACACCATCGTCATTGTGACCCATAACCTGCAGCAGGCGGCGCGCGTCTCGGACAAGACCGCGTTCTTCTGGCTCGGGAAACTGGTGGAGATGGGTCCGACCGCGCAAATGTTCACGAACCCTCGGGAGAAACTCACCGAGGACTACATCACGGGAAGGTTCGGATAATGGAACGCCAGCACTTCGAGGG
>JAGNNV010000089.1:0-6340 GCA_017990495.1 Vicinamibacteria bacterium
CACCAAACGGAGTCCTCACGCTAGGCCCCCGGTTTTCGCTCGTCAAACAGAGTGGCTACACCGGGGGTGACGAGAGGTCAAATCAGCTGGTAGCGGCACGGGGGCGAGAGCGTCGCGAAGCAATCGGCGCCGCGCGCGCCGTCACCTCGGATCCGCCGCTTCGCCAAGCTGATTGGGTCTGTCGTCACCCCGGTGTAGCCACTCCGTTTGACATGCGGAAACCGGGGCCTAGTGTCCCACGGCTCCGTCGGGCCGATCGTGTCGATCAGCGGTCTTCAAAGAACCCCGATTGGAAAGATTGGACTTAGGCGGAAGCCGCTTAGGAGCGCGAGGACTCCGTTTGGTGACCGCGACGACGGCGACGATTTACCGAACTTCGAAGCCGTACGGGAGGCGGGCCCAGAGGGTTTGGGACTGTTCGATCAACCGCTGACGGAATCGCGCGGCAAGGGCCTCGGGCGAAAGCTGACCGCGCACGGTCATGTCGTCCCAGCCGTCCGCCTCTTCGAAGAAACGATCGAAGGCTCCCTTGGGCGCGGGGAAAACCACCACCGCCACATCCTGGCCGGCCTCGATCTTCGCCTTCTCCTTGGCGATCGACAAAGCCTTGTCGAAGCCGCCGAGTTCGTCGACAAGTCCGACCTCCTTGGCCTGGACCCCCGTCCAGACGCGGCCCTGGGCCACTTCGTGCACGGCGTCCACGTCCATGTTGCGGTTCTCCGCGACGAGGCTCAGGAACCGGTCGTAGAAGCGGGAAGCCAGGCCCTCGACCTTGGCCTGATCCTCGAGCGACCAGCGGCGCGTGGCGCTCGCGAACGACCCGCCCTTGCCGAAGTCAACGTAGTCGTGGGTGACTCCCACCTTCTCGAACATCCCCTTCAGCACGAACTTGCCGAAGAAGACGCCGATGGAGCCGGTGATGGTGGTGGGATCGGCCACGATGGTGGTGGCGGGAGCGGAGACGTAGTACCCGCCCGAGGCCGCGTAGTCGCCCATGCTTACGATCACGGGCTTTTCGGCCACGGTGTTCTCGACTTCACGCGCGATCACGTCGGAGGCCGAGCCCGAGCCGCCGGGTGAATTGACGCGAAGGATCACCGCCTTGACCGAGTCGTCGGCCGCGGCGTTGCGCAGCGCTTCCGCGATGGTGTCGGACCCCGCCACGTTGCCCGAACCGAAGCCCTCGCCCTGGCTCTCGCCGGAGAGGATCTCGCCATCGACGAAAATGAGTGCGACCTTGGGCCGGGTATCGAAGGCGCTGGCCTTGTCCCGGAAGTCGCCGAGATAACGATGGGTCTCGCCGGCCTTGTCGAGAGCCTCTTCCGCGTAGTCGAGCCGGTCGACAAGGCCCGCTTCGAGGGCGGATGCGCCGTCGTAGGGGCCGCCCGAGATGAGCGCCTCGACTTCGGCCTCCGTCTTCTTGCGCGACTTCGCCACCGATGTGATGTACTCGCGATAGATCCCGCCGAGGAGCGACTCCATCTGCTCCCGATGCGCGGGCGTGAGGCTCTTTTCGGTGTACTGGTTGGGAGCGTTCTTGTATTTGCCCATCGCGACGAACTGCGCCTCGACCCCGAACTTGTCGAAGGCCCCGCGCAGAAACATCACTTCGGCGGAGAGGCCATGGATCTGCAGCAGCGCTTCGGGGAGGGCCACGATCTCGTCCGCCGCCGAAGCCACGTAGTACTCCATGTTGCCGCTGTCCTCGAGGAACGCGATCAGCTTCTTGCCCTTGGCGCGGACGCGGAGCAGAGCATCGCGAACCTCGCCGGCCCGGGCCCAGCCGAGGTCGGTTCCGCCGATGCGCACGAAAACCGTGGTGAGGCTCGACTCGTTGGCCGCCCGGTCGATGGCGCGGATGATGGCGGGAAATGTCGGAGCGGGGGCGCCCGAGAAGGCCAGTTGGAACGAGGGTGCGGGATTCTCGGCGAACGAACCATCGAGACTGATGGAGAGGACGTGCGAGCGCGCGTCGGACTTGCGCGCCGACGAAGCAAAACCCTGCTGCTGAACGAAGTAGGCGAGTCCACCGAGGACGGCAGCGGTGAACGCCGCGACCAGCACAAGGCCCGCCGCAATCCAGAAAATCCGTCTTCCGCGTGACATCGCCATGGGCTGGCCCACTCCTGTCGTCTTGCTGCTGATGAGGCGTCGAAGCCGCCCGCGCTCGCGGCGGCCTCGGACGACCTCTGATTACGTCGGTACGGGCTTCGGCCTCTCTGGCTAAAGCGTCGCCAGCGCGTCCAGCTTCTGACGCGCTTCCTGCGCGAACGGACTCTGCGGATGCCGATTCACGAGGTCGGCGTAGGCGCGCCGTGCCTCGAGCTTTTCACCCGCCGCTTCGAGCGATTCGGCGAGGCCGAAGAGAAGCGTGTCCTTGGGAAGGCCGGAGTTCTGATCATCGATGAGGGCTTTATACGCACTCGCCGCCTCTTTGGCGCGGCCATCCTGAAGGGCCATTTCCACCACCCGGAGACGGGCCATCGCCGGCTCGATCGCTCCTTGGTCCTTCTTGGTCGCGATCTCGCGGAGCACCGCCTCCGCTTCCTTGCGCTGGCCAAGTTCGGCAAGGCAGAGGGCGGAATAGAAGCGAGCGCGGCGCCCGGCGGGCATGGAACTGTAGCTGCTGGCGACGTCATCGAACAGTTCCTTGGCCTTCTGGAACTTCTCGGCTTCGGTCTTGAAGGTCGCCGCGCCATCCACGCTCGGGGTGGCCCCGACCCGGGCGTGGTACACCTCGGTGGCCCGGGCGAAGGCGGATTCGGCGGAGGCCGCTCGATACTTCTGGCCATAATACAAACCGAACAGAACAAGAATCAGGCCGAGCACGGCGAGCACGGGCTTCACCACCTCGGGCCGCGTCAGCACACCGCGGGCTTCCTGCAAGGCGTCGCCCACCTCGTCACGATGAAGTTCTTTCCTGAGTTCCTTGTCCAAAGCCGATCACCTTTTGAGTTCGAAGAATGTGGTGTGCCCGGAGGGACTTGAACCCCCAACCTTGAGCTTAGGATGCTCCTGCTCTATCCAGTTGAGCTACGGGCGCACGGGAATGCGAAACGAGAGTTTACTCGGGCCGGCCGTCAAGCCGGGCAGCCGCCCGCATCTTTAATAGTGGATGAGACTGGCCACGGCATGAGGAGCCAGCCGCGAGCGTCCCTCCAGGAAGTCGAGTTCGATCAGGAAGGCGAAACCCGCCACCTCCCCAGCCGACCGGCTCACCAGGCGCCCCGCGGCCTCGGCGGTTCCTCCGGTGGCAAGGACGTCGTCGACCACCAGCGCCCTCTCTCCCTTGATCAAAGCGTCTTCGTGCATCTCCAGAGTGTCCTCGCCGTATTCGAGGGCATAGGTTTCGGAGACGGTTTTTCGGGGCAGCTTCTTCGGCTTGCGGATGGGAACGAAGCCGCACTGGCGGCGCTGGGCCAGGGCCGCGCCGAAGATGAAACCGCGGCTCTCGATGCCGATGATGCGCGAGTAGGAAATATGGCTCGTGAGTTCATCGAGCTGCTCGATCGCCGCCGCAAACGCCGGGCCATGAGCGAGCATCGGTGTGATGTCCCGGAAGAGGATCCCCGGCTTGGGAAAGTCCGGAACATCGTGAACGAAGTGCTTGAGGTTCAGGGTCATGATCGCGCGCGATCTTAAACCGCGCCGGCCTTGGCCCTTTTCGGAGCCGGCAACTAACCTAAGCGGATGTTCATGCAGTCGGGCAGGCTCGTCATCCTGCTGGCCACCGCGGCCGGCCTGGCGCTCGCCGCTCCCCCGCCCGCCGCGGCTCCGACCGCCCCACACATCATCATGGTGGTTGCGGAGGGCACGGCCTTCCCTTTCGAAGATCCCCAGATGGCCCGGTATCCCGCGCTGCGGAAGCTGCGTCTCGCCTCGCGCCCCTTCGATGCGATCTTCACCTCGGACCCGGCCTGGACCGGAACGAACGACCATCTGCTCGGAGGTGACAAGGCGCCGCTCGTCGCGGCGCTGAAGGCGAAGCGTTACCTCGCTTCCTCGATCTCGGCAGCCGGGCCGCCCGGCCCCGGTTTCGACCGCGCTGTTCGCGCGGCGAACGGCGAAATCGCAAACCGCGCCCTCGCTGCCCTCGATGCCGCCGGAACCCGGCCCGCCTTCATCTTCGCCGCCCTCGACTTGAGGAAAGTCGCCCCCCTCTCCTCCTTCAATGTCGCGGCCGTGCCCCTGACCGTGCCCGCCATCGCCCTTTCCGATCGGGCGCCCCTCGATCCCGTCCGCTTTCCCGTCACCCCTCCGCCACGCACGCCCGCGGATCGCGGGGCCCTCGCCGCCGCCCGCCATGCCGCGTTCTCCCTGCTCGATCGCGAAGTCGCGGCCCTCGAAACCGGAATCGCCCAACGGGGTCTGGCCTCGAAAACCGTCATCGTCCTTGTCTCCACGGGTCCGGCTCCCCGGCCCGAGCGGTCGGCGCCTCCTCGCGAGGACCTGTTGTTCGAGGACTGGATGCGTGGCCTCGCCCTCGTCAAGACTCCCGCGCTGGCCCTGCCCGGAGTGAGCGCGGCGACGCTCGCCCGGATGGAGGACGTGGCCACGACTCTCGCGGCCCTGGCGGGAGCGAAACTGCCCGCGAACGACGGGATGGATCTAGGCGCCGCGCTTCGCGACCCGAAACAGCCCGTACGGGAAACCCTCATCTCGAGCGCGGCGCGCGAGGCCCCGCGCGTGGGTCGCAGCGTGCGCACCGCGCGGTTTCGCTTCACCCAATGGCCCGATGGCAGCGAGGAACTTTTCGACGAGATCGCCGATCCGCGTGAATGGAACAACCTCGCCCGCGTGCCGGGGATGCAGGGGCAGAAGGCGGAGCTGGAGAAGCGCCTCGTGCTACCCCCGCCGCCCCCCAAGGCCGCGCCGGCGAGGCCCGCGACGGAGCGAAGACCGAACGTGCTGATGATCATCGGCGATGACCTCACCGCGCAGTACGCGCAGTTCGCGGACGTGAAGACTCCGAACCTCGACCGTTTGCGCGCCCGCGGCCGCTCGTTCGACCGGGCCTACGCTCCCGCTCCTTTCTGCACCCCGTCGCGCGCGGCCTTCCTGTCCGGCCTCTCACCCGCCCGCCTCGAACTGCACCGCGAGGACGCATTTCCCGAGATCTTCACCCAAGAGCTTCCACTCATCCAGGAGCAGTTCCGAGCTCAGGGCTACTTCACCGCGTCGGTTGGGAAGGTCTGGGACTCGCAGCCGGGAGAGAAGCGCGGGTGGGATCTGAACGACTGGCTGCCCGCCTTGCCGAAAGGCGCGGTGGAGAAGCCCGCGCGGCTCATGGCGAATATGCCCGTCGAGGGAGGGCCCACCGACAACGCTGACGAAGTGGAAGGCGATGGCCGACGGACCGCGCTTGCGGTGAAGGTCCTCGAAACGAAACGCGAAGCGCCGCTCTTCCTTGCCCTGGGGCTGGTCAGGCCCCACGCGGCCTGGATCGCTCCGCAGAAGTACTTCGATATGTATCCGGTCGAGAAGATCCGCTTTGTGAAAGCGCCCGCGAATGACGGTGTCGATATTCCGGGCATCGCCATCCGCAACCGTCCGCAGTTACTGCCCGGGCTGATGATCGCGGGACGCGAACCCGCAGGCCTTTCGGACGAGGAGACCATGGCGAAGCGCGGCATGGCGGCGTACCTCGCCGCGGTGAGCTTCATGGACGCTCAACTCGGCCTGGTCCTCGACGCGCTGGATCGGGACGATCGATGGAAGGACACGATCGTGGTGTTCTTCGGGGACAACGGCCACCACTTCGGCGACCACGGCGGGTTGTGGCGCAAGAACACCCTCTTCGAGGAATCACTGCGGGTGCCCATGATCATCGCCGCCCCCGGGCAAACACAGCCGGGGGTGTCGACGTCGGCCTTCGCCGACCTCATCGATGTCTATCCAACCCTCGTCGACCTCACCGGCATCGCGAAGCCGGGCACGCTCGACGGCGTGTCGCTCGCCCCGGTTCTGCGTGATCCGAAAGCGTCGGTGCAGGACGCCCTGATCCAGTACCGCCCCACCGAGCCCCCGAAGCGCGGCTACTCGCTGCGCACCACCAGGTATCGCTACACACTCTGGCCCGACGGTTCGGAGGAGCTGTACGACCTGACCCTCGATCCGGCCGGCCGCATCGACCTCTCGGCCAGTCCAGCCCACATCGCCCTCCGCAGCACCCTGAGAGCCCAGCTCGAAACGTTGGTGAAGTAGCAGGGCCGGCCCTTGCGGTGCCCTGAGCACCGACGATGGACGTTCGTCGAAGGGCGGGCGCGCGGCCTGGCATTGGGCCACCCGGCGGCGCACGCCCGGTGGCTGAGTCGCGTCTGGAAGCGTCTAGTCGAGCGCG
>JAGNNV010000089.1:6440-12426 GCA_017990495.1 Vicinamibacteria bacterium
GCGGGGGGCTGAGCACTGGAGTCCGTTGGTGGACTGCGGCCCCCCGCCTAAAAGATGGTCGGGGCGGTAGGATTCGAACCTACGACCTCCTGGTCCCGAACCAGGCGCTCTAGCCAGGCTGAGCCACGCCCCGATGGATCTTGAAAACGGATGCGGAGTCTACATCAATGAGTGAGATTGTTTCGTTCCAGGCCGTCATCCTTGGTCGGGTGCAGGGCGTGGGTTTCCGGTACTTCGCGCGCCAACGTGCCGAGGCCCACGGCATCGCGGGATTCGTTCGCAATCTCCCCGACGGTTCGGTTGAAGTTCACGCGGAGGGACCGGCCGCAGCCCTCGCGTCATTCGAAAGCGACATTCGGGTGGGCCCGACTTTTGGCCGGGTCGAAGACGCCAACGTGTTGAAGACCAAGCCGCGCGGCTTCGAGGGCTTCGAGATCCGTTAGCCGAGCCTGCCCTCCCCTTACTTGGCGGCGAGCACGCGAGCGATGGGATCGAGGTCGGCTTGCGAAGTGGTGTCCTTGCCCAGGGGCGTGATCGAGACGTACCCCGCGCGGATCGCGGCCATGTCGTCGCCGTCGGCGGCGTCCCATTTGTCGAAGGGCTCGGCGATCCAGTAGAAGGAACGCCCCCGCGAATCGCGCGTGATCGAGACGCCGGAGGCATGTCCGCGCATTCCCTGACGGGTCACCTTCACGCCCTTGATTTCCTCTGCCGGGCCGTCAGGCACATTCAGATTGAGCAGAACTCCAGGTGCGGGCGGCGTTGAAAGCAGGATCTCGCAGAGCCTTCGCGAGTGCGCCGCGGCGGCGGTGAAGTCGAGGGGCTTGCCCCGGGTGACAAGCGAACACGCGCCGGCGGGGATGCCCCAGAACGCGGCCTCCCGGGCTCCGCCCACCGTGCCCGAGTAGTAGACATCGTCGCCGAGATTGGCTCCGCGGTTGATTCCGGAGAGAACCACGCGGGGCCGCGTCTCGAGCATGTTGGCGAGGGCGAGGATCACGCAATCGGCCGGAGTGCCATCCACCGCGAAGGTGGTTTCGTCGATCTGCTCGACGGTGAGGGGGCCCTTGATGGTGATCCCCTGGCCGCAGGCGCTGCGTTCGCGATCGGGAGCCACCACCATCACGTCGCCCAAGTCGGCCACGGCCTGGCGCAGGGCCAGCAGGCCGGGAGCGCGGTAGCCATCGTCGTTGGTGATCAGGATCAGCGGTCGGGACATCCCTTCAGCCTATCGTGAGTTCCGCCACGTTCTCAAAGCGGGAGAACGTGCGATGCTGCCGTTTCTCCAGAAAGACAGGGCTCACGCCCGAAGAAAGGACGACCACGTGAACGACCCCGCCACGCATCAGGCCCTCACCCACCTGGCCAACATCAACGGGTTCCTCCGGGAGATCGCCGCGGAACTGAAAGCCATCAACCAGCGCATGGCCGCGAAGGAAGCTCGTCGGGTGGCCAGAAGGCCGGCAGCCGGAGCGACCCACGAGTCGAAGCCACGACCGGGCCGCAGCTAGCGGCTAGCCTCGAGCCGCCGCGCGCCTTTCCCGGGCTTCCTCGGCGTTGAAGGCCACGTGTTCGGCATAGGCCTTCCCTTTCTCCAGACCCTCGGCGCGATCACGAGTGAGCCGCTCGGCCAGCCGGGGCGCGAAGTGAGCCTTGCCGTCGACCCAAACCAGCCACTCCCAATCGTTCCGGCCGGACGAGCCCACGAGGTCGACACTCACCGCGTACTCGATGCCGCCATGCTCCGCCGACGCCTTGCTGCCCTCGTCGGTCCACGTGAGCCGGACGCGCTGCTCCTGAATTTCCTTCTCGGTCATTTCCTGCTTGTCTCCTGGCCCGCAAGTGGGTAGGAGAGTTGGCCACGCCAAGGGGACCACTGTCAACCCCGGCCCCGAATCGCCATCGATCTGCGAAGCCGCCTTGGCACTACCAAGCCACCGTGGGCAAAGAAGGTGCAGCGAAAAGCGTCGCAGACTTCGCCCCGCAACCCGGAGCCACTATCGCGTTGGGCCTGCCACCCCGCGACTCAGCGGCGGTCGCTTGGCCCAAGGCCAGGCTGCGCGCTCGACCGCTTCGCAGCACGGACCACCCTCAGCGACCGGTTGGCCTGGTAGCCGCGGCACCCTGCTCTTGGCACTACCAAGCCACCGAGGGAAACGGAGGCGCCGTCGAGACGCAACCGCCGACGTTGCCCCACCGGGAGCACTATGGCTCCGGGCACCTGAGCGAAGGCCGGATTCACTCCGGCCGAAGCGAACGGGGGTTCTGGGGGGCTAAGCACTACAGTCCGTTGCAGAACTGCGGCCCCCCAGCTAAAAAAATGGTCGGGATGGGAGGATTTGAACCTCCGACCCCCTGCACCCCAAGCAGGTGCGCTATCCAGGCTGCGCTACATCCCGACGTACGTCAACGTAAGAGCGGCGGAGTCTACCAGCGTTCGGCCCGAGGCTCGACTCCTTTTGCGAAAGAGTCTCGCTATTTTCGATCGAGCACCTTGAGCAAGGCGCGCAGTTCCTCTTTCACTTCCTGAAGAATGGCGCGAGTCTTGTCGTCGCGGGCCACCGCGGGTTCGGCGGAAGTGGGGGGATGGGCCATGGCCGCGCGGATGGCCGCGGCCGAAGGAGTAGGACCGATCTTCGTGTCGGGCTCGGCGCCTTCGAACGCGCTGTCAAGCGCCGCCGGCGACACCGGTGTATCGACGCGGCCGCTCTGCTCCTGCTCGATCTTCTTCCGGGCGCCGGCCACGGTGAAGCCCTCGCCGTAGAGGAGTTCCTTGATGCGTATGACCGTTTCGATGTCGCGGCGGCGATAGATCCGCTGCCCCGAACTGTTCTTGGCCGGCGCGAGAGTCGGGAACTCGGTTTCCCAGTAGCGCAGGACGTAAGGCTGAATATCGGTGAGTTCGCAGACTTCCCCGATCTTGAAGAACAGCTTGTTCGGAATCTTCCGTTCAGCCATTGGACCTCAGACCGGACTTCCCCATCACACCGATGCTTCCGACGGGGCCGCCGCGGTTTCGACCTGGGGCGAGGAGCGGAAGAAAATCGACTTACGCGAGCGGATGGCGATGATGTCCCCGGTTTTGGGGTTACGTCCGCGGCGCTCGCGGCGGGTTTTCACCAGAAAGGTGCCGAAGCCGGTGAGCTGGACTTTTTCGCCCTTCAGAAGGCGTTCGCGGAGGAGCCGAAAGAAGTTATCGACAAGGCGCGCGGCTTCACGGCTGGACAGACCGCCGTGGCGTTCGTACACGGCGCGGGCGATGTCGGCCTTGGTCAAACGAAGACTCCCTAACCTGGGAACAAGGGGGGCGGCGAATGAGGGAAAGTGCGGAGAAAAAATCCTTGCCTCAGCACTTTAGGCCGCGACAATTCAACGAGATTATGAACGGCTGGATCTTCTCTTGTCAATCCGAGTTTTGGGAGACTCGAGATAACCTGAGCCTTCCTGAGGTATGTCCTTGCCGCTATTCGGTTTACCATCGGTGCGGGGACGCGCGATGGCCTTCCGCATCTTGAACCCCTGCGGACCCGACCGCGACTTGCGAACCCGGAGCCAGATCCGAATCGGCGACCCTTCAAAACCGAACTCCTTACGGAGGCAATTGATCAGGAAACGCTCGGAGGAAAAGTGCAGTTCGCCTTCCCGGTTGACCGACAGGGTGAAGGTGGGCGGGTCGACCCTGATCTGCGCGGCGTAGAGGAGATTGACCCCGTCGGCGCCCTTCTTGAACCGGATGGGATTCCGGGCCACCGCGTCTTGAAGGCAGCGGTTGAGCGGCCCTGTGGGCACCCGACGCGACCATTCGGTGCGGGCGTGATCGATGGCGGTGAACAGGTCCTTACGCCCCATGCCGGTCTTCGCGGACACGAGGACCACCGGCGCGTACTCGAGGAACTTCACCCGGTACGAGAACTCCTCACGCATCTGGGCGGCGCTCTTGTCGAGGGACTTGGCGAGGTCCCACTTGTTGACCGCCACCACCACCGCGCGACCCGACTCCTGGACGAGCCCGGCGATGGTGGCGTCCATCTCGCGCATCCCCTCTTCGGCCGAGACCATGAGAACGCAGACCTCGGCGCGGTCGATGGCTCGCTTGGCCTGGACCACGGCCACGTGATCCGCGCCTTCCTCGAGCAGGCGAACCTTGCGGATGCCCGCGGTATCGACGAAGAGGTAGGGCTTGTCCTGCCACTTCACCAGGGAGTCAACGGTGTCGCGGGTGGTTCCGGAAACCGGGGAGACGATCGATCGCTCCTCGCCCACCAGGCGATTCAGCATGGACGACTTCCCCACGTTGGTGCGGCCGACCAGGGCCACGCGGATGGGGCGATTCGCTTCGTCCGTATCCTTGATCTCCGGTGCGTCGATCATCTTGCAGATCAGATCGAGGAGATCGCCGATGCCCTCGTTGTGCTCCGCGGAGATCGGAAACGGCTCGCCGAAACCGAGGCGGGCGAATTCGTTGGTCTGACGGCGGGATGCCTCGGCCTTGTTGATGACGAGGAGCACCTGCTTGCCCGAGCCACGGACCTTGCGGGCCAGAGCCTCGTCATCCGGCAGCAAGCCGTCCTGAGCGTCGACCAGCAGGATCACCAGGGTGGCCTGCCCGATGGCCACGTCGGCCTGGACCTTGCTGAGTTTCAGGAAATGTTCATCGGCCCCGGGAGAAAGGCCCCCGGTGTCGACGATCGAAAACTCCTTGCGCTGCCACTCGACGCGGCCATACGCCCGATCACGGGTCGAGCCGGGCTTGGAATCGACGATGGCCTGCCTACGTCCGGTGAGGCGATTGAAAAGAGTGGACTTACCAACGTTGGGCCGACCTACGAGGGCGACGAGCGGGCGGGGGTCGGTTTCGGTTGGGGATTCGGGGTTCACATGGTCTATCCTAATTGCAGGAGACGATACGGCCCTTTCCGCCCTCCAGAGCCCCACCGTCTGCGCACCGCCCTTTTTGCCGCACCATTCGCCCTAAGGAAGTCCGATGAGCCTCATCAAGGCCGATCTCATTGATCAGGTTGCACTAGCGGCCGATCTCACCCGCGTCCGCGCGGAAATGGCGACGGAAGCCGTCATCGAGTCGTTCAAGGACGCGTTGCTCCATTCGCAACGCATTGAAATCCGCGGGTTTGGCGTGTTCATAATCCGTCCGAGAAAGCGCGGCATCGGGCGAAACCCCCGCACCGGACAGGAAGTGCCCATCCCCCCCGGCCGCAGCATCCGCTTCAAGCCCGGCAAGGAAATCGAGTCGACCGAGATCCTTCCCGCTCCCGCACCCGCCGCCGTCCCCGCCGACGCCAAACCTTAGGGTCTGCCCTCGAGGGCGTCGTTCACGAGGGCCAGCAACGCGAGGCACGCGGTGTCGGTGCGTAGCGTCCGCGCGCCCAGGCCGGCCTTCGTGAAGCCATGGGCTTCGAGCAGGTCGAGTTCGAAACGGTTCCAGCCACCTTCCGGGCCGACCGCGAGAAGGACACGGGCGTCGGAACCGGGGGCGAGGCCCTCACGCACCGATATGAGCGCGTCCGGATCAGCGACGAGCCTCACGCCAGGACCGCTAAGGCCGTCGAGTTCATCCTCGACGAGAACCTTGAAGCGCCGATGGATGGAGACCGGGGGAAGGCGCGTATCGCGCGCCTGCTGGAGTCCTTCGATGAGGAGCGGCCGGTAGCAGGCGGGGGTGAGAACGTGAGTGTCGAAGTAGGGACGCTCGACTTTCTCCGCGTTGGTGAGAATGATCCGGCCCACGCCGAGCGCTGCGAGTTGCGCCCACAGCCGCCGCATGACTTTCGGGCGCGGCACCGCGAGGAGGAGATCGACCCGGGGCAAGGGCGGTAGAGCGGGCTCGAGCACGCAGCTCAGTCCAACCACGCCGCCTTCGATCGACCGGACGGTGGCCACGCCCAGGGCGCCATCCAGCACGCCCACGCGCACCGTCTGCCCCGGGACCACACCGAGGACCTTCGTCATGTGAATCGCGCGGGGACCG
>JAGNNV010000400.1 GCA_017990495.1 Vicinamibacteria bacterium
GGAAGAAGGTCGAGAACATCGTGCTCGACAACGTCCCGCTCAACGCGCGTGAGATCACCCTGGCCGTGGGCACGGACGCTTCGATCAGCCAGGATCGGATCGAAGATTCCATGGAACTCTCGCTCGAGGGAGAAGAAACGAATCTCTCCGTCGCCGTGCGCTTCTACAACCAGTTCGACAAGTCGGTGCGGTTCCGCTGATCCGCCGAGCTCGAACCCCTAAGGCTCGAGGGCCAAAGTCACGATGCGGTGCAGCAGTTCGGGGAACGGAATCCCCGCGGCAGCGGCGGCCTTGGGCAACAGAGAGTTCATGGTCATGCCGGGCAGGGTGTTGACCTCGAGGACCACCGGGCCGTCCGGCCCCAGAATCATGTCGGTGCGCGAGTAGCCGCGACAGCTAAGGCTGCGGTGCGCGCGCACCGCGAGGGCCTGGGCCGCGCGCGTGGCCTCTCCGGAAATCCGCGCCGGACAGATCTCCTCGCATTGAGCGGGATCGTATTTGGCCTGGTAGTCGAAGAACTCCCGCTTGGACACGATCTCGACTACAGGTAAGGCTTCGAGGCCACGGCCGCCCAAAGAGCCGATCACGCCCACCGTGATCTCGGCGCCGAAGATCCTCTCCTCAACCAGCGCTTCGTCGTCGTGGTCGAGAGCGAGCCGCAGGGCCTTCTCCATCGCCTCCTTCGAATCGACGAGCGACATGCCGACACTCGACCCCTGCTTCGACGGCTTCACCACCGCGGGCAAAAGCGCGTTGGCCTGCGAGAGAGCCCGGGCGCCGTCCTCGGCCAGGTCGGCACGTGAGACATGCACCCCGCGCGGAACGGGAATCCCCTCCGCGGCGAGGACGCGCTTCGCCATCACCTTGTCCATGGCCAGGGCCGAAGCGAGCACACCGGAGCCGGTGTAGGGAATGCCCGAGAGTTCGAGCAGGCCCTGGATCGTTCCGTCCTCGCCGTATTTCCCGTGCAGCGCCAGGAAGGCGACGTCGATGGCACGTTCGCCCTGGCTCACCAGCGCGGGGGCCGCAGATTGAGCAAGGCCTTCGGCGCGTTCCACCTGTTCACGCATCGAAGGCGAGAGATCGCCGTGGGACGGAAGGGCCTTGCGCGCGCCCGGGCCCTGAAGAGCCAGAGCCTTGTCGCGGAGTTCCGCCGAGAGCCCGGGATGGCGGGCCATCAGGGCCAGAGTGTCGAGGAGACGAACCTCATAGCGATCCTTCGGGAGGTTCTCGGCGATCATCAGGCCGGAGGCGAGGGAGATTTCCCGTTCGTCGGAAGCCCCGCCGAAAAGAATGCCCACCCGGATACGGTCGGTCATGCCGTCGTCGCACCGTCGCGACGGATCGGCGTGGGCTGGCCGTTGCGGTCGACCGCCACCAGAACCACCTCGGCCTCGGTCACCTGAACGCGTTCGCCTTCACCCGCGCCCCACCGTTCCGCTTCGACACTCACCTTCACCGTGATCGAGGTGCGACCGATCTTCGTGGTCTCGGTGAAGAAGTTCACGATATCGCCCAGGAAAACCGGGGCGTGGAACTCGACCGCGTGCATGGCTTTGGTCACGTAGCGGTGAGCGCCCGCTTTTCTCGCCTCCACGGCAGAAGCGAGGTCGATATTCGAGAGGATCACCCCGCCGAAAATCGTGCCCAGGGCATTGGTGTCCTTGGGTAGAAGAAGAACCTTGATCGCGGGAATTCGTTCGGTCATGACCGCCAGAGGTTACGGCATCGGCCGGGGAACCTCTCCCTGGGTTTCGGGATAAGGCTCAGGCCGCGGCTTTGAGAGCGCCGACCTTCAAGGACTCGAGGGCCTTGTCGAGAATCGGATCCTTGCCCGGCGCGCCGATCAACTCAGGCGACTCGGGATTCCGCACCAGGGTCTTTGGAGTAAGGCCCTTGCCGTTGATGGCGACTCCCTTGGGGGTGAGGTAGCGGGACACGGTGAGCACCAGGCCGCCTCCGCTATCGAGAGGAATCTGCTTCTGGATTCCCGCGCGACCGAAGGTGTTCTCTCCGAAAAGAGTGGCGCGATCGGCGTCGAGCAGGCAGGCCGCGGCGATCTCCGAAGCGCCCGCGGTTCCCCGGTCGACCAGGATGGCCAGAGGGCCGGTGTAGGGCCTTGAGACATCACCCGCCATCAGCGTCTGTTCGGGAGCGTTTCGCGAGGCGAGTTTCGCCACCACGCCACCCTTGATGAAGAGTTCGGCCAAAGCCACAGAGTTCTTGAGGGGGCCGGTGGCGGAACTGCGCAGGTCGAGGATCAGCGACTGGGCGCCCATGGCCTGAAGGTCGGAGATCGACAGCTTGAGCGAAGGGGCGACAGCGTCACTCAAGTCGGGCACCGCGAGATAACCGATGCCGCCTTCGAGCAGACGGGCCACCGGGGCCGAGGGCACGGGCAACTCGCGGACCAGGGCGCTTTCCACCGCTTCGTTCCCCGACTTGAAGATGGCGACCTTCACCGTGGTTCCAGGCTCGCCCGCGAGGAGGCGCTCGGCTTTGGCCACGGCGAGAGCGTGGGTGTGTTTGCCGTCGATAGTCTTGATGAAATCGCCTGCTTTGAGGCCGGCCTTGCGCGCCGGTGATCCGGGGCGGGTCGCGACCACGGTGAGGAAACCGAAGCGGCGACCGAGCACGATGCCGGTGTCGGCGGACGCGCGTTTCCCGTCCTGCAGCTCCTTGAAGTCGGCGGCGTTCAGGTAGCCGCTGTCGCCGTCGAGTGCTTCGAGCAGGCCGCTCTCCGCCGCATCGAGGGTGCGGTCCATGTTCACGGGATCCACGTAGGTCTCCCGGATCATGGAGACCACTTCATGGAAGATCGAGAGCTGGGTGTAACCGGTGTCTCCGAGCGCCCGGCGCATGAGCGGGCCGGAGGCGAGGTAGAGCACAAAAGCGGTGGAGGCCAGAGAAAGGGCGAAGCGGCTTCGGGACGTCATCGCACGATTATAGGGACGCGAGGCGTTTGCCTTGCATGTAGGGGCAGGCCTTGTGCGCGCGCAGCCTGGGCCAAGCGACACCGCGGCGCACGCCCGGTGGCTGAGTCGCGTCTGGAAGCGTTCAGTCGAAGCCACCCCGCGAGGTCGCTTCGACCGCTCCGCAGCACGGACCATCCTCAGCGACCGGACGGCGGTCGCTCCGCCCCTACCGTTTTAGCCAGTCCTCGGGATCCTCGGGTTTCCCGAGCACCCGGACCTCGAAATGAAGACCGCTGCCCGTGACTCGGGTGTTGGGCAGCAGCCCCAAAAGGGACCCCTCGGTAACGTCGTCGCCGGGCGCCACCTTCAACTCGCCAAGCCGACCGTAAAGCGTGTGTTCGCGGTTGCCGTGATCGACAATGACCAG
>JAGNNV010000090.1:0-7169 GCA_017990495.1 Vicinamibacteria bacterium
ATGTTGTCCATCACGTAGAAGCCGCGGCCATGGGTGCCGAGGACCAGATCGCGATCGGTGACCGCGATGTCGTGCACCGGAGTCACGGGAAGGCCCTGGCGCAGAGATTCCCACTTCGCGCCGTCGTCGTACGAGACGTAGATGCCGTTTTCGGTGCCGAGGTACAACATCTTCGGACGCTTGATGTCCTCGCGGATGGCGCGGGCGAAATCGCGCGCCGCAACGCCAGCCACGATCTTCGTCCAGGTCTGGCCGTAGTCGTCGGTGCGGTAGACGTAAGCCGCGAAGTCACCGCGGCCATAACGGTTCGCCGCGACATAGGCGGTGCCGGCGCGATGAGGCGACGCTTCGACAATGCTGATGCGCGCGAACTCGGGCAGATCCTTGGGCGTGACGTTCGTCCACGTCTTCGTCTTGTCGCGAGTGACGTGGATGTAGCCGTCGTCTGAACCCGTCCACATCACATTGCGGTCCACACGCGAAGGCGCGAAGGTGAAGATCGTGCCGTAGGTTTCAACCCCGGTGTGGTCCTTCGTGATCGGTCCCCCAGAATCCCCCATGGTGGAAGGGTCGCCGCGGGTGAGGTCGGGGCTCACTTTCGTCCAGCTCTGGCCTTCATTCGTCGAGAGCCACAGATGCTGCGAGCCGACGTACAGCTCGTTCGGATCGTGCGGTGAGAGAACAATGGGGAAAGTCCACTGGAAGCGCTCCGCGATCTGGCCCGAGGGATAACCCATCGGGTTGTCGGGATAAGGATTGATGGCGCGGGTCTGGCCGGTGGAGCGGTCGAACCTCGAAATGTAGCCACCGTAGCTGCCGGCGTAGAAGACGTCGAGTTTCGTGGGATGGGGGGCGATGTAGCCGCTTTCGCCGCCGCCCGCGGAATAGAAGATGGGCGCCGTCCGCTCACCGAACATGCTCTCGGAAGACTGACTGCTGACACAGGCGGTCGAGTTGTCCTGCTGTGCGCCGCACACGTGATACGGAACGTGGTTCGTCGTCGTCACGTGGTAGAACTGCGACGTTGGATAGTCCTGCTCCGTCCAGGTCTCGCCGCCGTTCACCGTGACGTTCCCGCCGCCGTCGTTGCTCTGGACCATGCGCTTGGGGTCGTCGGGTGAGATCCAGAGGTCGTGGTTGTCGCCGTGCGGGACGCGTATGGTGGTCCAGGTCTTGCCGGCATCGGTGGTCTTGTGGAAGCCGACGTTCAAGACATAAACCGTGTCCTTGGCCTTGGGATCCGCGTAAAGCCGCGTGTAGTAGAAAGCGCGCTGGCGCTGTTCGCGGCGATCGGTGACGAGTTTCCAGGTCGCCCCGGCGTCGTCGGACATGAAGAAACCGCCATCCTCCGCCTCGATCTGCGCGTAGAGACGGTTGGAATCGGCGCCCGAGACTGTGATGCCCATCTTCCCGAGGACGCCTTTAGGCAGACCGGGATTGCGCGAGATTTCGGTCCAGGTGTCGCCGCCGTTGGTCGACTTGAAGATGCCGCTGCCGGGACCACCCGAGGACATCATGTGCGACATGCGGAACGCCTCCCACATCGTCGCGTAGATGACGCTTGGATTGTTGGGATCGAGGGTCAGATCCACCGCGCCCGTCTTGTTGTCGCGGAAGAGCACGCGGTCCCAGGTGGCGCCGCCGTCCTTCGACCGAAACACGCCGCGCTCGTCGTTCGGGCCCGCGACATGGCCGAGAACCGCGGCGTAGACGAGGTCGGGATTGGTGGGGTGAACGCGAAGCCGCGACACGGTCTGGGAGTCCTTGAGGCCGACGTGTTTCCAGGTCTTGCCGCCGTCGGTGGTTTTGTAGACGCCGTCACCCTGGGCGATGTTGCCCCGGAGCTGAGCCTCACCCATGCCGATGTAGACCACATCGGGATTGGAAGGAGCCACCGCCACCGCGCCCACCGACGCCGAGTTGATCTGTCCGTCCGTGACCGGACGCCAGTTGGTGCCGCCATCCGTGGTCTTCCAAAGACCACCACCGGTAGCGCCGAAGTAATACTCGTTCGGGCGCGCCGCACTTCCGGCAACGCCGATGCTGCGTCCGCCGCGCTGCGGCCCGAGACTGCGCCACTTCAAGGATCCAAAGGGACCGGCCTGGGCTCCGGGGGTGCTTGCCGGTGGCCGCTGCGCGCTCGCGGCCACCGGGGTCAAAGCAACCACTGCGGAAAGGGCTGTCTGCAGCAGCCTGGACTTCGAAGGGATGCGGGGCATGGCGATCTGGACTCCTTACGTTTTCGAAGGGGTGGGCGGACGGCTCCCGATGTCCAATGATTCTAGCGACGGTGGTGGTCGTTCCACGTTTCCTCCGCGCAGCTTCTATCCTCAGAAACTCATGAGAATCCTGGCCATCGAAAGTTCGTGCGACGAGACTGCGGCCGCGGTGGTCGAGGACGGCCGCCGCGTCCTTTCAAGCGTCATCTCGACCCAGTTCGATATCCACGCCCGCTGGGGCGGTGTGGTGCCTGAACTCGCCTCGCGGCGTCATCTCGAGACCATCGGCGCGGTCGTGGACGAGACTCTGCAAACCGCGGGCACCGACGTGGATTCACTCGACGCCATCGCCGTCACCTACGGCCCGGGACTGGTGGGCTCGCTCCTGGTGGGCCTTGAATACGCGAAGGCCCTGGCCTTCGCCCACCGCAAGCCTCTGATTCCCGTGCACCACATCGCGGGCCACATCCATGCCCCTTTCCTTGCCTTCGACGACATTCCTCTGCCCACCATCGCTCTGGTGGTGTCGGGTGGACACACCAGCCTCTTTCTGATGAAGGAACTCGGGGTGTACGAACTTCTGTCGCGCACCCGCGACGATGCCGCGGGCGAGGCCTACGACAAGGTGGCGAAACTGCTCGGCCTCGGATATCCGGGCGGGCCCATCGTCGACAAACTCGCGGCCACCGGACGCGACGACGCCGTCTTCTTCAAGATGGCGAAGATGAGCGACGGCAAACCGGACTTCTCGTTCTCGGGATTGAAGACCGCGGTCTTGCAGTATGTGAAGAAGCACGACATTCCGCCCTGCGCCTCCCGCGACGACGTGCCCGAAAACGTGCGCGATCTGCTCGCCTCTTTCCAGAAAGCAGTGGTCACCGCCCTTCTGCGCCGGCTCAAGGATGCGGTCGAGAAACATCAGCCAAAGAGCGTGATCCTCACCGGCGGCGTGGCCGCGAACTCGCGTTTGCGCCAGGACGCGAAGACAGCGATGGCGCACCTCGGCGTGCCGCTATTCGTCCCTCCCATGAACCTCACCACGGACAACGCGGCCATGATCGGGGCGGCGGGAGCGGTGGCCTATGCGCGGGGCATCTTCGCGGGATCGAACCTCGAAGCCTCGCCCTTCGCCACCATCGGGGTGTGACGAGGACCCGGCTTCGCTCGGCGGCGTGGCGGATCCTGCGCAAGGGCCTGGCCGCGGTGGAGCCCGGTTCTCTGGTTCGATCGCATCTGCGGGTTCGAGGCCAGACCGTCTGGGCCGGCGGCCATCGGGTCACGCCGCAGCGCGTGTTCGTGGTGGCGGTCGGTAAAGCGGCGATTGCCATGGCCCGGGCCGCGCACAAAGCACTCGGCTCCCTCATCACTTCGGCCGTGTTGATCGCGCCGGTGAAACCTCCGCGTCAGCCCCGCACCATCGGGTTCGTGGCCGGGCATCCCGTACCGGACGCCGCGGGTATTCGTGCCGGGCGCGAAGTGATCAAGCTGCTGAAGGCGGCGGAAGCAGATGACCTGGTGCTGTTGTTTCTCTCGGGCGGCGCTTCCTCGCTCATGCCCGCACCGGCCGAGGGCGTGTCCTTGCGCGACAAGCAGAGGATCACCCAACAGTTGCTCGCGCGCGGAGCTTCGATTGCGGAGCTGAACGCGGTCCGGAAACGCCTGTCGCGCCTCAAAGGTGGAGGTTTCGCCGATCTCGCCGCGCCCGCCCGCGTGATCACCCTCGCGCTTTCGGATGTTCCCGGCGACGATCCGGGCACCATCGGATCGGGGCCCACCATCAAAGACCCCGACGCGGCGCGACTGGCGCGAAAAGCCATCAAGCGATATCTCGCCGCGGACGAAATCCCAGAAGGGATTCGCCAGGCGCTCAAACGGACCGTGAAGCGGGGACGCAGCGCAAAGCCCGGGGGCACGGTGATCATCGGCGCCGGCCGAACGTTCGCGAAGGCGGCGGGCGATGAAGCGGAGAAACTCGGATTCCACGTTCGGGTGTGTGTGGACGCGCTCGCGGGCGAGGCGCGGCTCCGCGGACCGGAGATGGTGGCGGCTTTTCAGCGACTTCGTGGCGCCCCGCCTCATTGCCTTATCGCCACCGGTGAAACCGTGGTGACCGTGCGCGGCCGGGGTCGAGGTGGTCGAAACCAGGAACTGGCGCTCAGCGCGGCGCCCGCGTTGTCGCGCGTGGGTCGAGAGGTTGTGCTCGCGAGCCTCGCCACCGACGGCGTCGATGGGAATTCGACGGCGTGCGGCGGTCTGATCGATGACCAAACGATGACCCGGGCGCGGGAACGCGGCGTCCGCATCGAAGAAGCCCTCAACGCGAACGACTCCACACCTGCGCTCCGTCGACTCGGCGACCTGCTCGTTGCCGGGCCTACCGGAACCAACGTGGCCGACGTCACCATCGTACTGGGATAACCTCCAGACGTCCCCATGACTGAAGACGTCACCGAAAACGCCGATCCTGAGCGAGAGGCTCCGTCTGCGGGCGAAGAACCCGACACCCGGAACCGTCTCGCCGAGGCTCGCCTCGAGGAGGCCATGGGCGGCTACCGGCTGCTTCAGGCCGAGAACGAAGCGCTCCGCGCCCAGGTCGCCGACCTGCTGGTGCGGCAGCGGACGGCGAGCCAGGATCTGGGCGCGTCGCTCGAAAGACAGAAGCGCGCGGTGGCCCGGGAACTGAAGACCGAGCGCGAGACCATCTACACCCGGTACATCGAGATCCTCGACAATTTCGACCGCGCCTTCGACACCATGGAAGCGCGTGCCGCCAGCCACAGTCTGATGGAAGGCTTCATCCTGGTGCGCAATCAGGTGGTCCAGGTCCTGCGCGACGGCGGCTTTGATCGGGTGCGCACGCTCGGACTTCCCTACGATCCCAACACCAGCGAGGCCATCGAACTCGAGCCGGTGGATGAACCGGCGCAAGATGGCATGGTCGTCCGGGAGCTGCTGCGGGGCTACCGCCTCGACGAGCAGGTGGTGCGCGCGGCCCGCGTGGTGGTGGGCCAATACACCCCGAAAGCACCGCCGGAGGATTCGGGAGAAACCGTCCGCTTCGAGGACTCGGGAGAAACGAAGCGCTTCGACGATTCCGGAGAGACCCTACGCATTCCCGAGGATGGCGAAGAGGTTCCCCCCGTAGACGGCTCCCAGAGCGAGAAGAAGTAGAACCCTTCCCGCCTCCAGGACGCGCGCGCCGGGTCTTTGTTCGAGCAGACGGGAAAGCACGACGAGACTGAAGGTCACGAACACCGCCACCAGGGCGAAGCCCGCCGTCCCCAGTGTGTTCACGCGAGCCAGGGCCACCGCGGTCAGAACCAGCAGCGCAGCGAAGTGCGCGAACACGTACAAGCCCAGGGCCATGGGCGTGGGAGGGTCGTGGTTCTCGTCCTGTGGCCGGCTCACCTCGGGCGGCTGGATGGTGCCCCCCTGGTCCACCGGGCGCCAGCCCGGGGCGGCCACAAAGGGCGCCAGCCGATCCTTGAGATTGGTGGCCCGCGCGGAAACGGAAATGAGGTCCCTCCACCCCGCGAAGTTCGCCCAGAAGGGATTGACGCTCGCGAGCGGTTTCACCACGCCATAAACGGGCTCATCGGTCTCGGGCACGAAGGTGCCGAACATGCGGTCCCAGATGATGAAGACGCCGGCGTGATTCCGATCGATATACCGCGGGTTGCGCCCGTGGTGCACGCGGTGATGCGACGGAGTGTTGAAGACCCATTCGAGCGGTCCCAGTTTCCCGATCAGCCGGGTGTGGATCCAGAACTGGTAGAGGGTGTTGAGAGCGGAGCAGGTGATGAAGACCACGGGCGGGAAACCGAGCACGGCAAGGGGCAGATAAAAAACCCAGGAGAAGAAGCTCTGAAAGGCCCCCTGACGCAGGGCCACGGAAAGGTTGTATTCCTCCGACTGGTGATGGACGGAGTGCGCGGCCCAAAACGCCCCGATCTCGTGGCTCTTGCGGTGAAACCAGTAGTAGAGGAAATCGACGCCGAGGAAACAGGCGGCGAACACGGCCCAGGACTGCTCGGGAAGGTCGAAGAGGCGGGCGTTCGCGTAGAGCCCGAGGTAGGCGGCGAACAGGGCGGCCTTCACGAACACCCCGAGGAGTTGCTCGATCATGCCGCAGCCGAGGTCGGCGAAGGAGTCGGCGAAGCGGTAAACCCGGCGCTCGAGAATCCGCGCGGCCACCATCTCGATCCCGATGAGGATGAAGAAGAGGGGTATGGAGGCGACGATGAGCTTCATTTGGAAAAGGTGGAGATGCTAAGCTTATTTTTCGCCGCTTCCACAAAAAGACTGTAACCATGCCGCTTTACGAATATCACTGCGAAAAATGTGGCCGTTTCGAGACCCTTCAAAAGTTCTCGGATGGTCCGCTTTCCGCCTGCCCGACCTGCGGGTCCACCGTCGAACGACTTATCTCGGCGCCGGCGTTCCAGTTCAAGGGCACAGGGTGGTACGTAACCGATTACGGCAAGTCCGGTTCCGACAGCGCGGGCTCGAAAGAGACCGGAGCCAAGGGAACGGATTCTTCGTCGTCGGAACCAGCCAAAGGTTCAGAACCCAAAGGCTCAGAACCCAAGGGCAACAAGGAAGCGTCCACGCCAACGTCGGCTGACTCCAAGTCGTCGACGAACTCCCCTCCCAAAGAAGGCACTGCCTCCGCAGCTCCGGCCCTGGCGCCCGCTGCCAACACGAGTCAGTAGCATCCCAAAAGACGTTACCCTCCTCTTCCGAGTATCCCACCTCGACGCAACAGGGCCTCTTGAAGATCCGCAAGGATCCGAAAGAGGCCCCAGCTTTTTCTTATGAGCTAATGCGCGGCGGCCCAGTTCGGGGCGACCTTGGCGTCGACTTCGAGGGGAACCAGGAGCTTCATGGCCTCGGACATCGTGGTCTTCACCAGTTCCAGCGCCTCGTCCTGCTCGGCCATCGGCGTTTCCA
>JAGNNV010000090.1:7269-12414 GCA_017990495.1 Vicinamibacteria bacterium
TGCGCGGCGGCCCAGTTCGGGGCGACCTTGGCGTCGACTTCGAGGGGAACCAGGAGCTTCATGGCCTCGGACATCGTGGTCTTCACCAGTTCCAGCGCCTCGTCCTGCTCGGCCATCGGCGTTTCCAGCAGCAGCTCGTCGTGGATCTGCGAGATGAGGCGCGTCTTGAGTTGACGGGCGCGTAAGGCATGGTCGAGATCCACCATGGCCTTCTTGATCAGGTCGGCGGCCGAGCCCTGAACCCGGGTGTTGGTGGCCTGGCGTTCGGATTCGAGTCGCGCGGGCACGTTCTTCGACTGGATGTCGGGCAGCCGACGCAGGCGACCCATCATGGTTCTCACCATGCCGGTCTTGCGCGCTTCCTCTTTCGAGGCCTCGATGAACCCGCGGACCCTGGGATACCGGTCGAAGTAGGCGTGGATGAAGGCGTCCGCTTCCTTGCGTGAGATGCCGATGTCCTGAGCCAGAGTGAACGCGGTCTTGCCGTACAGCAGTGCATAGTTCACCATCTTCGAGCGACGGCGCTGCTCGTCCTTCGGAAGCGTGGTGAAGGGCCCGAAGATCTCCAGCGACGTGCGGTCGTGCACATCCTCGCCCCGGCGGAAGGTCTCGATGAGTGTGGGATCCTCGGAAAGGTGGGCGAGGATCCGCAGCTCGATCTGCGAATAGTCGGCGGAGAGCAGCAGATGACCCGGGGGAGCGATGAAGGCGGCGCGCACGCGGCGACCGAGTGCGGTGCGGATGGGGATGTTCTGAAGATTGGGGTCGGTGGAGGAGAGCCTTCCCGTGGCCGCGATGTTCTGGCGAAACGAAGCGTGAATGCGACCCGTGCGGGGATTGATCATCTCGGGCAGGGCGTCGACGTAGGTCGACCGCAACTTGGTGATCCCGCGGTATTCGAGGATCAACCGGGGGAACTCATGGTCCTTCGCCAGTTCTTCGAGCACGTCGTCGGCGGTGGAGAGTGTCTTCGTCTTCTCCGTCTTGCGGCCGGACTCAAGACCCATCTCCTGGAACAGGATCTCCCTCAGCTGCACCGGAGAGAGGATGTTGAAGTTCTTGCCGGCGAGGGCATAGATCCGCTGGGCCAACTGGTCGATCTCAGGACCGATCTCGTTGGACAGTGTCTTCAGGGCCTCGCGGTCGACCAGCACGCCCACCCGTTCCATCTCGGCCAGGATCGAGGAAAGCGGCATCTCGAGGTTCAAGAAGAGATCGAACAAGGCGTCAGCCTCGAGACGCGCGACCAACCGCGGAGCGAGCCGGACCAGAACCGCGGCCTCGCGACAGTGCCGTTCCGCGTCGTGATCGGCGAGCAATGAGGCCTGGGTGCCCTCTTCGTTGGGCAGATCCGCGTTTTCGGGCAGGCCGATTTCCTCCACCGCAAGCTCGCGAATACTGGAGCCGCGTCTGCCGGGAGAAAGAACGTAAGCGGCGAGTGAGGCATCGAGAATGCGCCCACCCATCCGCAGACCCGCCTCGCCCAGAACCACGAAGTCGCGGCGGGAACACGTGGTCCACTTGTCGACCGAAGGATCCTCGATCAGGGCGCGCACGTTCGCGGGCAAGCCACCCGACACCGCGAGGTAGGCCGCGTCGTCGCCGCTCGCGAGCGCAATGCCCTGAATCTGAGCGTCCATCGGCCGATCTGCGGTGATAGACAGAGAGAAGGCCACCACGCGCTCGCGGCGCGCGGCGGCGATGAGATCGTCCAGTTCCGAGGCCTCCGCGGCCACACGGTGCGCGAAAGAGAACGTGGTGACCTCGGGGGCCATCTCGCGGGCGAAGGCCGTGAACTCGAGATCCTTGAAGAGTTGATAGGCGGCCTCGCGATCGGGCTTCGCCACCAGGCTGGCCGCGGGATCGAAGGTCACCGGGACCTTGGAGTCGAGGGTCGCGAGCTGCCGCGAGAGATGGGCCCTGTCGGCGTGATTGAGCAGGCCTTCCCGATAGGCCGTGCGTTTGACCTCGGAGGCTCGGGCGAGCAAGTCATCGAGCGAGCCGAACTGCTGGAGCAGGTCGCGGGCCCCTTTCTCGCCGATGCCGGGAACGCCGGGGATGTTGTCGACCGCGTCGCCCACGAGGGCGAGGAGATCGACCACGCGCTCCGGGGGCACGCCCATCTTCTCGATCACGCCCTCGCGGTCGTACCGCTTCTCGGGTTTGCCGTCACGACCGGGCGAGAGCACGCTCACGTGGTCGGAGACCAGCTGGAGCAGGTCCTTGTCGCTGGAGATGATCACCACGTCGAAACCTTGCTCGACGGCCTGGGTGGCGAGGGTGGCGATCACGTCGTCGGCCTCGTAGCCTTTGGCCGTCACCACGGGAAGGCGCAGCGCTTCGCAGGCCTTGTCGACCCATGGAAGCTGGGAGGCCAGATCCTCGTCCATCTTCGGCCGGTGGGCTTTGTATTCGGGGAACGCCTCGCCGCGCGCGGCACTCTTCGACACGTCGAAAGTGACGACGAAATGCGTGGGCTGCTCGATGCCCATCAAGGCGCGGATGGTGTTGATGAAGCCGTAGATCGCCCCTGTGGGCTGACCGGTACGGGTGGCGAGGCCGCGGACCGCGAAGAACGAACGGTGCACAAGGCCGGTGCCGTCGACGAGATGAAGAATGGGGCGCGCGCTCACCGGTGGGATTGTAGTTCGAGGGAAAGAGGAATCCCCCAAGAACAAAGGGGAGCCTTCGTGGCTCCCCTTAAAACTCGGTCGGAACGGCGGTGGCTACTGAAGGCGATCCATCTTGGCCACGAGCTGCTTGATGAGATCCGAGGTGCACGCTTCCTGCGCGTCCCCGAGCCCGCTCTGGCGCCATTCTTCGGAATTGGTGCCGATGCCGGTGCCGCCCTTGCTGAAGTCGAAACCGCCACCCTTGCTGGACTCGCCCACGCCCTTGCCGGAAATCATGATCTCGCCGGTGCTCACGTCGATGATGCGGCCGGTGATGCGAACTTCGCTCTTGGTCTTCTTGCCGCCGAGGCCGATGCCCTTCACCCGCAGTCCGCCGCCGCGCGATTCAGTGGAAAACTTGGTGATCGAGCCGACGAGGATGTACTTGACGCCCAGGACCTTGCCGATTTTGGCCATGGTGCCCGCGGATGGATCGGCGCGACCCGAAGCCGCGAAATCCTGCTCGCCGAGAAGGGTGGCGAGCTTCTTGCGCTCGATGACCCGGAAGGAGCCGTCGTCGACCAGGGCGTCCACGAGTTGATCGGCGATGCCCTTGCCGATGTCGTATTGACCCCACCAGTTGTCGACCGTTCCGTACTCGAAATCGAGAACGGCGATCTGCGGCCGGCTGTTCTTCTGCGCGAAGGCCGGTCCGGAAAGAGCGAGAGTGAAGGCGGCAGCGAAGGCCGCGAGTGCCAAGCGTCGTTTCATTGAGTCCTCCTTTAAGGACAAGGAAAATCCTAGCAAGGGCGAGGGTTGGGTAAAAGTGACCCAGGTCGCATTCTCCCGGCGCGTCGCCTCCAGGCGCCGCGGGCCGCCGCCCCTCTGGACTGGACTTCATGGGGAGTTGTTAGCAGACTCCGCCCATGGAGAAACTACTTAACCGGGTTGTCATGGGCGGCTGCCTTTCCCTCTGCCTCCTGCTGGCTCCGCTGCTGCTGGCCACCGAGGCATTCATGCCAACAGGAGCCCAGTTCTCCCTGGAGTCCAGGAAAGCCTGGGACAAGATCCAATCCGCGCTCTCGGATGAGCGCATCAAGACCCGGGTGTTGGAGAAGGATGTGCAGGTGATCATCACGCGGCCGCTTCGCACCCTCGACCAGAATACAAACTGGCTTTCCGCGCCGGAGGTGCCTTCTGGTTACCTTTTCGAATCCGCGGAGATTCACCTGTTCGTTTCTCCGTTCGTGGAACCTGCGCGCATCTACGTTGGCTCCGTCTCGACGTTCAAGGTCTTGTTGAACGGTGGAAGCGCGACGCTCTACAACGACCCCAAGGTCAACGCATCCGTTATGGCCTGGGTGACCAGAACGTTGGGGATGGAGGCCCAGCCTGTACCTACCACCCGTAGTGCGGGCCAGTCGGGGGCGCCCACCTGCGTGCCGTCCGGCAGCGATACGAAGAAGATCGTCCCTCCGAAGAGGATCGAATCGACTCGACTGGAAGTGCTCTATCCAAGGAACGCCCTCGCGGACCGTCAGGCGGGGAGCGTGGTGGTCAAGATGGCGATTCGGGAAGACGGTTCGACCGGCGCCCTCCAACTCGACGGCACCCCCCCCGAACATTCCATGGGCGTGTCTGCTCTGGGCGCGGCTTCACTCTTGCGATATCAGCCCGCACTGTTCGGCGGTTGCCGGGTGACGGCGCAGATGACCTACACCGTCAATTTCCGTCTCTACTGAGACACGGAGGCGTTGCCCGTCACTTCATGCGGGCGAGGTCGGCTTCCGAGGCGATGAAACCGAAGGCGGCCCACTGGGAGCCCGCCACCACGCGCTTGAAGATGGCGCGCGCCTTTTCGGTTTCGCCCCCCACCAGGAAGAAGTTCCCCACCCCGTAACCCTGGGTGGCGATCTGGAGGGGATCCTGTTCGTCGCTGCCGAGGACGTGCTCGGGCTGACGCAGCCCCTTGTACATGAGAAGGCGCTGGTAGTAGGCGTCGTTGTCGAGGACGTCCATTCCTTCCTTGATGGGTTCGAGGACTTTCTGCGCCTCGGCCTTGCGGCCGAGACGGGCGAGGGTCATGTAGAGCCAGTCCGAGGTGGCCACGAGAGAGTCGTGGTTGTCGTTCGAGTACTTCATGCACTCCCGATAAGCGGCAAGGGCTTTCACGAAGTCGCCCTTTAGATAGTGGGCGAGACCGAGGTGGTAGTAGATGTTGAACTTCAGGGTGGAGGAGGGCGAGGGACGACGGCCGGGCGCGCCATCCGGTTCCGGCTGGTCGGGTTTGCCGGCCATGAGCTTCGCCGCCTTGTCGAAGTCGACGATGGCCTTGTCGAACTGACGGGTGCTGATGAAGCGGTGGCCGCGGTGGCGAAGAAGCCGCGCGTCGTTCGGGAACTTCGTGATGCCGCGGGAGAACACGTCGATCGCTTCACGGTACCGGGACTGGTAAGCGAGGCGTCGGCCCACCCAGATGATGTTCGTTGCATCGTCAGGGTTCTTGACGAAGTCGGCGGTGGCGGCGGCGAGT
>JAGNNV010000401.1 GCA_017990495.1 Vicinamibacteria bacterium
GCCCACGCGATGGAACCTGACAGGCCGGCGCTTCGTTATTGCCATAGAGAGGAAAATCCATGACCACACTGTTCTTTCTGGGCCTGATGTTCTGCGGAGCGCTCATCGCGCTGGTGGCTCTGCCGCTCATGCTGCTGAAGGTGGGCTTCAGCGTGGTCCTGGCCCTGGTCACGATCCCCTTTCAGATCCTGGGTTCGATCCTCGGCGGCCTGACCCGAGGGGTGCTCAAGGGCATGTTCTGGCTGGCGATCCTGATGATCCCGTTGGCCGTGATCCTGTTGCCCTTCACCATCCTGGCCTTCGGAGCCTGGGTCGTCTACCGCGTCTTCCGCCCGCGGCGTCCTCCGCAGGCCTACGTCGTGGCCTGAGGCGGGGCATCCATTTCGAAGCCGGTACAATCACCGGCGATGAGCATGGAAGCGGCCCTTCTCGCGCACCAGACGTCGGAGCCTCGGGAAGAACACGATCGCGCGCGCATGCTCGAGTTCGCGCGCCGCCATCGGGATCCGTTCGATCGCAACATCCCCGAAGGACACTTCACCGGCTCCGGCCTGATCATGTCGGAGGACGGAACGCAGGTTCTCCTGCTCCATCACGTGAAGCTGCGTCGCTGGCTGCAGCCGGGCGGTCATGGCGAATCCGGCGAGACCCTGGGCGAGAACGTGGCCCGGCGCGAGGTGGAGGAGGAGACCGGTCTGCGGCCGCGACTGCATCCGACCGCTCCGAGGCCTTTCGATGTCGACATCCACACCATCCCCGCGCGGAAGACCGACCCAGAGCACGAACACCTCGACCTTCGTTATTTGTTCGTGGCCGATCCGCGAGAGTCGCTGCGGGGCGAGGAGAACGAAGAGCCTTCGCTGGTCGAAGGACCCGCGGTCCGCTGGTTCGGGACCGAGCAGGCGCTGGGCATGGACATTGACCAGGGACTCAAGCGCATGATCCGGAAGGCAGCGGCCCTCCTGAGTTCGCGGTGATCAACTCGTCGCGGGTCAGCGTGGTGATACCCGCCCTGAACGAGGAAGCGACGATCGTCGCGGCTCTCTCGTCCGTGAGCGACGCGGACGAGATCGTGGTGGTGGACGGTGGTTCCTCAGATCGGACCGGCGAAGTCGCGCGGGGCCACGGCGCCCGTGTGATGACAACGGCCGCGGGCCGGGGCCCACAACTGGCCGATGGCGCCGCGGGGACCAGCGGCGAGTGGATCCTGTTCCTCCATGCGGACACTCGGCTCGGGCCGGGCGCGTGCGCCTTCATCCGAACCTGCGACGATGCCGTGAAAGGCGGCGCCTTCCGACTCCGCTTCGATTCGCCCCGGGCCATCTATCGCCTGATGGAGGCCGCGGTGGGCCTGCGCACACGCGCGTTGAGTTTGCCTTACGGGGATCAGGGCATCTTCTGCCGGCGGGATGCGTATCTGAAGGCTGGCGGTATGCCCCGGCTGCCTGTAATGGAGGATGTGGCCTTCGTGCGCGCGCTGGGCCGGCTGGGCCCGCTCGCGTTTCCGCCCATCGATGCCCTCACCAGCGTGAGGCGGTACGAACGCCGCGGCATCGTGCGCTCGGTGGCTTCCAACCTCTGGCTCCTGACCCGGTATCTCGCGGGAGCGGATGCCGAGACGCTGGCCCGCGCTTACAGGACCTAGAACGGACCGCCGGGCAGGCCAATCATCCCGCGCAGGCCCTTCACGAGGAAGTGGGGGTAGGAGGTAAGGAGGAAGGTGAGCAGGGCGGCCACGAAATATCCGGGCAGGATCAGGGCCAGGGGAGTCCACGCCGGGATGGCGCGCTTGCCGGACAGGAGCCAGGGAAGCAACAGCGGCGTCACCGCGAAGGCGAAACCCATGGCGCCCAGGGCCAGACTGTCGCACCACGGACAGGGGGGCGGCGGACCGATGTTGATGCTGCACAACTTCTCCGCGCCCTGCCATAACGTGGTGCACCCACACAGGAAGAGGACACCGCAGGCGGGGGTGAAGAAGGCCGCGGAAATGACCACAGCGAAGAAAGTGGAGGCGCGCACCCGAAAACTTTAACCTTCGGAGACGAGACAGGACGACGCCGGTAGGGCAAGATCACCTGCGTGAAATTGAAGGAACGGGATCAATGAACCCAAAGGACCGCCTGATCGTGGCGCTCGACGTCGACAACAAGGAACGTGCCCAGGTCCTCGTGGACGAGCTTGGACCGCACGTCGGCATGTTCAAGGTCGGCAAGGAACTCTTCACCGCGGAGGGACCACAGATCGTGCGTTCCATCGTGGAGGGCGGCGGGAAGGTGTTCCTCGACCTGAAGTTCCACGACATTCCGAACACCGTGGCCAAGGCGGTCGGCGCGGCCGCACAACTGGGCGCCTTCTTCGTGACCCTCCACATCACGGGAGGGCGCGCAATGCTGGAAGCCGCGGCTTCGGCCCTGCCCGCCGAAGGAACCCAGCTCCTCGGCGTCACCGTCCTGACCTCGCACACCGACGCCTCCCTGATGGAAACGGGCATGCGCGGCACGGTGGTGGAGACGGTCCGGCAACTCGCGCGACTGGCCCACGAGTCGGGGATCGATGGCGTGGTGTGCTCCCCGCATGAGATCGGCCTGATCCGCGAAACCGCAGGCGACGACATGGTGATCGTGACCCCGGGAATCCGCCCCAAGGGCGCGGCGAAGGGCGACCAGGCGAGGGTCACCACGCCGGGCGAAGCTCTGCGCCTCGGGTGCGACTACATTGTGGTGGGTCGACCGATCACCGAGGCGGCCTCGCCGAGTGACGCGGCCAAGGCCATCGTCGACGAACTCAGCCGCGGCTGATCGAGTTCGACAGCTCGTCCTGGTCGCTCACGCCGGCATCGCGCGGGAAGTGAGCAGCCAGGAGATCGCCCGCCTCCTCGACCGCGGCCACCAGTCCCTCGGTGAAACGCCCGGCGCGAAAGGCCTCGGTCAGCGTCGCGGCAATGACATCAAGGGGCCCGGTCCCCACGCGGGAGGTGATCCCGGAGTCGCCCAGCACTGCGAACTTGTGATTGCGGGCGGCGATGAAGATCAGTATGCCGTTGCGTTCGGCGGTGGCGGTCATGCCGAGACGCTCGAAGGTCGCGGTGGCTTCCTTGATGACGTCTTGAGCATCCGTCTCCGTGACGTGAAGACGGATCTCGCCGCGCGACCGGCCTTCGGCGACGCGGATGGCCTCCACAATTCGCGGTTCGTCGATTCTGGCAAAGAAGGAATCAGTCATGGCTTACCAGCTCCCCGAAGCGCCGCCGCCGCCGAACGAGCCCCGCCCCCGGAGAATCCCCCGCCGCCGCCCCAGGAACTGCCGCCGCCGCCGCTCGACCAACCG
>JAGNNV010000402.1 GCA_017990495.1 Vicinamibacteria bacterium
GAGTCGGAGCGCAGCACACACTGCGCGAGCAAGGCCACGCCAACGACGGCGGTTACGGCCAGTGTCAGCTCCATGGGCCAGCGCTTGCGATCTTGAAAGCGGCGAAGAACCTCCCTGACTCCCATCGCAGCGAGAATGGCCACACTCAGAGCCAGGAAGCCGTGGCGCAGTTCCGGCGCGCTCCCCCCGAACCCCAGATTCGCGAAGCCGACCAGCGCGAGGAGGGCGAAGCTGCCGCTGGCCCACGCCGTGGGAAATGATCCCCCGCGCCCGGCCAGGACTCCGTAGCCCACAAAGAGCGGGAGGAGGTAATAAAGCGTCGCGCCCAGAAGTGCCCGGATCATCCCCTTGTCTTTCGAAGCGGGGTGACGATGAGGGTGGACGACGCCCGGCTTCCGGCAAGTTCGAAAGCGCCTTCGAGCTCGATCTGATAGGCGGCTGAATTCAGGTACGCACGCGCGCCGGGAGGTCGCTCCACCCGCCACCCCCGCCCGGTGACCAGGGAGACGACCGTGATATCCGCACTCTCCGACACGGGGGTGCGTTCGCCCTCGGTGGAGGTCGGCCTGGCCACGGCCACGCCGTCGAGGTGAATGGTCAGTGTCCCGGCCGGCGCGAGGACGTGCAGATACGCGCGGGGCCGCGCCCCCTCCGGAAGCGATACGGTCTTGTGCACACGGAACGCGTCGTCAAGGCGTGTGATCTCGAACCGCCCGCCTCCCCGCGCCGAGAATTCAAAGCGAGGTCGCCCCGAACCCAGCGTCGAGAGGAGGAGATCCAGAACCCCCGCTCGGGGCCGCGCCCGGGTGTAGGGAAAGTCCTCGAAGCGGGCCACGCCACGGATCTGACCATCCCCCAGAGCCCAGCCGTCGCGAGCGGGCGAGAAGGGCGTGTACTCGCGCGGATCTTCCTCGTCGGAGAGAGCGAGCCCGTCGTGGGACGCCTCCACTCGAAACCCTTCCATACCAACCCAGGGCTGCGCGTTTCCCGGGTTGACGCCGGTCAGAATGCCGGCCACGAAGACGCCGCACGTGATGAGGCTGGCCGCGTCGGCCCGTGTCACACCCTTCTCCCAGGACTCCCACCGATAGCGTCCTCGTAGATCTCGACATGACGGGCGGTCGAGCGGTCGACGCTGAAATCGGCCACCGCCCGTCGCCGAGCGGCGGAGCCCATGCTGGCCCTCCGCGCGGAGTCTTTGAGGAGGTCCTTGATCACGCCATGGAAAGCGTCGGCATCGACGTCGGTCTGCTCGATCTCCGTCTCATCCACCTGGCCTTCGTAGGCGCGGTCGCGGCACACCACCACGGGCAGGCCGCTGGCCATGGCCTCCATCACCGACATCGGGAAGCCCTCTCCTTCGGACGGCAGGGCGAACACATCCGCGGCACGATAGACCATCGGCATCTCCGAGGGAGGCACGCAGATGTGGCGCACCGCCTTGTGGTTGCCCTCGGGGAGATCGGGCCCGCACAGAACGAGTTCGAAGCTCCCGTCGAACGGAATCAAGAGGCGTTCGACATGCTTCTTCGGCACGAACCTGCCGACGAAGAGGACCACCGGGCGCTCCGGTGAAAGACCGAGCCGCAGCCGGGCTTCCTGCTTTTCCTCCGGACTCGCCGGCCGGAACTGGGTCAGGTCGATTCCGTTGGGGATGAGTCGCAGCTTCCCGGGCTCGGACATCTGCTCGGAAAGCCAGTCCTGAACCCGATGGTTCAGGCAGATCACCGTGGATGCCGAACGCAGAAAACGCCGGGTGAAGATGCTGAAGGCGGTGCGCTGAGCGAAGTTGAGGAGCGGACTGGGGTAGCGCGTGAAACCCACGTGCTCCGTCACCACCACCGGTTTGCCCGCTTGCCGCGCGAGACGCAGGGCGACGATGGAACTGTGGAAGAGGAATCCGTGGATGTGGACCACATCGCATTCCGCGATCTCCGCGCGCAGTGCCCGCGCCAGGGCCGGCGAGAAGAGGGGGTAGGGGACTCGCATCCAATGCTCGAAGCCATTCCACGCGCGGACACGGACGCGGCGGACACGTGTCTCCGGGATGGCGCCCTCACCGCACGAACTGGTGAGAATCGTGCTTCGGTGCCCGGCGTTCACCAGCCCGACCGCGAGGTTCTCGACCGCGGTTTCGAGCCCGCCAAGTTTCGGCAGGGCGTACTGGCTGACCAGGAGAACTCTCAAGGGGTGCAGGTTGGCCAAAAGCGCGAATTGTACATGTTGCTTTCAGGGTCCTACCGGTCGATCTCGACCGACTTCACACCGATGAGCACTCCCAGCCAGCGCCTCGACGTGAGCCTGAGCTTCTCGATCCTCTCTCCTTGCAGACTCCACAAACGGAAGCTGCCGTCCTCGGTCCGGTCGATCTTCATGGCCATTGTTCCCCAGCGCCGAAAGACTCCGTTGCTGATGTAGCGCAGGCGGGTGATGCCGGAATTCGTCTCGTCGCACTTCGGACAACTGAGGGTGACCGAGGCCCGGCCGTCGGTGCGGGCCATGACCACCTCTCCCTCTCGCAGTTGCTGAGCCGTTGCGATGGTCTCGTCTTCCTTGCTCCGTCGCACGATGTGGCGAAGCGTGCGGTCGGGCGCGATCACCATGACGACCTGGTGCACGAGGTTGTCCTCGGGCTCGCTGATGATGGTCAGAAGAACCTGCTCACGATCCTTCGCGGGGTCCGGCCGGGTCGCGGTTGTGACGCCTCCCTGTCCGGTCAGCAGCAACAGCAGGGTGGTGGCGAGCATGCGGCGCGAGCCTATAGGAGACGTTCGTTGGCGTACCACTTCGCTGTGGCCGCCACGCCTTCGATGAGTCCGCGCCGGGCCACGAAACTCGCGGCCGCCTGCAGGCTCTCGGTTCGGCAGGTCCAGGCTGCGGCCAGATACTCGGGAACCTTCCACGACGCGATGAAGGTCTCTTTTCCCGTCCAGCGGGACCAGAGGCCCACGCCTGCTGCGTAGGCCCGGAAGACCGGGACCGGCACACGCACCGAACGCGCGGGGCGGCCGAGGGCCGCGCCCACGGCCGCGGCCAGGTCCATTTGAGAAACGACTTCCGGATGGGCCACGTGGTACAGGCCGCTTTCGCAGCCAGGGCTCACCGCCAATCGCACCAGTGCCTCGCAGAGGTCCTCGACGTGGATCATCGACAACTCCTGCCGTCCATCGCCGATCACGGGCGCCACCCCGAGCCTGGCCACGCTGCGAAAGAGATCAAGGAAGGCCCGGTCGTGTGGGCCATAGACGGCGCAGGGCCGCGCGATGACCCAGGGGACCCGGCTGTCCCTGACCACGATCTCTCCCTTCAGCTTGCTGCGCCCGTA
>JAGNNV010000091.1 GCA_017990495.1 Vicinamibacteria bacterium
CAGGGTGCGGACGATCAGGGGTTCGTTCAAGACGGGCAGGGCCGGCTTCGCGGTTTTGTCGGTCAGCGGGCGCATGCGTGTGCCCAGACCGGCGGCGAGGATGACCGCCTTCACGCGCGTTTTCTCGAACGGCTCGCCCGAGGGGGAAACACCATGTGGCCGCCTCGTCCGGCTTCGAACCACAGGGCGGGATACGACGCGCTGACAAAACGCTCCGCGACGATTCCAAGCAGACCTGCCACCTTGTGGATGTCCGCGGCGACCCCCTCGATCTCGAGAAAACGTCCGAGCGGAGTCTCATCGAGACAAATCACCGTGCGTTCGAAACTCCACACCTCGCGGTACTTCTCGTAGCGGAACTGCGGCAGGAAGCCGAGGGTGGCCAGGATCTCGGCCAGGGTTTCGGGGGAGGTCACCTCGGTCTCGAGTTCCGTGCGCGACTTGAGACCGCCTTCGACGCGGGCGAGGCCCTTGAGGGTCACCGAACCACTCGCTCCGTAGCGACGGACGCGGAACGACTGGCCCGCGGACCGCAAGGCCCCGCCGGGAGCGTCGAAGAGGGTATTGGTCTCCAGGGTTCGCGGGCTCAGGAGCCGACCACCCGATCCCTTGATCTTCCGTTTGACCGGCGCGAACGAAGGAACACGGATCTTGGCCTCGGTTTCAACGACACGGTCGGCGGGCTTGCGCTTTGACGGCATGGAGCGAGGGGACGGAAGGTTAACAAAAGCGCTTCAGTCCAGGTGCCCTTTTTCCGCGTCCCCCATTTCGACCTTTGCCGACTTGAAATACTCGCCCCAGCGATCCGTGACCTTCTTCGCGGTGCGCTCATCGGCGGACAGTTCTTTCGGAAACCAGGGCTTGGTGCGTGCGTCGATCACGATGGGCGGCGACAAGGCGACGTGATTCGCCACCACGTTCTGACGGGCTCCGTGAATGTCGCGGGCCGGCTCGAACCGGGTGAAGGTGGTCCAGAGGAAGTTGATGGTCGACTTCGCGGCCCGGGCCGGCTCATCGGAGAGCACCACCAGCGGCCAGTTCGCAAAAGCGGGATCGGCAGCGATCCGCGTGGCCACCGCGGACTCCTCGTCCTGGGTTCCCCGATAGGCGGGCGCTCCCACCACGAGACAGCCGGGGGAGAAGACGTGAACCGCGTTCACCGACGGCCCCGGCGCGCCCGCGAACTCGCGCGGCAGTTCGCGACGTTTCGCGCCCACGCCCATCCAGACGCCCTTCGAACCGCGATTGATGGTGGGCGTGGTGTAGTCGAGGGAGTCCATCGAGAGATTGGGGAAGACGAAAAGGTCGGTCTGAGGCGTCGTGCGCTCGAGGATGTGGGTGAGCGTGGCGCGGAAGTCCTTGAGGTCAACGCCCGCAGACGAGTCGGTGAGCAGCAGGAACTTGGTGAGTGAGAGCTGGCCTTCTCCAAGAATCCGGAAGGCGCTCGCCATGGCTTCGCGTTCGTAGCGCTCCTGAACGATCGCGCCGGCCAGCGAGTGGTAACCGGTCTCGCCGTACGACCACAGCGCCTTCACCTGGGGCATGACCAGAGGAAAGAGGGGCGAGAGCAGATCCTGGAGGAGGTCGCCGATGAAGAAGTCTTCCTGACGCGGCTTCCCCACCACGGTGGCGGGATAAATCGCATCGCGCCGGTGGTACACGCGATCCACCTCGAAAACCGGGTAGTCGTGCACCAGCGAGTAATAGCCGTAGTGATCGCCGAACGGCCCTTCGGGCCGGCGCACGCCCGCGGGCACCCGGCCCACCAGTGCGAACTCGGCATTGGCGACAAGCGGCACCTCGCTCGCGCCCTCGACCATCTCGAGTCGCTTTCCCAGAATGAGGGAGGCGAGGAGGAGTTCGGGAATGTTCTCCGGCAGGGGTGCGATGGCGGACAGGATCAGGGCCGGCGGTCCGCCCACGTGCACGCTGACGGGCAGTGAGTGACCCCGTTTTTCGGCCACGTCATAGTGGAATCCCCCGCCTTTGCCGATCTGCCAGTGCATCCCCGTGGTCTTGTCGTCGAAGACCTGCATTCGATACATGCCGAGGTTGGTGCCGAGGCCGTCGGGATGCGCGGTCAGCACGAGGGGCAGAGTGATGAAAGGGCCACCGTCTTCGGGCCAGCAGGTCAGCGCCGGGAGGCGAGAGAGGTTCGGGCCTTCCCGAACCTCGGTGACCGGACCGCGGGACGATCGCTTCAGCCCGACCTTGAGGCCGGCGGTGACGAGATCCCGAGCCGCCCACGCCTTCCCCAGAGTCGGCGGCAGAGCGTGCTGGACCACCTCCACCGCGCGGCGCACGAAACTCGCGGCGTTGCCGCCGAAGGCCATCTCCGCCCGCTTCGGCGTACCGAAGAGATTGGTGACGAGCGGAAAGTCCGAACCGATGACATTCTTGAACAGCAGAGCCGGCCCCCCTGCGGCGATGACGCGGCGGTGAATCTCCGCGGCCTCGAGTCGTGCCTCGACGGGAGCATCGATTTCGATCACGTCGCCTTCGCGACGAAGTGCTTTCAGGAACTCGCGAAGGTCAGCGGACATAGTCGCGCATCGTAACCGGCCCCGGGCCGATGACCGTAGGCGGCTGTGTTCGGTTGCGCACAGATCACATCAGGTAACCTCAAGTCTCGGCGTCCAGGTTGGATGACCGGCGATTGGAGGAGAGACTTCATGCCAGACAACAAGAAGACAGATGACGGGATGCCCGATTTTTCCGGGGTCACCGGGGGGGCTTCGACCACCGCCAAAGCTCCGGCGGTCGTCCACGAGACCTACACCGTGAGAGCGGGCGACACGCTCTCGAAGATCGCAAAGAAGAAGTACGGAAACTCGAGCCTGTGGAAACTGATCCACGAGGCCAACAAGGACCGCATCAAGAACCCCGACCTCATCCAGGTCGGCTGGGAACTCAAGATTCCGGCCAAGCCGTAAATGACCAGGACACCACAGGAGAAACTCATGCGCACTACCGCCATCATCGCTCTCGTCGCACTCACCACCGCCGCCTGCGGCAGCAAGCCCGCTCCGCCGCCGCCCCCGCCCGTCGTGGCCGCCACACCGATCCCGACTCCCGCCCCCCCCTCGGTGGGTTCGGTCACCCTGGGTAATGCGATCGGCGCGGACAAGGCCGTCGCCATGGCCTCCGAGACCTTCGCCACCAAGGACGTGATCTACGCCTCCATCGCCACCGCCGGCGTGGGACCGGTCAAGCTCCGCGCCCTCTGGTCGTTCGTGAAGGGCGATAAGACCGCCACGGTCAACGAGACGACCATGGAGTTCGAGTCCACGGGTCCCGCCACCAACGAGTTCCACGTCGAGAACGCGAAGGGCTGGCCGAAAGGCGACTATCGCGTCGACATCTTCCTCGGCGACGCTCAGGCCCCGGCG
The DNA here is from genome assembly GCA_017990495.1 of Vicinamibacteria bacterium. Lineage (GTDB taxonomy): Bacteria > Acidobacteriota > Vicinamibacteria > Fen-336 > JAGNNV01 > JAGNNV01. Next base: position 3,390 of record JAGNNV010000091.1, read on the forward strand.
ATGTCGAAGACCTTCAAGGTCGAGTAGCCAAAACCGCCGGTTCAAAGAGGCACGCCCCACCCCGCGTGGGCGCGTGCCTTTTTTGTTTCGGGAATCCGAAGTCGCGATCATCAGGGAACTCCCCTAGCATTCGGTTGCTTTGAAGGCACTGGTCACCGGCGGCGGCGGATTCCTGGGCTCCGCGATCGTTCGACTCCTCCGCGCGCGCGGCGACGAGGTCACGGTCGTCGGCCGCGGACAGTACCCGGAGCTCGCGGCGCTCGGCGTGCCCGTCGTTCGCGCCGACATCACTGATCTGCCCACACTCAGCGAGGCCCTCACCGGCTGCGACCTGGTCTTCCACACCGCAGCCAAAGCCGGCGTCTGGGGATCGTACGAGAGTTACTACAGGCCGAATGTGGTCGGCACCGAGATGCTCATCGCCGCCTGCCTCGCCACCCGGGTACCGAGGCTCGTGTTCACGGGATCGCCCTCCGTGGTCTTCGATGGCACAGACCAGGAGAACGGCACGTCGGCGCTGCCCTACGCAAGCCCCGCCTCGAGCCACTATTCCGCCACCAAGGCCGCCTCCGAGCGTCTTGTGCTCAAGGCGAACTCGCGAGCGCTCGCCACCGTCTCACTGCGCCCTCATCTGATCTACGGTCCCGGCGATCCTCATCTGGTGCCCCGTGTGATCGACCGCGCCTCGAAGGGCCGGCTTGCCTTGGTGGGCAGCGGCGCCAACCGCGTCAGCCTCACCTTCATCGAAAACGCGGCGGCCGCGCACCTGCAGGCCGCTGACCGCCTCACGTTCAACGCTACCTGCGCGGGCCGCGCCTATTTCATCAACGATCCCGAACCCGTGGTTTTCGGCGATTGGCTGACCACACTCGTCTCCCGTCTCGGCCTGCCCCCCATCACGCGTCGCTTGTCTGTCCCCACCGCCGTGCGGATCGGCGGCGTGCTCGAATTCGTCTGGAATACCTTCCGCCTCGGTGGCGAACCTCCGCTCACCCGCTCAGTGGCACGGAACCTCGGTCTTTCGCATTGGTACTCGATCGACGAGGCCGTGCGGGATTTCGGCTACGCACCCCCGGTGAGCGCGGCGGACGGTTTCGAGCGCATGGTCGAGTGGTTCAAGCCGCGGGTCCGCCCTTGAAGCGCTTCACCGCCTGATGTCCGAGGCCATCGAAGTCGAAGTGATCCGCGCCCATGTCGCCGATGTGCCCGATCTTCAGCCTTACCGCGCCGTCCTCATCGAGGACGAGCGGCGTCGGGCCGACGCCTATCGGATCGAGGAAACGCGGGCAACCTTCACTCTCGCCCGCGGCCTCTTGCGCCTCGAACTGGCGAGGCGGCTCGGGTGCCCGCCATCCGACGTCGCATTCGACCTCCGCCCTTCGGGCAAGCCGGATCTGCGCCGTGCCGACCCTGCGCGCCCGGACTGGCGCTTCAGTGTTTCTCACACCGGCCCTCATGTGGCCCTCGCCTTCGCTCGAGCGACCGACGTCGGCATCGACATCGAGCGGCTCGACCGCGCGGTGGCGCCCCTCGCCATCGCGCGACGCTATTTCACCGCGGAGGAGTTCGCGTCGCTCGAGGCCATGAAGGAAGAGCAAAGGCCACGCGCCTTCTTCGCGGGGTGGACGCGCAAGGAGGCGGTGGTGAAGGCCAGGGGCGGAACCATGGCCGAGAGTCTGACAACTCTGAACGTGTCCCTTGATCCCGAGGCGTTGCACCCCGAGTTCGCGGACTCGAAGGATGCCGCACCTCGCCTCGCCGCGCGCCTCAGCACCTTCGAGTTCCCCGCCCTGAATCTCATGGGAGCGGTGGCGGTCTGTTCGAAGCTGCCACCACGTTTGCGGATCTCGGTTCTCTAAGCGGCGCGCTTCGATTAGCCTTCGACCGTTCATGAGTTCTGAAACCTCGTACACCGCCACCGAAATCACCGCCGCCCTGCGCCGGATCCGCGAAGCGCTCTATGTCGTGCGCCGTACCTCCGACTCGGCCATGGGTCTGAGGTTCTCGCCCGCCACCGCGGCCGGTGAAGAGATCGTGGGCGCGTTGCCTCCGCTGTATCCCGAATGGCTCGGCGACCGATCTTTCCAGGAAGCGCACGGCGTGCGCTTTCCGTATTGCGTGGGGCCGATGGCCAACGGGATCGCTTCCGCGCCCCTCGTGATCGCCTCGGCCCGGGCCGGCGTCCTCGCCTTCTTCGGCGCGGCCGGTTTGACGCCGGGGACGGTCGAAGCGAATCTGAACACCATCAAGTCCGCGCTGACCAAGGGCGAATCCTGGGGATCGAACCTCATCCACTCACCCAACGAGCCCAGCCTCGAAGAGGCGGTGGTGGATCTCTACTTCAAACACGAGGTCGTGCGGGTTGATGCCTCGGCCTTCATGGACATCACCCCTGCGGTGGTGCGCTACGCGGTGAAGGGACTTCGCCTGCGCAACGACGGTGCGGTGGAGCGCAAGAATCGCCTGGTCGCGAAGATCTCCCGCCCCGAGGTCGCGAAGCGTTTCCTCGAACCGCCGCCCGACGCGCTCCTCGCCCTGTTGGTATCCAAAGGCGCCATCACCTCGGCCGAGGCGAATCTGGCCAAACGTATTCCCCTGGCCGAGGACATCACCGTCGAATCCGACTCCGGCGGCCACACCGACAACCGTCCCCTCGGCTCGCTCTTCCCCACCATCGCGGCGTTGCGCGACGAGATCGCGACCGCGCGCGGGTACGCCACCCCGATCCGCATCGGAGCGGCCGGTGGCCTTGGCACTCCGGCCTCGCTCGCTTCCGCCTTTGCCTTGGGGGCCGCCTATGTCATGACCGGCACGGTCAACGAGGCCGCGGTCGAGTCCGGCCTCTCGGAGGCGGGACGGTTGCTCCTCGCCCAGGCCGGAATCGCCGATGTGGCCATGGCGCCGGCCGCCGACATGTTCGAGATGGGTGTGAAGGTGCAAGTGCTTCGCCGCGGCACCATGTTCGCCACGCGCGCCCAGAAGCTCTACGACGCGTACATGGCCCACGATTCCATCGAGAGCCTGCCCACCAGCCTGCGCACCCGCCTTGAGAGCGAGATCTTCAAGGCTCCGCTCGAAACCATCTGGGCCGACACGAAGGCTTTCTGGGAACAGCGCGATCCTCACGAAGTCGAGCGTGCGAACAAAGACCCGCATCACCGCATGGCCCTGTGTTTCCGGTGGTACCTCGGCAAGGCCAGCCGCTGGGCGAACGCAGGCGAGCCCACGCGGATCATGGACTATCAGATCTGGTGCGGTCCGGCCATGGGCGCCTTCAACACCTGGGCCAAAGGCTCGTTCCTCGAAAACCCGAAGAACCGCGAAGTGGGCCAGATCGCCCTCAACTTCCTGGAGGGCGCGGCGGTGATCGCTCGCGCCCAGCAGGTCCGCACCTTCGGCGTGCCCGTTCCGCCGAGCGCCTTCGAGTTCCGTCCGGCCCGGCTCGCGTAGGGGACCTCTGGGCCTGATCCACGCGCTCAGCCTCGACGTGGTGGCGGGAGCCGCGTGTGGGGGTCTGCTCGCGGAGCACATGGCCCACACGAGCATGCGCCCCGGCTTCTGGATATCGCTGTTGTGCGCGGTCTGGTGCGTCTACACCGGCGACCACCTGTTGGACGCACGACGGGCAGGCCCGGAGCTTGCGACCCCGCGGCATGCTTTCCACCGTCGGCATGCCCGCGTGCTCATCGCGGCCCTCGTCGGGGTGGCGATCGTGGGCCTGGCCGCAGCCTGGACCCTGCGCCCTCCCGTGCGCCTCTTCGGCCTCGGGCTCGGGCTCGCCGTCCTCGCGTACCTGGCCTCGGCCCAGAGTTTCATCCTGCCCGACCTTCCGAAGGAGCCGATCGCGGGAATCCTCTACGCCACCGGGATCTGGGGAGGACCCATCATCATGGGCGAGGGATCCACCTCCTGGGTTCTCCTGGCCGCCGCTTTTCATGCTCTCGCCGCCGTGCTGAACCTGATGATGATCGGCATCTTCGAAGTCGAGGCCGATCGCGTGCAGGGTCACCGCTCGATCGCTCGACGCGCGGGACCGGGCCGCACCCGCGCAATCGTACTGATGGCCGGCGGCGCGGGAGCCACAGCGGCGGCGGGGTTCGCCCTCGGTGCGCCGTCGTTCTTCGGCTTCGCCATCCTCGCCCTCCAGGTCGCCACGCCCCCCATCCTGCTGCTCGCCCATCGTCGGGCCGTTCAGCACGAGCGCTACCGCACCTGGGGCGACGCGGTCTTCCTCCTCGGAGCCCTGCCGCGGCTCTCGAGCTGAACCGGCCGGGTCCTCGAGTTCGAGCCCCGAAAGGGATGCATCAGGGCCTGCGGGAAACACAAGTCTCATTTTTGTCACAGTTCATGTCGTCTCCCCGCGGGTCGGCTCTCGCCTGCGATAATCCGTGGCTCGGATCGTGGTTCCTCACCCCCTCCAGAAAGACGGTCAACTCCCAACATGCCCCCAAAACACCAACCTATTGCCATCGTGGGCCTTGGCGCCCTCTTCCCCGGTTCCACCGACGTCAATGGAATGTGGCGCGACATCGTCGCGGGCAAAGACCAGCTCACCGAGATCCCGAAGGCCCACTGGCTGATCGACGACTACTACGACGCCGACCCGAAGGCGCCGGACAAGACCTACGCGAAGCGCGGCGGATTCATTCCCGAGGTCGCCTTCGACCCCATGGAGCACGGCATGCCGCCCACCGTGATCCCCGCCACCGACACCTCCCAGCTCCTGGGTCTCATCGTGGCCCGGCAACTGCTCGATGACGTCACTCAAGGCCAGTTCCCCGACGCACTGCGCGAGCGCACCAGCGTCATCGTCGGCATCACCTCCGCCCAGGAACTCCTGGTTGAGATGGGTTCGCGACTTCAGCGCCCGATCTGGGTGCGCGCCCTGCGTGAGAACGGGATCCCCGAGGACGAAGTCCAGAAGATCTGCGATCGCATCGCGAACTCCTACACGCCGTGGCAGGAAAGCACCTTCCCTGGTCTGCTCGGCAACGTGGTGGCCGGACGCATCGCCAACCGCCTGAATCTCGGCGGCACCAACTGCGTGGTCGACGCGGCCTGCGCCTCTGCCTTCGGGGCCCTGGCCATGGGCGTGCAGGAGCTCTACCTCGGCAGCTCCGATCTCGTCATCACCGGCGGGGTCGAAACCTTCAACGACATCTTCATGTACATGTGCTTCTCGAAGACGCCGGCCCTTTCGTTCTCGGGCGACTGCCGGCCCTTCGACGCCAAGTCCGACGGCACCATGCTGGGCGAGGGCATCGGTCTGCTGGGCATGCGCCGGCTCGAAGACGCGGAACGCGACGGGAATCCCATCTACGCCGTGCTCAACTCCGTGGGATCCTCGTCCGACGGCCGGGCCAAGAGCATCTACGCTCCGGTGAGCGCGGGCCAGGCCAAGGCGCTGCGACGCGCCTACGAAGGCGCAGGCTTCGGGCCCGACACCGTCGAGCTTATCGAGGCCCACGGCACCGGCACCAAGGCGGGCGACGCCGCGGAGTTCGGTGGCCTCGAGGCGGTGTTCAGCGAGACGAGCCGGGCCGACAAACAGTGGTGCGCGCTCGGCTCGATCAAGTCGCAGATCGGTCACACCAAGGCGGCGGCCGGCGCGGCGGGCCTGATCAAGGCCACGCTGGCCCTGCACAACAAGGTGCTGCCTCCGACCATCAAGATCGAAACTCCCAACCCCGCGCTCAAGATCGAGGAGACAGCGTTTTATCTGAACACCGAGGCCAAGCCCTGGATCCGCGGCAGCGACCACCCCCGCCGCGCCGGAGTCAGCTCGTTCGGTTTCGGCGGCAGCAACTTCCACATCGCTCTCGAGGAATACACGGGCGCCGGCAAACGAGCCCTGCGCATGCGCGGACTTCCCGCCGAGCTTGTCGTGCTCTCCGCCTCCACGCCCGCGGCCATGGGTGCGGCCATCGACGCTCTCGTGGCCGATCTCGAGGCCGGAGCCTCGCTGAGCGGAGCGGCGCAGGAAGCGGCCGCGCGTTTCGACGCCTCCGCGGACTGCCGTCTCGCCATCGTCGCCACTTCCACCGCCGACCTCTCGAAGCAACTGGGCCTCGCCCTGCCCAAGGTGGACGGACCCGCCTTCGCTCTGCCCGGTGGCCCCACTTACGGCCGCGGCCCCAAGGCCGAAGGCTCGGTCGCATTCCTCTTCCCCGGCCAGGGTTCGCAGGCCGTGGGCATGGGCCGCGACCTCGCCATGGGCTTCGACGCCGCGCGGCAGGCCTGGGACGACCACGCGACCCTCGAATTCGGTGATGAAGGGGCGAAGTCGACCATCCACCGGATGGTGTTCCCGCCGAATGCCTTCACCGACGAAGCCCGATCGGCGCAGACCGCTCGTCTGACCGCCACCGAGTGGGCCCAGCCCGCACTCGGTCTCGCCAGTCTCGCCACCCTGCGCCTGCTGCGCCACCTTGGTGTTGATGGCGACGTGTTCGGCGGCCACAGCTTCGGCGAGGTCACCGCCCTCCATGCCGCGGGGGCCATCGACTCGACGTCGATGCTGCGCACCGCGCGCAAACGCGGTGAACTGATGCGCGATGCCGCCACCACATCGGGCGCCATGTGGGCGATCTCGCTGGGCAAGAAGACGGTCGAGGCTCTCGAAGCGCTGCTCAAGGCCCCGGTGGTCATCGCCAATCGCAACTCGAAGAAGCAGGTGGTGATCGCCGGACCGACCGAGGCGGTCGACGCCGCCGCCGCAGAACTGAAGGCCCAGGGCTTCAAAGGCACCCGTCTGCCCGTCGCCACCGCCTTCCATTCGAGCGTGGTCGCGGGATCGGTCGACCCCTTCGCCTCGTTCCTCAAGAGCCAGCCCATCTCCGTCCCGGCGAAGCCGGTGTACGCGAACTCCACCGCGCAGCGTTACACCGGGGGCGAGGACGGGATCCGCGCCACGCTGGCCTCGCAGATCGCCTCATCGGTGCGTTTCTCCGAAGAGATCGAGACCATGTTTGCGGACGGCGTGCGCACGTTCATCGAAGTGGGCCCGGGCGCCGTGCTCACCGGCCTGGTGAAGGACACGCTGGGCGACGCACCCCACCTCGCTCTCTCCACCGATAAGAAGGGAGCGAACGGGGCCACCGCTTTCCTCCAGGCCATCGGCACACTCGCCGCTCATGGCTTCGCGGTGAACCTCGCGGGACTGTTCGAAGGCTCGCGGGTCGAGGCTCGGCGCGTCGCGCCCAAGCCCCACGCCATCATGCTCTCGGGCGCCAACTACGCGAAGCCCTACCCGCCCAAAGGCGGATCCGAGAGCCTGCCCAAGCCAAACCCGCCGCGCAAGATCGAAGCCCCCGCGCCCGTACCTGTCCCGGCCGTTGTCGCCGCCGCGCCCCCGGCCCCGCCAACGCCTTCTCACGATGAGGAAAGTCACGAATTGAAGTCGAACTCCAACGTCCAGGATCCGGAATGGCTGCGCGCCTTCGCCGAGGTCCAACGGCAAACCGCCGAGGCGCATTCCGCGTACCAGCGCTCGATGGCCGAATCGCACATGGCCTTCCTGCGCACGTCGGAGGCCGCCATCGCCAGCATCAGCGGCCAGCCGCTGCCGGCAACGACGGCGTCCGCTTTCGTCGCGGATCGCACCGCTCCACTTCCCCCCGCGCCTGAGACGTTCCGCCAGGCGATGCCCTTGGCCCCTCCGGTTCCGGTCCAGACGGCCGCAGCCCCCATCGTGGCTCCGCTGCCTGCGCCGGTGATGGCGCCTCCCCCGCCCCCCGCACCGGTGGCGGCACCCCCGGCCCCGAAGGCCGCCGCTGGTCCTTCGATCTCCGAAGCGCTGCTCGCCGTCGTCGCTGACAAGACCGGTTACCCGAAGGACATGATCGGTCTCGACATGGAAATCGAAGCCGACCTTGGCATCGACTCCATCAAACGCGTGGAAATCCTCTCCGCCGTTCAGGAGCAGGTGCCGTCGCTGCCCTCGATCCCCGCCGCGGAACTTGGCGCCATGCGGACGCTGCGCAACATCCTCGACCGCTTCGGGGCCGCCGCCGACGTCACGGCGCCCACGGGCGGTTCCGCAGTGTTGGCTGCGCCGTCCGTCTCCGCGGCATCGGCGCTTCCCGCTTCTCCCGCTCCGGGCGGCGACTCGATCACGAGCGCGCTCCTCGCGGTGGTGGCGGACAAGACCGGCTACCCGAAAGACATGATCGGCCTCGACATGGAGATCGAAGCCGACCTCGGCATCGACTCCATCAAGCGCGTGGAAATCCTCTCCGCGGTCCAGGAACTCGTGCCCTCCCTGCCCTCGATCCCCGCCGCTGAACTGGGGGCGATGCGCACCCTGCGCAACATCCTCGACCGCTTCGGCGCGAGCACCGACCTCGGCGCCGCTCCACCTGCACCCGCGGTGGCCGCAACCGCGCCCGGCGTCGCAGCCACGCCTTCGACCGGATCGGCATCGCCGTCGGCGTCGTCGATCCTCGAGGTCCTCCTCAGCGTGGTCGCCGACAAGACCGGTTATCCGAAAGAGATGATCGGCCTCGACATGGAGATCGAAGCCGACCTCGGCATCGACTCCATCAAGCGCGTGGAGATCCTCTCCGCCGTGCAGGAGCAGGTGCCGTCACTCCCCAGCATCCCTGCGGCGGAACTCGGGGCCCTGCGCACCCTGCGCCAGGTGCTCGAACGCCTCGGTGGCGCGGGTGACGATGGCGGTCCGGGCGCGCCACCGCCGTCCTCATCCACCGGGTCCGCGGAAGCATCGACACCCGAAGCCGCGGGCGCGGCGACGGCCGCCAACCCCGCCGCCGCGACGCGGGCCGCACCCGCCCCGCTCGGCCGATTCGTGGGTGTCCGCCGGGCCGCGGCCCGTCCCGGCTTCGCCCCCCGGGGCCTTTTCACGGACTCGGTCCTCATCGTGCGCGATGCGGCGGGAATCGCCGATCGCGTGGCCGCGATCCTGAAAGAGCGAGGCGTGA
>JAGNNV010000403.1 GCA_017990495.1 Vicinamibacteria bacterium
AGAACAAGGCGGTCAAGGCACCCGCGATCTGGGACGTGGCGCGAGGCCATGGCCTAAAGACCGCGGGAGTGTCGTGGCCGGTTTCGGTGGGAGCGTCGATGGACGTCCTTTATCCGGAGAGCAATCAAGCGCCATCCGACTCCACCTGGCTGGTCCGCGCGCGGCGTGATTCCACCCCGGGCCTCGTGGACGCCGTCGTCGCCGATCTCGGTGGCTTCGGGGAGCGCGACAACGTCGATCCGATCAAGCGCGATCGCTTCGCCGCCGCCGTGGCGGTCCGCATCATCCGCGACGAGAAGCCGAATCTCATGGTCGTGCATCTGATGGAGACGGACTCCGCTCAGCATGCGCACGGTCCGGGATCGCCGCAGGCTCGCGCCGCCTTCGAGCGGGTGGACGCCCACATCGGCGCGATCATCCGCGCCACTGAGGGAGCGGGCATCAGGGCTCGCACCGCCTTCGTCATCACCGGCGACCACGGCTTCTCCCGCGTGCATGCTCTCTTTCAGCCCAACGTGATTCTGCGGGAAGCCGGTCTGCTCAAGACCGATGACAAGGGGAACGTGACCGAATGGCAGGCGCTGCTGCATGGCATGGCGGTGCGGATTCAGAATCCCGCCGACGCGGCGATGGCGGAACGGGTCAGCACCCTCTTCGAGAACCTGGCCCGCACCCGCTACAAGGGACTTTTCCGGGTGATCGGCGGCAAAGAACTCGAGGCGCTTGGGGCCGATCCGGGCGCCCTCTTCATGTTCGAGCCCGCGGAGGGCTACTACCTGTCAGACGGCTTCGCGCAGAACAGCTTTCTCGTTGGCACCACAAGGCGGGGCGCCCACGGCTTCCTGCCCACCGAGCCGCGGATGTTCACCGGCCTGATCGTCTCGGGCGCGGGAGTGAAGCCCGGCGTTCCTTTGCCCCTGGTGCGTCAGATCGACATCGCACCGACGATCGCGAGGCTCCTGGGATTCGAGATGCCGGAGGCCGATGGTGTGCCGCTCGTGGGCGTCATTGAGACGCGGACGCCCCCCGCGGGACGCTGAGCAGAGGTCCCTTGCTCCAAGGACTTCCTGCAGGCGCGCAGTCTGGGCCCTTGGGCCAAGCCACCCCGCGAGGGTCGCTTCGACCGCTCCGCAGCACGGAGTTCCCTCAGCGACCGGACGGCGGTCGCTTGGGCGAAGGCCAGGCTGCGCGCTCGACTGGTCGCAGACGGAGTTTCCTCAGCGACCGACATGTTGCCCGTGGCGTACATGGGCTATCGGCCCAGCAGCCGCCCCTCCGGCGACGCGCGGTCGAGTCGGTCGAAGGTTTCGTAAACGAGTCGCGAAACTTCGCGGATCGCGTTCTCGCCGTCGGGATCATGGCGCAGCGCCGTGGTCATGATGGCAAGCGCGTAAGGGCGGTGCTTGAGATCCACGAGCCCGGTGGCGGTGCGCACGCCTTCGAGCGACCCCGGCTTGTCGAGAATAGTGAGTCCACCGGGCAGAGGATCACGGAAACCGGTGCTCTTGGGAACGCCCACCACGGCACGAAGATCGTCGGCCAGAACCGGCGACAACCCGTCGCCCTTCCGGATCGCTTCGATCAGGAGCGCCATCTCACGCGGCGTCGAGACATTCTCCTCCCCCCGACGGGCCGCGGCGAGGTCGATCATGCGGCGACGCAGCCGGGTCTTGGGAAGACCAAGCGCGTCCATCCTCGCGTTAACCGCGGCAATGCCCACCTCATCAATGAGGATATTGGTGGCGGCGTTGTCGGAGAGCGCCATCATGAGCACGGCCAGATCGCGCACCGTCAGTTGAACCTTGTCCGAAAGAAGAGGCAGGACACCGCTGCCCGCCGCCCGAATGTTGGGCAGGGAACGCAGCGCATGCAGGTCGATCTTCGAGGCAGCCGCCCGCTGGTACAACTCGTAGACGAGCGCCAGTTTGATCGACGAGGCCTGGGGGAAGACGACATCGCCGCGGATCTCAAGGGTCCGGCCGGTGGCCAGGTCCTTGACCACCACACCCAACACCCCGTCGAGTCTCGCGTCGACGCCGGCAAGAGCAGCCCTGAGCTTCTCGAAGAGGGCCTCCTCAACCGGGGGGGCAGGGTTTGCGGCCGCGGCGGACCGCGCCAGGAGTAGGAGGGCGGTCAGCAGGAAGGGCGAGCGCCAACGTGGAGTCTGGGTCATTTCCGAAACGATACGCCGCGAAGACCTCCCTGTGGGGGGCATCGAGCCCGGTCGTTATACTCGCCCTCCCATGTCCTCGCTGCGTCTTGTGCTCGTCGTCTGCCTTCTCGTCTTGGGCGCCGCATGCGGCGCCCCTCCCGGCCAGATCAACACCCCGGCCCCCGCCTTCGACCTCCAGAACCTCGCTGGCGGCAAAACCACCCTCGCCTCGTATCAGGGCAAGGTGGTGGTGGTCGACTTCTGGGCCACCTGGTGCGCGCCGTGCATCAAGGAAATCCCCGATTACACCGATTTCTACGCGAAGAACAAAGATCGTGGCGTGGAGATGGTGGGGGTGATCTTCGACTCCGGCGAGCCCGCGGAGATCCAGGAGTTTCTGCAGAAGACCAAGGTCGCCTACACGCAGCTCCTGGGCGAGGATGATCTGCTCGACAAGTACAAGGCCAAGCAGGGCTTTCCGACCACCTTCGTGATCGGGAAGAAGGGTCAGATCGTCAAGAAGTTCCTCGGCTCGCCGCCCGGCAAGTTCGAAGGACTGCAAAAAGCCGTCGATGCTGCCCTCGCCATCAGCGAGTAAAGGAACAATGTCTCTTACCCCGGAAACCATCCTCCAAACCCTCAAGGCCATCCAGGACCCCGATCTCCACAAGGACATCGTGACCCTTGGCTTCGTCAAGGACGTCAAGATCCAGGGCGGCTCGGTCGACCTCACCATCGAACTCACCACACCGGCCTGCCCGGTGAAAGATCAGATGAAGGCCCAGGCCGAAGCGCTGGTGGGCGCCCTCCCCGGCGTGTCCTCGGTGATGGTCAACATGACCGCCCAGGTGCGGGCTCGCGGAGGGATGACCTCGCAGGCCATTCCCGGCATTCGCAACGTGATCGCGGTGGGCGCGGGCAAGGGCGGAGTGGGCAAATCGACCACTACCGTCAACCTGGCCATTGCGCTTGCGAAGAAGGGCGCGCGGGTGGGGGTGATGGACGCCGACGTCTACGGTCCGAACCTCCCCCAGATGCTCGGCATCGAGATGGAGCCGGGCGCCATTGAACTGACCGAAGACCAGAAGATGATTCCCCCGATGGCGCACGGCGTGAAGGCGCTCTCCATCGGCATGCTCGTTCCCAAGGACCAGG
>JAGNNV010000092.1 GCA_017990495.1 Vicinamibacteria bacterium
GATCTCGTGGTCGATCACTCGGTCCAGGTCGACGCTTACGGAACGAAGGATGCCCTCGCCCAGAACTCGAAGCTCGAGTTCGAGCGCAACAACGAGCGTTACGAATTCCTGCGGTGGGGCCAGAAGGCCTTCGACAACTTCCGCGTGGTTCCGCCCGCCACCGGCATCGTCCACCAGGTGAACCTCGAATACCTGGCCAAGGGAGTGCTCTCAAAGACGGAAGATGGCGAGACCTTCGCTTTCCCCGACACTCTTGTCGGCACCGACTCGCACACCACCATGATCAACGGCCTCGGCGTTCTCGGCTGGGGCGTGGGCGGCATCGAAGCCGAAGCGGCCATGCTCGGCCAGCCTCTCTACATGGTGACCCCGCAGGTCATCGGCATGAAACTCGTGGGCCGGCTCAGCGAAGGCGTGACCGCCACCGACATGGTCCTCACCGTCACCCAGGCCCTGCGCAAGAAGGGTGTGGTCGAGAAGTTCGTCGAGTTCTACGGGCCCGGCCTCGACGGCATGCCTCTCGCTGATCGCGCCACCATCGCGAACATGGCCCCCGAGTACGGCGCCACCTGCGGATTCTTCCCGGTCGACGACGAAACCCTCCGCTATCTCCGCAACACCGGCCGCACTGCCGAGGAAGTCGATCTCGTTGAGCGCTACATGAAAGAGCAAGGCCTCTTCCGCACGAAGGACTCGGCCGAGCCCGTATTTACCGATTCGATCGAGCTGGACCTTTCGACGGTCGAGCCGTCGCTGGCCGGCCCAAAGCGTCCACAGGACCGCGTGTCCCTGAAGGCGATGAAGGAGTCGTTCCGGAAGTCTCTCGTCGCTCCGGTCAAGGACCGCGGCTTCGGCCTCGGCCAAGACGACCTCGGCCGCACCGCGGAGGTGGAGATGAACGGCGCCGCCAGCACCATCGCTCATGGCGCGGTGGCCATCGCCGCCATCACCAGCTGCACCAACACCTCGAACCCGTCGGTCATGCTCGGCGCCGGTCTCGTGGCCCGGAAGGCGGTGGCGAAAGGCCTCACCGTGAAGCCCCACGTGAAGACCTCGCTCGCTCCGGGATCCAAGGTCGTCACCGAGTACCTGATGAAGGCCGACCTGCTGTCTGACCTCGAGAAGATCGGATTCAACGTGGTCGGCTACGGCTGCACCACCTGCATCGGCAACTCGGGTCCGCTCCCGCCCGCGGTTTCAAAGGCGATCAACGACGGCAAACTCGTGGCCTCGGCCGTGCTGTCGGGAAACCGCAACTTCGAGGGCCGCGTGAACCCCGACGTGAAGGCGAACTATCTCGCCTCACCGCCGCTGGTCGTCGCCTACGCCCTGGCCGGCACTACCGACATCGACTTTGCGACCGACCCCATCGGCCACGACAAATCCGGCGCGCCCGTGATGCTCAAAGACATCTGGCCGACGATGAAGGAAGTGGCGGACGCCGAAGCCTCGGTGACCGGGGAGCTGTTCACGAAGAGCTACGCCGACGTCTTCGGAGGCAATCCCGACTGGAACGCGATCTCGGTCGCGGAGGGTGCTTTGTTCGATTTCAAGGAACCGTCCACCTACATCCAGGAGCCTCCCTTCTTCCAGGGCCTGTCGATGCAGCCTGCCCCGCTCAAGGGCATCGCAGATGCGCGCGTGCTGGCCATCTTCGGCGACTCGATCACGACCGACCACATCTCGCCCGCTGGCGATATCGCGGCCGCGTCTCCGGCCGGCGATTTCCTCAAGGCGCGTGGTGTCGAGAAGAAGGACTTCAACTCCTATGGAGCGCGGCGTGGCAACGACCGCATCATGGTGCGCGGCACTTTCGCGAACATCCGTCTCAAGAATCTGATGGTGCCGGGAGTGGAAGGCGGCGTCACCGCGTTCCAGCCCGGCGGCGAACGCCTTCCCATCTACGACGCGGCCATCAAGTACAAGGAAGCGGGCACTCCGCTCGTGATCCTGGCGGGCAAGGAATACGGCTCGGGGTCATCGCGCGACTGGGCGGCCAAGGGCACCCTGCTCCTCGGCGTGCGCGCGGTCATCGCGGAGAGCTTCGAGCGCATCCATCGCAGCAACCTCGTGGGCATGGGCGTCCTGCCCATTGTCTTCAAGGATGGACAGAACGTGGAGAGCCTTGGCCTGAAGGGCGACGAGTCGATCAGCATCGCCGGCCTCGACGAGAAGAGCCTCACCCCGCGTCAAACCCTCACCGTCCAGGCCACCCGCCCCGATGGCACGAGCTTTACCTTCGAAGCCACCTGCCGCCTCGACACCGCGGTCGAAATCAACTACTACAAGAACGGCGGCATCCTGCAAACCGTGCTCCGGAAGATGCTGAGCTAGGTAAGGCGCGCGTATTCGTCGGACGCTATCCACCGCTCGACGTCCCGAAGCACCGCTTCCAGGCTCGGCGCCACGAACAACACCTCCTGCATCCGGTCGTGGGCGTAGTCCTGGTTGATGATCTCCGCGATGTGGAACGGACGTCGCGAGACGGCATCGGAGAACGCGTGCGGCAGCTCTCCGAATGAAGAGAGCAGGCCTGCGCCGTAGGCTCGCAGACCGCTGCGCTCTTCCAACAGTCCGAACTCGAGAGTGAACCAGTACAGGCGCAGCAGAGCGCGCAATTGTGCTGACGACGCCGTGGTCGCGGCCTGCCCGATGATCTCGTTCAATCGCGCAGCCTCAAGATCGGTCAGCATCGGCGCGTGGCCCACCGCCTCGTGGACCAGGTCCGGCTCCGGGGTGTAGTCCGGCCTCGACCCGTGACGCAAGTACACCGTGCAGGGCTGACGCCGCTGCCCGAGGTGGGCCAGGAACACCCGCGCGTCGAGGAGACCGTCGGTGAGGACCAAACCGAATCCCGTCTGGTCGAGCAGCCGCGACGCCAGTTCCCCCGGCACGGGCGGCTGGAAGACCGATAGCCCAAGCCGCTGGAAGCCGTCGCGGTAAGAGGACGCCGCGTGAACTTCATGAAGCTCCGCCAATCGATCCATCACGGCGCGCCATACCCGCGCCTCCTCGCCGGTGTAGCGAACCGTGGGCAACACACCGCTTCCTTCCCCGGACGAGGCAACGAGTTCGGAGAGCGCGATGCGGCGCGCGATGTAGGCGTCGTCACCTTCCCCGGGGTGCCCGGGGGGTAGCGTGAGGGTGGGCGGTTCAAGCAACGTGTGGTTCATATCCTTGTTCCTTCATGGGGCGCCGAAAAAGAAAAGGGCCCGCTCCTCAGGAGAGCGGGCCCATGACGCGGACCGGAGCGATGACGAAGCTCTAGGCCACCCGGGACCCTCCCGGGTAGTAATAACGGCGCGCGTAGCGATTGACGGTGGTCACGAGGACGAGACCATATCAGAGGAAGCAGCTTTCGCCATCGAACGGCTATCCTGAGAACGAGCCCGCCCGGCGCGACCGCAGCAAACCGAGAAAGAAGCGAGAAACGAAGATGCCCATTTCGATCACATTCCTTGGCGCCGCCCGCACGGTCACCGGTTCCGCCTACCTCGTGGACTCCGGCAAATCCCAGGTCATGATCGATTTCGGAATGTTCCAGGGCCGCAAGGACATCCGCCAGCGCAACTGGGTCGATCCCGACTTTCCCGCCCCCCACGTTGAAGCCGTGGTGCTGACCCACACTCACCTCGATCACATCGGCCGCATCCCTCGGCTGGTGGCGAATGGCTTCAAGGGACCGATCTTCTGCACTCCGCCCACCGTGGAACTGGCCGAGGTGCTGCTCAAAGACGCCGCGCATCTCCAGATGGAGGACGCCGAGTATCTGAACCGGAAGGGATTCACGAGCCACAAGCCCGCGCTGCCTCTCTTCACCGATCGGGACGTCGAACGAGCCTTGAAGCTGTTCGTGCCCATTGCCATGGGCAAGCCGCACACCGCGGCGCCGGGCTTCTCCTTCCAGTTCCGCGAGGCGGGGCACCTGCTCGGCGCCAGTTCCGTCGACCTCACGGTGGAGGACGGATCCTCGGGCCAGACAAGGCGCCTCCTCTTCTCCGGCGATGTCGGCCGCTACAACGCGGTGCTGGCCCACGATCCTGCGCCTTGTCCCGATGCCGACTACATCGTGGTGGAGAGCACCTACGGTAATCGACAGCATCCCGTGATCTCCGTGCAGGAACAGCTGCAGGCGGTACTCGCCCGCACCTTCGCCCGCGGCGGCGTGCTGCTCATTCCCGCCTTCGCGGTGGGCCGGTCGCAGCAGATGGTGTGGCTCATGGACCGGATCGTTCATGAGCAGAAACTCCGCCCCTTCCCGATCTACATCGATTCGCCCATGGCCGTGGACGCCACCCGCATCTACGCCCGCCACGGAGAGTCGCTCAAGGACGCCCTCACTCTCGTGGGCGGACAGAGTGTCTTGAACAGCAAGTGGGTGCGGCTCGCGAGAACGCGCGAAGAGTCGGAGGCGCTCAACGATTTGCGCGGGCCCGCAGTGATCATCTCGTCGTCCGGGATGCTTTCAGGCGGCCGCATCCTCCACCACTGCCGCGTGCGGCTGCCCCACGCCGAAAACACGCTGCTCATCACCGGTTATCAGGCCGAAGGCACACTGGGCCGGCGTCTCATCGATCGCGCGGCCACCGTGCGCATCCACAAGACCGAGGTCCCGGTCCTCGCCGAAGTCACCGACCTCAAGGGCCTGTCCGGCCACGCGGATGCGACCGAGCTGCTGCGTTGGATGTCCGCGATCACGAAGGGACCCAGAAAGGTCTTCGTGACTCACGGTGAAGAGGACGCGGCTCTCGCCCTGGCCGCGCGCATCGAATCCGAGCGCAGCTTCAAGACCCACGTCCCGAAACACGCGGAACGCGTCGTTCTCGACTAGCCGGTCGCCACGTCCACGCGCATGACGGATTCCTTGACCACCGACGCCACGCGCCGGTTCATCATCGGCCGGGGCGCGGTTAGAGGGGAGTACGTCCGGCTGAGCGAGTCATGGCGGTCGCTGCTGGCCCGGAGAAACTACCCCGGACCGATCATGTCCCTGCTCGGAGAGTGCCTCGCCGCCTCGGCGCTTTTCACCTCCACCTTGAAGATGCTGCAGGAGGACGGTCGACTCACCCTGCAGATCCAGGGCGGCAAACCTCTGTCCCTGCTGGTCGCGGAGTGTCGCGCTGATCTGTCGGTGCGGGCCATGGCGCGCTTCGACCCCACTGCGCCGCTTGACGCCGCGATGTCCCTGCACGACCTCACTCACGGAGCGACCTTCGCCCTCACCATCGATCCCGGGGGCGACTACGACTCATACCAGAGCCTCGTCCCCCTGGAGGGGACATCGGTGGCGGGTGTGCTCAATGGGTATATGCGCCGCTCCGAGCAACTCGAGAGCCACTTCGTGCTTGCCGCCGACAACTCTGTCTGCGCCGGTCTTCTGGTGCAGCAAATCCCCGGACAGGGCGGAAAGACGGAAACAGCCGATCCGGACGTCTGGAATCGGGTGCAGACCCTTTCGGCCACGGCCACGCGGGACGAACTGCTGCAGCTCGACGACGAGGCGCTGCTGCACCGCCTTTTCCATCAGGAGGAAGTGCGCCTGCTGCCCGAACGCCCGGTGAGCTTTGTGTGCCGATGTTCGAAGGAACGCGTGGGCTCGGTGCTGAAAGTCCTGGGCGCCGATGAGATCCGGGGCCTGCTGGCCGACCGGCGAACCGTCGAGGTCGATTGCGATTTCTGTGGCGAGCGCTACAGCTTCTCGGCCGAAGAGGCCTGGGCGGCCCTCGCTCCCTGAACGAGCGATCGGGTCAGGGGCGGGTCTCCTTGAACGTGTCGCAGCGATTCGGATCGCCGGTGGAGAGCCCCCGCCTCAGCCAGAACTGACGCTGCTCGCTCGAACCGTGGGTCCACGACTCGGGCTGAACGGAACCCTGGGACATTTCCTGGATGGCGTCGTCACCGATGGAGGCGGCCGCACGCATACCCTCCTCAAAGTCGCCCGGCTCGATGATCTTCCGGTCGCGGTTCGCACGGTGGCCCCATACCCCGGCAAAGCAGTCAGCCTGCAGTTCGAGACGGACCGACAACGCATTCGCCTGCGCCTCGCTGCCCCGCTGTTGAGCCTCGGTCACCCTGGCCGAAACCCCGAGCAGATTCTGCACGTGGTGGCCCACCTCATGGGCGATGACATAGGCCTGGGCGAAGTCGCCGGGGGCCCCGAAGCGCTGCGAGAGTTGATTGAAGAAGACGGGATCGAGATAGACCTTGTGGTCGGCCGGGCAATAAAAAGGGCCGGTCGCCGACGAAGCGGCTCCGCAGCCCGAACGCACACCCTCGCTGAAGAGCACGAGGGGCGGCTCCTCGTACGTCTGCCCGGTTTCCGCGAAGAGGCCGCGCCAGGTCTCCTCGGTGTCGGCGAGCACGATGGCCGCGAACTTGCCGAGTTGATCGTTCGGAGCCGCGGATGGTCCGCTGTCCGTGGCCGCGGGTTCGTTTTGCACCTGACTGAGGATTTGCAGGAAGGTCTGGGGATCTTGTCCGGTGAAGTAGGAAAGGGCGAGCACCAGCAGAAGGCCTCCACACCCGAGGCCCGCCGGGCCTCCCCGCATCCTCCGCCCACGACGATCTTCGACGTTGACGCTTTCGGTCCGGCCTTCAAGTCGCATGCGCGCATCCTAGTCCCCTCCGACTTAAACTCCCGCTGCGCATGACCGAGCTGTGTTCCATCTGCCTGGCTGCGCGCGCCACCGTGACTCCCTCAGCGGAGATGGAGTCGCTGATCCGGATCAACCTCCCCTGGCTCGAAGCGCACACCGGTTGCTGCTCGGCGTGCGCGCGCAGGTTCCGCCGCGCCCTCTCCTACTTCCGGGCCGCAGGCATGTCGGATGGATCCAGTTCACCCATCCTGCCCATCGCGTTACGTCTGGGCGCCTCCACGCGGTATCGCGGCAAAGGCGTCACCATCGCCTTTCTCGACGCGGGTTTCTTCGCCCATCCCGATCTGGTGAAGCCGGTCGATCGCATCCGCGAGTACGTCGACGTGACACGCGCCGATTCACGAAGGTCCGACATCGAGGATCCGAAGGCCGCGGGCTGGCACGGTCTCATGACCTCGGTGGTGGCATGTGGGAACGGGAACCTGTCGAAGGGTCTCTACCGCGGAATCGCCTCGGAGGCGGAGGTGGTCCTGGTGCAGTGCGGCACCGCTCGTCGCGTCCGCCACCACGACATCCGTCTTGGCTTCGACTGGATCCTCAAGAATCGAGTGAAGCACAACATCCGCATCGTGAACGTGAGCGTGGGAGGCGACTACGAGGCGAGTTACCTCGACGATCCCATCTGCGAGGGAGTCGAGGCCGCGACCCGGGCGGGCATCCTGGTGTGCGCGGCGGTGGGAAACGCGGGCAACTCACCCAGGCATCCGGTGATACCGCCTGCGTCCTCGCCCTCGGCTCTCTCGGTGGGAGGCTTCAACGATCGCAATCGCCTGAGCCGCTTCGGCCTGACCCCGTACCAGTCGAGTTACGGGCCCACGGTGGACGGCCTTCAGAAGCCGGAGATCGTGGCTCCCAGTATCTGGGTGGCCGCGCCCCTCCTGCCGGAAACCACCACCGCGCAGCAGGCGGCGCTCTTCTCCCTCCTCCTTCAGACGGAGGACGCCCGCCTGGCCGAGGTGCTTTCTTCTTACCAGGGAGTCGATGAGAGCCTGGACGCGGCGGTGGGCCTGGCCCCGCAGCTGATCCGGCAACTGGTTCTGATGAAGTTCCATGACCAGAACGTCATCTCCGAGTCGTACAAACACGTGGACGGGACGAGCTTCGCCTCGCCGATCGTGGCCTCGATCGCCGCCCAGATGCTCGAAGCCAACCCGCGGCTCAAACCACTCGAGATCAAGTCCATTCTGAGCCGCACCGCTCATCGGGTGGATGAACTCAAACACGAGCAGCAGGGCTTCGGCGTGGTCGACCCTCGGGCCGCTCTGAGCGAGGCCCTGGTCGAAGGCCGCAAGGAACGACGGGCCCGAACTCGGGGCCGGGCGCGCACAGGCACGAACGCTCAGGGAAGCTGAACGCGCACCACCGCGGCCGCGTAGGAGAGATCGTCTCCCTCGTCGCCGGGGCGCTTCTTCGCCGCCCTCACGCAGAAACGATTCTCACCCGCGTTCCACAACCGCTGCGGGGCTTCGAAGGGAATCTCCGTCCAGACCGCGCCCACATCGGCCACGGTCAAGACTCGATCGTTGAGCAGAACGGTGAGACGCTGATCCGGGATCCGCGCGGGGGCTCTCGCCAGCAGGTGACCTCGCAGATCGAAAGGTTCGTTGAGGGGAATGAGCAGACAGCCTTCGGGATAGAGCAGATAGCGGAACTTCGCTCCGTCCTCCCACATCTCCACCTCGGACCAGCCCTTCCCCAGGAAGCGAGGCTCCAGGGTCGAAAGGTCGAAGTCGCCGCCCGGCCAGTAGTTGTCATAGGCGAAGAGGCCCACGAACATCTTGTAGATCACCGCCCGGGCTTCCGGACCCAATCGCCCGGCGGTGGCGTCGGCGGCGCGCCGAACCTGCTCGGTCTGCAGGCTGGCCAGTTCGCTCAGGGGGATGGCGGTCACGGTCCGGCCCTTGCGGAGATCGATCAGGGACGCATTCCACAGCGTGGCCGCCGCGATGACGGCTGCCGGGACGAGCAAAGGTCGACGCACGAGGTGGCGACGCATGCGGTCGAACAGTCCAGCCATGCCAAAAGCGAAGAGCGGGATCACCACGTCGAAGCGGCGCGCGCCGAAGGCATCGGAGCCGTTCCAATCCCTCACCGTTCCGTTGACGAAAGCGGTGACACCGAAGATGACGAGCGCGGCCAGGCAATAGGCACCCCGTCCTCGCACCACGACAACGAGTCCAAAGAGGCCGAGAAGGAGCATCGGGTGCCAGTTGAAGAGTCCACGATCGGCGGAGAGGAGCACATCGATCACGTGTTGGCGGGTGAGATCGATGTAGCCCTCCTCCTGAGGCAGGGTCACGAACGAGCCGTGGAGGATCCGCCAGACCAGGAACTGCGGGGAGAACACGCCGAGGGCGGAAAAGACCGTGAGCCCCGCTTGTCCAATAGAGGCTCGAGAACGCCACAGACCCGCGAACACAAAGAGAACAAGCACCGCAGCCTGGGTGCGGCATAAAACGGCCAGGCCGAGCGCGGCTCCGCACCACGCCCAGGCCCGCAGGGTGCCTTCCCGCTCCGCGCGCAGAGTGAGAGCGAGGGTGATCGCGGTGAGGCCGAAAGTGAGACCGTGGGCCATCAGCGGCAAAACGGTGAGGTAGTACAGGATGGGCGAAGCCCCGATCGAAGCGATGACGGCGAGCCATGAGGGAACCGGACCATGGACGAGTGCGAGGGTCCGCGCGAGCAGGAAGGTCCCAGCCAGCGCCACGGCGAGAGTCGTGGCCGCGGCGGCCGCGAAATAGGGTGGGCCGATCACCAGCGGATCGGTTACGCCGCCCGTAGCCAGAAGCCAGAGATGGGTGAGGCCCACGGCGGGCGCCCACAGGAGCCCCGGTCCGATGGGCTGTGGGTTGGGCCACGTGATGTTCAGTGCGAGCCGGGCCCACTGATTCTCAAAGTCAAGATCGCGGTCGGCCAAGAGCGACGACGTGTAGGCAAAGTAGACCGGTGAATCCACGCTCACGAAGAAGCCAAGCAGGTGGAGAGCCACGAAAGCGAGGGCCAGCACGGGAAGAAAGACGCGCGACCGGTCGCGCAGCAGCGACACCGCGGCCAGAAGAAGAGCCGCTATGGCGAGAAAAGGAAGACGGGAGTCGACGAGGACGAGCAGGCCCGAAGCCGCAGCGAACGCCCCGATCACTTCACCCGTACGCCGCCCTTGATGACGATGGGCACGTTCTGCAGAAGAGTGACGTTTGAGAGCACGTCGCCGCGCACCGCGATGATGTCGGCGAGCCGTCCCTTGGCGAGGGTTCCGAGGTTCTTCTCCTGCTTCAGGAAGCGGGCGGGCCAGCGGGTAGCGGCGCCGATCGCCTGCATCGGGGTCATCCCGAACTTCACCCAGGTGTCGAGTTCACGCCAGGTGGAGTCGGAGTGGAAGTTCGCGGGGATACCGCTGTCCGTCCCCACGAGCAGAGTCACTCCGGTCTCCCGGAGCTGCTGGAATTTCTTCTGCAGGGTGGGGATACGGCGGAAGGTCAGAGTGAAGTAGTCGAGCTGGGTGAGATTCCTGAGCGAGGCCTGGATGTCCTTGACGATGTCCGGGGCCAGACCCTGCTGCCAGAGCGGATCGTCGAGACGTTCGGGAAAGACCTGGGCGGTGTAGTTCGTGAGATAGAGCGGCGAGACGGTGGGGCACCAGTAAAGGGTCTGGTTCCGGCGTTTGAGTCCCTCGATGATGTCGGGCGGGTATTCCGGTGCGGTGGCAAGACCCGTGTGCTCGAAGCCATCGACGTTGTGCTTGAGGCCGATGCGGATCTCGTCCATGCGGTGGGCGTGGGCCACCACCGGCTTCCCCGCCGCGTGGGCGGTCGATACCACCGCGGCCACCTCATCGTCCGTCATCTGATCCTGGTCGATGAGTTTGATGAAGTCGACACCGGCATCGATGAGCTTTTGAACCTTGGCCCGCGCGTCCTCGGGGCCGGTGACGCCCCAACGCACGAACTTCTCGTATTCGAAGTAGGGCGCGTGCTGGATGAAGGGCCCGGAAACGAAGAGGCGCGGGCCGGGAATGGCGCCCTTCTCGATGCGGCGACGCACCTCGAGGATGTCCTCGAGAGGAGCCCCGAGATCGCGCACCGTGGTGACCCCGGCCATGAGGAGCTGTCTCGCCGCCGCGGGCATGATCTCGTCGCGGAAGCGGCTCACATAGGTGGTGTCCCAGTGTTCGTAGTCCGCGTGACCGACGATCATCAGATGGACATGCATGTCCATGAGACCGGGCAGGACGCTCATCCCCTCGGTGTTGATGACGGGCGTGCCCGGGGGAATCACCACCTCCGACCGCGGCCCCACGGCCACAATGCGCTCGCCCGCGATCAGGACGACACCGTCACGGATGGGAGGGCCCTCGTAACCATCGATGACCTGGCCGCCCACGAGGGCGAGGGTGGGCTTATCCGTGGAGGTCGACGCGCCCGAAGTCTCGGCCGACGCGGTGGCGACCACGACGAAAAGAACGGCGCAGGCCTTCGCGAGTATTCGAAACATGGTGGGCTCCTCGTCTGGTTTTGCGGTTCCCGCCCGGGTCACGGCTCACATCGGAAAGACATCACTGACTCTTCTCGCCTCTCAGCACCGAGGCATTCTCGCGCAGAGTGTTGGCCACGCGGCGCAGCGTCATGACCGATCCCGCGAGCGGCGGAGAGAGAGGCTTCACTTCTTTCATCCACTCCATCAGAGAGGGCGAAACCGTCGCCAGTTCGCGAAGCTGTTCGGCGACTCGGGCGTATTCCGGATCCTTGGGGATCTTTTCGAGCGCGCCGTCGATTTCGTTGGCGAGGGTCTCGAGAGATTCGGCCACACGTCCGTTTCTCGGTGCGGCAGGGGCAAGGGGCGGAGGAGCTTCAATCCGGACCTTGGGCGGAGCGGGCTCCGCGGTCTCCGCCTGTTTAAGGTGCTTCGAGATCCCTTCGAGGCGCTTGGTGACCTGCGAGACGGCCGCGAAGGAAGCCACCGCCTCGCGGATAGCGTCGGTCAGAGCGGGCGAGATCTTGGTGAACTCGATGAGCGGGGCGGCGAGGGGCTCGTAGTCCTCGGCCGCAGGAAGGCGGAGCAGGGACTCGGCCAGCCGTTGATTGGTGTCTTGCAGGGTGGCCGCGGTTTCCCCGAGCGCCGCCGTGGCCGACTCGATCTGCGGCACCGCATCTTTCACCGACTCGAGCGAGTCCATGAGACGGGGGCCGCTTTGGGCGAAGGAGTAGATGTGTTCGGCCAGAGGCTCGAACTGGTCGGCGCGGGGGACCTCGGCGATGAGAGCCTCGAGTCGCTCGACGAGGTCGGGCAATCGGGCCAAAGAGGCGGTCACCCGCTCATCGAGCGCCATAGCGGCTTTGGGGGAAGCGCGTTTGCGAGCGGCCTTCGCTGGAGTATCGGGAAGGGACCCGGTTTCATCGTGGCCAAACAGGCCGGGGCTGGTGACCTTCTTCCGGGGAGCCATTGGTTCCGAGCTTAGCGTTAGCATCCTT
>JAGNNV010000404.1 GCA_017990495.1 Vicinamibacteria bacterium
CCAGAAGGCCGGTTCGGCGCCCCGCGCTCAGGTGCTCATGGGGAGACGAGGTGCGGGCGAACACGCGGCCCGACTGGACGGCATCCCGTCCGGCCTCAGCCCAAAGGCCCGAATGGACGAGCAGATCGGCGCGATCGGAAAGAACGAGGCCGAGCGCCGAAGCGTCGCGAAGGCCGTTGCACAGATTCCGGGCGCGATCGAGGTGATGGTGAGCATGGGCGACGTCGCCTTGCTCGCGGGCCACTCGGGCACGCAGCATCGAAGCGCTCACCAGCCGATGGCGAAGACGCGTGGACGCGGCCAGCGCGCAGGCCTGCTCCGCTTCGGCGCGGGCCTCGGTCAACCGGCCGGCGTGAAGGGCCACTTCACCGCGGAACAGGCGCAGATCCACCCCGGCCCGGTCGATGGAGGCGTAGCGCGACTCGATCGCGCTCTGCGCTTCGCGAAATCGTCCGAGGCCAAGCAACGCGCGGATCCTCGAGCCCTCCAGGGCGCGAAGGAGACCGAGGGGGATGTCGAAGCACTTGAGCGCTTCTCCCGCCCAGTCAAGCGCGGCGGCGAACCGGCCAAGGCCCAGTGCGATTTCCGCGCGCAGGGCGAGGAACACGCGGCCCTGGGCGCCGGGGAGCCGGCGGCGCCACTGGCGGGCCATCCGATCGGCTTCGGCGTGTCGGCCTCGCGCCACCAGGGACCTGAGGGCCTCGAGAAAATTGTCGTCGGAGGAATGAGAGTGGAGGGAGAGAAGCATCAAGAGCGCCCTTTCTGCGGTGAGGGATGGTGAGGTTTCTGAGGCGGCATTCAGTAATCGAGCTATGACAGTTCGAACGGCGTCACATGCGAAGGCGTCTACGAAGTAAGGTGGCGCCCTCCCGGCCTGAGCGGGGTCTCTCTCGATGATCGTCGCCATTGACGTCACCACCCTGCGGGGTCGCATTTCCGGCGTGGGCTACTACACCGCGCGCATCGTCGAGCATCTGGCCGCGGCGGTGGGTCACGAGGTGGATGAACTGCTGCTCCTCACCAACGGCAGCGTTGATCGCGCGCTTCCAACAAAGGCGCGCCTCGTCGAAGGCTTCCGCTTCCCCATCCGCTCGGTGTGGATGCAGTTCCTCCTTCCCCTGCTTCTGCGCAAGCTCCGCCCCGACCTCGTTCACTACACGAACTATCTGGCGCCCGCCCTTCGAACCGGACCCTATGTCGTCTCGATCCACGACATGAGCCTCACCCGCACTCCCGAGCACCACACTTTGCGGAAGAAGTGGCTCACCGCGAGTCTCGTGCCGCGAGTGGCGCGCGCGGCGCGACTGGTGTTGACCCCGTCCCTCGCCACCCGCAAGGATGTGATCGACGACCTCCACCTGCCAGGCGGTCGCGTGATCCCTATTCCCTACGCCGCGGCCGAGATGTTCCGCCCCGTCGCCGAGCGACCTCGCTACTCTGGTCTCGATCGGCCCTATTTTCTGTTCGTGGGAACCATCGAACCGCGGAAGAACCTCGTCCGCCTGCTCGATGCCTTCGCCCAATTCAGCGCCGCGAGCCCAGGGGTGAACCTCGTGCTGACGGGACAACGCGGCTGGAAATGCGAAGAGATCTACGCCCGCGCCCGACGCCCCGACGTGGCGGATCGCGTCATCCTTCTCGACTATGTCGAGGAGGCGTCGCTTCCCGCTCTCTACTCGCACGCCCTCGCCTGCGTCTACCCGAGCCTCTTCGAGGGTTTCGGTTTTCCGGTGGTGGAGGCGATGAGCTGCGGGACGCCGGTGTTGACCTCGAACCGCACCTCTCTGGCGGAAATCGGCGAGGGGGCGGCGTTGCTGGTGAATCCTGAAGACACCCGCGCGATCACCGACGGTCTGCTCGCCCTGGCCGGCGATGCGGGATTGCGCGCCGACCTGCGAAAGCGGGGCCTCGCCCGCGCGGCGATCTTCTCGTGGGATGAAACCGGACGGCGGACTCTCGCCGCCTACCTTCAAGCCCTCGGCTGATAGGCTCCCCGGGAAATGCGAGTCCT
The DNA here is from genome assembly GCA_017990495.1 of Vicinamibacteria bacterium. Lineage (GTDB taxonomy): Bacteria > Acidobacteriota > Vicinamibacteria > Fen-336 > JAGNNV01 > JAGNNV01. The sequence continues at coordinate 2,012 of JAGNNV010000404.1, forward strand.
GACCGCAGGTGAATCTCACGGACCGGCGGTGCTCTGCCTGGTTGAGGGCCTGCCCGCGGGCCTGGAGATCCGCAAGGTGCGTATCAATGCCGAACTGGCGCGGCGGCAGCGGGGGTACGGCCGCGGCGGGCGCATGAAGATCGAACAGGACGAGGTCGAGATCATCTCCGGCGTCCGCCACGGACTGACCCTCGGCTCCCCCGTCACCCTGCTCGTTCGCAACAAGGATCACGCGAACTGGAGCGACGTGATGTCGCCCGACCCGATCGTGGATGCCACCCAGGCGGCCGCCGCAATCTCACGACGGGAGCGCACCGCCCCCAGACCCGGCCATGCCGATCTGGCCGGCGCGCTCAAGTACCTCACTACCGACCTGCGCAACATCATCGAACGATCGAGTGCTCGCGACACCGCGGCACGGGTGGCCGCCGGCATGCTGGTCCAGTCCGTGCTCGATGTCTTCGGCGTGGAGGTCCGGTCTCATGTGGTCGGAATCGAAGCCGCGTTTATCGACCGCGACGTTACTTTCGACGAAATGGACGGCGCTTCCGCGTCCGACGTCGCCTGCGTGGACGAAGGGGTCGCAAGCCGCATGCGCGCGGCCATCGACGCGGCGAAGAAGGACGGCGACACCCTCGGCGGGGAGATCGAAATCGCGGTGCGCGGACTGCCCCCCGGCGTCGGCAGCTTTGCGCAATGGACGCTGCGTCTCGACGGGCAGCTCGCCCAGGCCCTGATGTCGATTCCCTCGGTGAAGGCGGTGGCCCTCGGTCACGGGTTCGACGCGGGGCGGCGTCGCGGCAGCGCCTTCCACGACCAGATCGGACATTCGCCCGAGCGCGGGTTCACGCGTCCCTCGAACAACGCGGGCGGCATCGAGGGCGGCATCTCGAACGGCGAGGAGGTCCGCGTGCGCGCGATCGTGAAACCCATTCCCACCCTGATGAACCGTCTGCCCTCGGTGGATCTGAAGAGTCTCGAACCGGCCCCCGCCGCCATCGAGCGCTCCGACACCTGCGTGGTTCCGGCGGCCGCGGTGGTGGGTGAAGCCATGGTGCGCATCGTCCTGGCCCAGGCCCTGCTCGAAACCTACGGGGGCGACTCGCGCGCCCAGGTTCTGGCTCACTTTGAAAGTGCCCGCGCCTTGCGGGCCCACGCCTTCGGCCTCTCGGCCGAGGCCAACGAAAGGACATAGATCTTGGCAATCCGGCCCATCGTCAAATGGGGTGATGGCGTGCTTCACAC
>JAGNNV010000405.1 GCA_017990495.1 Vicinamibacteria bacterium
ATTCCTTGAAGCCCGGCCTCATCGAGGGAGCCGGCGGCCGCGGGCAGGGAGACTGAACCCCGCGCCGCCTTTGCTGCCCTAGACTTCAAGACAATGTCCCTCTCTCCCGGCGCCCGCGTCGGCCCATACGAGATCCGCGGCGCGAGCACTGGTGAGGTCCATGGTGGCGGCGCTTCGGGATCGCCTCCTGGCAGGGACTTTCAACCTTCGAACTTCTGATCCGGTATGAGGCTTATCAACAGCGATTTCGGGTCGAAGAGCACCGCGCGCTGCGCGACGGGTTGGAGGAGGCGGTGGTGCGCGGGCCGAACGACGCCAACGCGTGGGCGACCCTCGCAATGCTGCGGTTTCATGAGCACTCGATGATGGGTCACAATACTCGGGCCACTCCATTGGAACGCGCGTGGGAAGCCGCTGAGCGCGCGATCGAGATCGACTCCACCTGCATTCGCGGCTGGGTGGTCCTGACTCTGATGCGCGGACGCGCCCGGGACCTGCCTGGGTTGAGGGCGGCTGCGCAACGGGTGATCGAGATCAACCCTCTGGATACCTCCAAACTGGCGGTTGTCGCGTTCATGCTGACCTGCGCCGGTGACATCGAACGGGGTGAGGAACTGGCGCGGCGGGCCATGTCCCTTCATTCCAATACCGCGGGCTGGTACCGGATGCCCGCGTTCTACCGCCGCTTCTTCGCGGGCGAATACCCCGAGGCGCTCCAAGCGGCGAGGCTGATCGGCATCGACAGCTTGCCTCTCACCCACCTCACCATCGCCTCCGCGGCCGGACAGACCGGCTCCGCTGAGGACGCACGCGGCGCGATCGCGGCCCTCGAGCGGATCGACCCCGCATGGCTGTCCGTCGAGCGCGTGCGCGCGAACTACGCGAACGGTGTCTGGGACGAGAACGCCGTCGACCGCTTGGTCGAGGGCTTCGAGAAGGCGCTGGTTCTCGCGGGGGCCGAGCCCGAAAGTCACCTCAACGCGTCCGCACCTCGCCCGGCATCCAGACCCACATCGAGCGGACCCTCGACGACGCGCGTCCGTTCCGGACAATCAGCATCCTCGATGGATCGCGACTACGTCGTCGCGCTCCATCCATTCACCAGCGACGGCAGCGATGAGGAGAGCGCCGGCCTGGCGCGCGGTCTCACCGAGGACATCGGCACCGCTTTGTCGCGATTCCAGACCTTCACCGTCCGTACCTCGAAAGACGCGGACGCGCGGTACGTCGTAGATGGCAGCGTGCGGCGGTCGGGCAACTCCGTCCGGGTGAGCGCCCGCCTGGTCGACACCGACTCCGGAGCCAACGTCTGGGCGGAGAGATTCGATCGTGCGCTCGGATCCTCGAGCCTCTTCGATCTCCAGGACGAGATCACCTCTCGTGTGGTGTCGACCATTGGAAGCGCCGGCGGCCCCTTCCTCAAGGCGATGGCGTTTCCTCTTCGCGAGCGAAAGCTCGCGGAATTGACGCCTCACGAACTCGTGTTGCGTTGTTACCTCCTGTTCGGCAGCCTGCGTGCCGACGAACACGCCCTGCTGCGCACCGCCCTCGAGGCCGCGGTCGCGGATCAGCCGAACCACGCGCTCGCCTGGGCCTCGCTCGGCAGTCTCTACGAGCAGGAGATAGTGTGGGGCATCAACCCTCTTCCGGACGGTATGGGCCGGGCCACTCGGGCCGCGCGGCGTTCCGTGGAGATCGACCCGGGCTGCCAGTTCGGCTGGAGCCGGCTGGTGTCAACCAGCTTCTACACGAACGACAGGGTGGGCATGAGGAACGCTTCCGATCGGGTGATCGCCCTGAACCCCCTGAACCAAAACACGATCGGAATCGCCGGCAACTACATCGCCTTCATGGGCGAGTGGGACCGGGGCATCCCGATGGTGCGCCGTGCCATCGACCTCGACCCGAACCACCTTGGCATGCTCCACCTCGGCCTCTTCATGGATCACTATCGGAAGAAGGAATACGACGAGGCGCTGGCCGAGGCCAAGAGGATCAACGCCTTTGAGACGTCGCTGGTCGCGTTTTCCCTCATCGCCGCGGCGGGGCAACTGGGTCGGGCCGACGAAGCGACGGCGGCTCTTGAAGCACTGGATCACCACCACGCGAAAGAAAAGCAGCTCGATGCGGCGCGGGCCCACTGGACCCTGTTTCTGCGCGATGACGAACTCATCAGTCGCTTGATCGAAGGCTTTGAGAAGGCACGAGCACTGGTTGCCGAGCCGGCGACGCTGGAGCAACTCGACGAGCCGAAGAAAAGCGAACCCTGAGCCGGAGTATCAATTCCCCCGGTCTTTAAGTCGGCCTGCCGGGGAAATGGCGGATAATCGCGATACGTGCTTTTTCCCTTCATCGCACCCTCCATTCTGGGTCTTTTCTTGAGCCTTGGCGTGTCTTATTCCTTGTGGAAACGCCGGCCCGGACCGGCCTGGGGTTACGCCGCTCTCACCGGCCTCTGCGTGGCTGTGTGGTGCGGGGGGCAGACGGGCTGGTTGCTGTTTGGGGATGGGCCGGCGGGCGAGATCATCGCCCGGATCCAGTACGTCGGGATCGCGCTTTCGCCTCCACTGTGGCTCATGACCGGGCTCGCCTACGTCGGCCATAGAGAGTGGCTGCGGCCGGCGCGCATCGGCGCCCTGATGTTCGTGCCCGCTCTGACCATTCTGGCCGTCGCCACCAATGATGCTCATGGCCTTGTCTGGGACCGTCTGGTCGCGGTCGAAGGGCGACCAGACCCGGACGTTTACTTCGGGGCATGGTTCTACGTCCACATGGTCTACAGCTACGTGATCGGCGCGCTCGGCAGCCTGCTGATGGCCGCGCGCTTCGTGGCCTCTCCGCTCTACCGGCGTCAGCTTGGACTCGTGCTGATCGGATCGGGCATCGTCCTCATCGCCAACCTGCTGTATTTGAGCAGCCGGGTGACCCTTCCCATCGATCCCACCCCGATCATCTTCGCCGCGGCCTTTGCCGCGGTGGGCTGGGCCATGGCCCGGTATCATTTCTTCAGGTTCCTGCCGATCGCGCGCGGTCTCGCTGTCGAGGGCCTGCACGATGGATTGATCGTGGTCAACGCTGAAGGCTGGGTGGTCGACAGCAACCCGGCCGCGCAGGCGATGATTGGAGCCACCCTCGCTCCGGTAGGGGCTACGCTCGCCCGAGTCTTGCCCGCGCTCCCCGCGTCCGGTGTTGACGACGCCGAACCGCGAGAGATCCGGATGCCGGACGGGGCCCACGTGGAGGTCCGCAT
>JAGNNV010000406.1 GCA_017990495.1 Vicinamibacteria bacterium
CCGGTGGTGACGGAGGCGGACGAGGTGGCCCGCTCGTTCCCGATGGTTCCGGAAACAATCGAAGTGTCGAAACCCTCCGAAAAGAGGATGACGTTCTTGCGCCCGCGGATGGCGTCGAGCTGACGCGCGAGGGCCTGGAAACCGCCGAGGAACTCGGTGATCTTCTGGGCATAGACCTGTCGCTCGTTCTTCATCATCATGAAAGCCCGCTCGCGTGATTCATCGGCGGCCACCTGCTGGCCTCCGTCAAGGAGTGAGGCCGCGGTGATGGTCGAGTCCACACCGGTATCGAAGATGATGCCCAAAGGATCGCGGTTTCGTCCCACATCGCCGCTGCCGATGGCGTTGATGGCCTGAACGACCTGGACGCGGTCGGGGCTGAGGCCGAGCAGCACCTTCATCCCCTGCGGAGTGGCCGCCACCACGGAAACAAGATCGCGCGGGCCCACTTCGTTCTGCACGAAGGCGCGGGCGGCGGAGCGTGACCGCTCGATGGCAACCGCGCGGGTCAAGGCCAGATCGAACAGCAGCACGAACTGCCGGCGAGAAGTGAGCTGAGTGAGGTTCGACATCGAGTCGACCGGGACACGCAACTCACCGTCGCCGGAAACCGCGAGGAAACCCTCAACCGATGTGGCCTTGCCTCCGTCCTCGATCTCGAAGTCGGCCGCCGTGAGCCCGGCCACGGTCTTTCCGTCTTTGTCGGTGACGAAGACCGGCACCGCCACCACGTTGACTTCGGTGCCGAACGTGAGAGGTTTCTTCTGATCCTGACCGGGAGCGGTGGAAGAGAGAGTGAGCGCGGCGAGCGCCAGAGCCAAGGGATGGCGAGCTTTCATGTGACCTCCAAAGCGGCCGCGACGGAAGCGGCACGCGAGAACGGTTCGAGGCTACACTCGGAGGACCGATCCGGGTAAGGCTCCAGACGCAAACACCTGACGGTCAATAATTTGAATCGGACTTCATTTCGCGGGTGAATCGAACGAAGTTGGCGAGAAGGCGCTCGCCTTCCGGAGTGAGGACGGATTCGGGATGGAACTGCACACCGACGAGCGGTCGCCTCTTGTGGGCGAGGCCCATCACCACGCCCTCTCTCGTCCACGCCGTCACCTGAAGATCCTCGGGCAACGAAGAACGCTCAACCACGAGTGAGTGATACCGACCGGCGGCGAAAGGCGACGTCACTCCCTCGAACAGACCGCGGCCTTCGTGCTCCACGGGCGAAGTCTTGCCGTGGCGCGGCGCCTCGGCCCGCACCACCTTCCCGCCGAACGCGGCCGCGATGGCCTGATGTCCAAGACAGACACCGAGCGTGGGAATGGCGGCGGAGAGTTCACGGATCGCATCCATCGTCACTCCGGCCCCTTCAGGCCGGCCGGGTCCGGGTGAGAGAACCAGACCCGTTGGCTGCAGCGCGCGGAGACCTGCCACGTCGATGGAGTCGTTGCGGAACACCCGGACTTCTTCGCCGAGGGCGCCCAGAGCCTGCGCGAGGTTGAAGACGAACGAGTCGTAGTTGTCGATGACGGCTAACACGCGACGTCCTCGAGGGCCAGGAGCAGGGCTTTTGTCTTGTGGTGGGTTTCTTCGTACTCCCGCGCCGGGACGGAATCTGCGACCACACCGGCGCCGGCCTGCAAAAGCACCCGACCGCGATGCACGACGAGAGTGCGGATGGCGAGACAGAGATCCATCCGGCCCGAAGGGTCGAGGTAGCCGATGGCCCCGCCATACAGGCCGCGGCGGACCGGCTCGAGGGCATCGAGGATCTGCATGGCCCGGATCTTCGGCGCTCCGGTGACCGTTCCCGCGGGGAAGGTGGCGCGGAGGAGATCGAGGGCGTCGAACCCGTCGCGCAGAAGGCCCTCGACTTCGGAGACGATGTGCATCACCCTGGCGTGGCGTTCGATCTCGAACTGACGCGTGACCTTGACCGAACCGTATTCGCACACACGACCCAGGTCGTTTCGCGCGAGGTCGATCAGCATCACGTGTTCGGCTCGCTCCTTTTCATCGGCGAGCAGGTCGCGCGCGTTCGCCTGATCTTCTTCGCCCGAAGCTCCCCGCGGCCGCGTGCCCGCAAGAGGCCGAGTGAGCGCGCGTCGGCCTTCGAGGCTCACCAGGATCTCCGGCGAGGAACCGAGGACGGCGTGATCGGCCCCCAATCTCAGGAAGTACATGTAGGGCGCGGGGTTGGTGACGCGAAGCGCGCGGTAAAGGTCGAGCGGGTTGCCTTCGAAGCAGGTCTCGAATCTCTGCGACAACACGCCCTGGAAGATGTCGCCGGCGCGGATGTGTTCGAGCAGAGTTTGAACCCCTGCCTCAAAGCCGGAACGCGACGTTCGCGACTCGAGCGACACCCTCTCCCGCGGGCCGGGGGTGCGGGTCGGGGCCACATCTTCGCCCGCAAGCGCAGCGATGATGGCGAGGAGCCGCTCCCCGTCTTCCTGCCCGTGAAGCACGATGTCGGTTGTGCCCGACTCGTGGTCAATGATCACAAGCTCGCGCGGAACGAGGAGGACGCTGTCGGGCAGGCCCTCGGGATCGGGAGGGGAGGAGGGCAATCCCTCGAACCTTCGGACCACGTCGTAGCCGAGATAGCCGACCACGCCCGAGGAGAAGGGCGGAACTTCGGGCAGGGTGGCCGCGTCGCTCAACAGGGCGCGGATCGAGTCGAGCAATTCGCGTGGATCCGACTGGATTTCCCCGCTGTCCCCATCCTCCACCGAGATCCCGGAAGGGCGACTGCGATGGATGAGCGAGGGCCGGCCACCGAGGAACGAGTAACGGTGCCGACCGGCGTCGCCCAACGACTCGCACAGGAAAGCGTACCGGTCACCCGCGTAGAGGCGGGTGAAGGCCTCGACGGGAGCGGGCGCGATGCGCAGACGACGGTGGAGCACGCTCATGCGACGAGAGCCCCTGCAGTCTCGGCCTCGGGCACGTAACGGTCGAGGCCGCGCATCAAATCAGCAAAGAGCGCGAGGTTCAGCGACTGCCGCCCATCGGAAAGCGCGCGATCCGGATAGGGATGGACCTCCACGATCACGCCATCGGCGCCGGCGGCGAAGGCGGCACGAGCGAGCGGCACCACCATCTCGCGTTTGCCGGAGGCGTGTGATGGATCGACGAGGACGGGCAGGTGGGTGAGGCTCTTCAGTTCCGGCACGATGTTGATGTCGAGGGTGTAGCGCGAGTGATCGGAGAAGGTGCGAATCCCCCGCTCGCACAGGATGACGTTGCGGTTCC
>JAGNNV010000093.1 GCA_017990495.1 Vicinamibacteria bacterium
CGGTCGCCCCATCTACGCGGGCACCGGGACCGATTCCACCCGCACCACGGTTGAACTCACGAAGAAGGCGGCCGACGCGGGCGCGGCCGCGGCTCTGGTCCTGAACCCCTTCTTCTTCAAGAGCCACCTCAATGGCGAGGCGCTCCGGCGGCATTACGAAGCGGTGGCGGACGTCTCCCGCATCCCCGTTCTCATCTACTCGATGCCCGGCGCCACCGGCCTGCCCATGCCGCCCGGGGTCGTCCATCAGTTGGCTAAACACCCGAACATCCGCGGCATGAAGGATTCGAGCGGCGACATCGCGAATCTGCAGAAGATCCTCGCCGGCGTTCCCAAAGACTTCCCCCTCGCCGCGGGCTCGGCTCCCGTGTTGTACTCGGCCCTGAGCCTGGGCGCTTCCGGCGGCGTTCTGGCCGTGGCCGGCTGCGCCCCTGAAGCCACCGTCGCGGTCTACCGCGCGTTCAAGGAGGGCGACCACGATCGCGCCCGAAGGCTGCAGCTGGCTCTCACGCCGCTAGCCCTTGCCGTCACCGCCACGTATGGCGTGGCCGGCCTGAAGGCCGCGGTGACCCTCTCCGGCCGTCAAGGCGGGGTTCCCCGGCCGCCGCTTGCTCCCGCCACGGAAGCCGAGGTGGTCGAGATCAAGCGCCTCATGGACGCCACCCGCGCCGCGCTCTAGGACTTCAACCGGACTTCAGAAGATCCGGACCGGCGGTTTGCTGGTCTTGAGAGCGAGGCGGGTTTCCTCACCCTGAGGAATTCGGATCAGCGCGATGCCGGGGCGACCCGAGATACCTTTGGCCTCGCAGGCCGCGGCCGGCGCAGACGGGGTGGGCAAACGGTATTGCCCCTCGTGCATCAGTCGGTAAACGCTCAGGTACGGCCACTCGCCCACCGAAAGCTGGGGACCTTCGTGGCCAGCGCGGACATCACCGAAGATCCGCGCGCCCGCGCCGCCGGTGACGCGAAGGTGCAGCAGACCCGTGGCGAGCATCTCGTCGCTGATCGAGGCGCGCCAGATCTGACGGAAAGCGGCGGGATCCCGGTGGCCGCGCACGGTGGCGAGGCCGTAGGTGGGCATGGTGGCCAAAAGCGGCTCGAGGAGCCGACCATTGACCTCGACGCGTGGTGGAGTCCCGTCGGCCGACTGGATGTCGAACAGAAGCCACGCGGGGTCGTCCGAAGGCGTCAGGCCCAGGACGGAGCAGGTCGCCTCGAATGGTCGATCAAGGGGCTCTGACCAGGCGCTGCGGTTCGTATCCGTGCGGGCCGCGGCGAACGACGCGAGCAGGAGAACGAAGAGGCCCACGACGCCACCCAGCACTCTCGATCGCGCATCGGCTCCCCATGTCTGAATCGCTTTCCCCAGGGCCACCGCGAGGCCCGCCCAGAGGAGACCGCGGACCAGAAGGAGAAAGAAGTCGCCGGAGACGCCCGCCCGCGCGAACCACGACGCCGGGAGAAGCGCTCCCATCGCCGCCGCCCCGAGCCCCACGCGGAGCAGGCTCATCTGCCGTCGGCCTTCCATGATGCGGTCGAGAACCAGAGTGGCGCCGATGATGGTGAAGGGCAAAGCGGGCGTCGCGTACTTGTTGAACACGTGGTAAGCGGGATAGGTCATCGACAACATGACGAAAGGCAGGGCGAGGATGGCCAGTCGACCGCCGAGCAACGCGGGCAGACTCAGAACGAAAAGCACCACCAGACCGCGGTGCAGAAGGATCTGGATCTCGTAGGGCAGCGGAAAGGCAACGGCGAAAGGGTTGTCGGGCTGATGCCAGAGTCGATGCAGGTTGGTGAGAACCGTCTGTGCGGAGACCTCCAGGTGCCGGGCCGCGAACTGCGCCACGTCGCCGAAGTTCGATGACACCGCCTCCGGCCCCTTGAGGGCGAAAAGTTCCTTTTGATAGGTGGTGTCCTCGATCCGCAGCGGGCCCTGCCAGCCATCGCTGTCGACGTAAAGCCAGAACCCGAGCGGATGGGGCGAGGTGTACGCGAAGAAGCCGTATTCCTTGTCGAGGACATGGGCGAGAGGCTTCGAGAAGTGTTCGGCCGCGGCCACCGGCAGCAGCACCGAAAAAATGCCGAGAGCCAGGGCGAGAACGGAGCGAGGCTCTCGCGCAACCTGAAGGCCCCAGGGCAGCAGGCACAGGACGAAGGCGAGAAGGAGGAACGAGAGCCCCTGAGGATGAAGGGAGAGACCCACACCCAGAAGCACGCCCGCAGCGAGCAGTCCGCGCTGATCACGCTCCCGCAGCGCGGACAGGGCGACCTTCGCGGCCAGGGTCCAGGCGGCGAGGATGAAGGGTTCGGGCTGCACGATCCCGGGCAGGATGGTGAACGACGGATGCAGAAGAGCGATGAGCAGGCCGATCTTCCCCGCCCGCGGGCCGATCTCGCTCTCGCAGATCGAGACCATCGCGGCCACGGCGAAAGCCATGCTCACGGCCTGGACCGCGTAGATGAGTCCGGGTCCCGCGCCGGGGAGGAGGAGCAGGCCATAAAGAAGACCGGTGGCGGGGAGAGCAAGATAGGGCTGAACGTCGGCGAGGATGGGTCCGAGACCCAGCGGCGAGCCAAGGCGGGCCAGCGCATCGGCGAACCGGCCGCCCATCTCGAGATAGGCGCCGGGATCACCCAGGGCAAGAGGCGGATCGAACATCACCAGCGCCGCGCCGATGAGAGCGAGGGACAAGGCGAAGGCCACACGGGTCAGACGGCTGATCTCCCGCAGCGCGGAGAAACGAGCCGTCTTCAGCGCCAGGGCGAGAGGCGCAAGGAGGAGGATCACAAAAAGCGCCGGCGCCATCTGAACGAGAGCGATCCGGGCGAAGGTCCATGAAAGCGTGCCGGAGCTGACCAACGTGAATGCGGCCAGGAGTGCGACCGCCGCTCCGGCTGCTGGCGCTGGCCCACGCAAGGCCAGACCGATGGCGGCGAGACCGAGCAAAACGAGAACCCCCACTTGCCATCCAGAGCGCTGCGCGCGTTCGATGACGAGATCGTGGAGTCGAAAACGAGAGGCGGATTCGAGACGCACCGTGCCACCTCGAGGCAGGTCCAGCCGCACCGAGATGGGAACCGCGGTGACGCCGAGGTCCTGCTGCGCGCCATCCGCGACAATCCGCAGCGGAGCGCCCCCGGAGACGCGCACGGTGAGGGCCATGGGCTCGGGAGGGAGAGAGATGGTGCCCGAGCCTTCCGAGACGATGCCCTGAAGATCGAGGCGGCCTCGACCGAAACCCGTGGTGAGTCCGTGAGCCCCGTGGTTGCCCGGCGCGGTCATGCGTGTGACCATGACCGGGAACAGGGTCAGGCCGGCGAAGATCGCGAGGGCCAGCGCGCGACGGTGAGCCCTGGTCAAGAAAGCTCCGAGTACCGGGTGAGCTGAATGTTCTCGCGCACGAGCGCTTCTCTGACCTCGGGAGCCGTCACCGCGGCCAGTTCCCCCGGCCAGTCGAAGTTCCAGTTCGGATACTCGCGATCGAGCACAGCCTGGTCAAGACCGGGATGGACGACGAGCTCCGTGACGCCCTCCGGCAGATGGGGGATGCCCTCGAGGAGTTGAGCAGCGGTGACCCGGCCGCTCGTTGCCGGCAGCCACAGGGTGTTGGGCGACTTGAGACCGCGACCCACGGCCTCGCGCCACGCCTTCTTCGCCAGCGGGGCGAGAAGCACACCAAACTTCGTCGCCTTGGGCGTCACTCGGACCGCCGCGCGGATGCCCCGAAACCCATGCCGCACAGCCAGATCGAGAAGGATGGTGCGCAGCGCGGGGAAGAGGTGAGTGTGTTGATGCGAGTCGAGATGAGAAATCGCGAGACCCGCGCTCTTCAAACGCTGGATCTGGGCCTCGAGTTCCCACTCAACCTCGCGGAGTTCAATCCGTCCGGCCAGGAGTTCGAGGAAAAGCTGGCGGTAACTCCGTGGGAAACGCCCCTCGGGGGCCAGCGTCTTCAATACGTCAGCAGCGAGAATCGGCGCCTCCTCCACGAGGGTCAGATGGGCGCCGAGATCGAGCTGGGGCCGCGTCGCGACCAGGCCGCAGGCGTGATCGAAAGCACGGCCGCAGGCCACCACCGACGCGCAGGTCACGATGCCTCGCTCGTGCGCTTCGATGACGCCACGATTGATGGCCTCGTGCAGGCCAAGGTCGTCGCCGCTCACGATCAAACGGCGAGTCATCATCGGGTGTCCGGGGCGCCCGGCCGCTTCGCGGTCAGCAGCAGGTGGGGCGAGGTGAAACCGGCATCGAGCCTGCGGATCTCGACCTTCTCGAAACCAACTTCCGTCAGCCGCTGCTTCAACCGCTCCCCGCTCTCGAAGTGCATGGTGTCGCCCTTGGTGATGCGCAGGATCCTGGTGCTCATGAACTCCTGGAGCTTGAGTCGCTCGAATTTCCAACGTGGCTCGGTGCCGATCTCCTTGAGTACGAAGACACCGCCGGGCGCGAGTTTGTCGAAACACGTCTTCAGGAAGGGTGTCCAGAGCGGCTCGGGCACGAGGTAGAGCACATCGATCAGGCCGACGGCGTCGAACCCTGTCTCGGACACGTCTTCCAGAGCCACATGACAAAACTCGACGTTGGAGCGCGTGCCCGCGGTGGCCCGGGCCGATGCAATCTTGGTTTCCGAGAGGTCGATGCCGAGCACCCGCGCATCTGAACTGCGCAGTGCGATTTCGTTGGCCACGAGGCCGTGACCACAGCCGATATCGAGCATCCGCCCGGTCAGGGGGAAGGCCGCCACCACCGCGTCGAGCGGCGCCGACCACGCGCGCAGACGGGTGTGCAAACGCACGCCCGGCGACTGGTCTCGGTAGAGGGAGAGGGCGCGCATGACGGCACCTTCGCCCTCAGGCCACGTCGCGCCGCAAGGCCACGAGTTCCCGCAGGATTTTCACGATCACCGCGGGAGAAGAGAGAGTGGAGACACCGCGCGAGCGCGGGAAATAGTCGACACCGATCTGGATGATGTGAGCGCCCACCTTGCGGGCGCGGCAGAGGAACTCGACATCGATGAAGCTGCCTTCGCTCTTCAGGGTGAACTTCCCGAGCAGCTCGCGTTTGAACAACTTGAAGGAGAAGTTCACGTCCTTGAGGGCGAGCCCGAACATGGCGCGCACCAGCGAGTTGTAGAAGAAGGAGTAGACCGCGCGCAGCGCGCCCTCGGAGGTGCGGTCGAAGCGGTAGGCGGAGACGACGTCGGCCTTCTGGACCTCGAGCAGACGAACCGCCCGGCGCAGCTCATGCAGGTCGAAGGGCAGATCGGCGTCGGTGTAGAGGATCAGATCCTTGGTAGCCACCGCGTAGCCCGCGCGCAGAGTGCCGCCGAGCTTGAGGTTCTGAGGATTGTGGACGGGCTTGACCCGAGGGTCTTTGGCCGCGAGCGACTCGATGATCTCGCGGGTGCGGTCGGTCGAGGCATCGTTGACGAGGATGATCTCGTAGTCGTCGGTGAGAGGAACGAGCGCCTCCACCGCGGCCTCGTAGGCGCGCACCACGTAGTCCTCCTCGTTGAAGAGGGGGAAGACAATGCTGATGGAACTCATGACGAGCGCTCAGAATAGTGGGGCTCGAGTGACTTCAGGAGCTGCTCGTAGGTTTCACGGGTCCGGTCAGGCGAGTGCTCGATCTGAACGAAGCGCCGCGCCCGCTCGCCCATGGCCCGCGCCGGCTCCGGATTGCGGAGAATCCAGTCGATGGCCCGGGTGAGATCACCCTCCTCGTCGGTGGGATCGATCCGGCGCACCACGTCGGCCGGGATCTCCGACTGGTTGGCGATGTCGGAGATCACCACCGGTCGGCCCTGCGCCATCACCCGCAGCAACGCGGCCGAGGTCTCGCGCGCGGTGGGATAACGCAGGTGAACAACCGCATCGGTGATCGACATGGCCGCGGCGAATTCGTCATCGCCCAAACGGCCCGCCACGACAGTGCGTGCCGTGACGCCTAGGCGCTCGAGCAGCGCGCTGAGCCAGGCCGCATCGCTCACCGGCCCGGCCAGGAGCAGGCGGACCTGCGGGTGATGTTCAGCGACGCGGCCCACCGCACGGGCCACAGTTTCAATCCGCTTTTCGCGGGTGACGAGGCCGAAGCAACCAACCACCGGCCCTCCCGCGGTGAGACCGAGCCGCGCGCGCAGTGCGAGGGCGGCGCCATCGGGAACGGGCACGGGCTCCACCGGCATGGCGAGACGGGCGCAGGGCAGATCGGGACGCGCGGCCTGGATCGCTTCCACCATGAACGAATTGTGTGCCCCCACACCGCGGGCACGAGCGAGCGCGGGCTCGAACAGAGGGAAGACGTAAGGGAGGAGATCGCCCGTGGTGTTGAAGTGCGCGTCCTTCAGCCGCTCGCCCTGACCCGGATAGACCGCTTCGATGGCGGCCAGGAACGACTGATGGGCTTTGTCGGCCTCGATCTGCTTCGCGCGGTTGCCGGGGTCCGCGGCATAAGCCTGAGATTCGGGCGACTCGAGATAACGACGGGCGAACGAATGATGCAGAACCAGATCGTGCAGGACCACCACGCCGGGAACGCGGTCCATCCATCCGTACATGAAGTCGTGGGCGGGAGCGTTGCCCATCTGATAGATCACCGCATCGTAAGGGGCAACCGCGGCTCGCGCGGGAAGGTCGGCGACAGGGAACGTCGGCGCGGGCAGCGAAGCCGCGATGTCTGCCTGGTCGTGAAACAGCTCGATCGTATGGGCGACGCCGAGCGCCTTCACCACGTCGACGGTGTAGTCGGCGATCCCCGTGGGGGCGGGCGGCAGGGGTGAAACCAGGGCGAGTCTCAACGGAGTTCCCCCTTTGTGATCACAGGCCCGGTCATCGTCGCGCGAACATCGCGTATTCGAGGGAGCCATAGAGAAGCGCGTTGAGGCGCTCCACGTTCTCGTTGAAGGTATCCACCACCGCGCCCGGAACCGCGGAACCGCCATCGAGCTTGCGCAGCTGCGAGAGCGGATCCATGGGGGACAACATCTCCACCCGCACGTCGAGAAATCCGGCGGCGGCGGCGAGGAACGAGAGCGTCTCGGGGTGAAGCGGCTTCTCGTGGGTGAGGTCGCGATTGAAAACCTCGAGCAGACCCGTGACGCTGCGGGGATTCACGGTCTCAAGAATCAGCAGCCCGCCCGGCTTCAACACGCGATGTGCCTCGACCAGCAGTGCCTGCAGCACCGCGGGCGGCAGATGTTCGGCCACCTGGGCGGCGAAGACGCCACCCACCGACCCTGTTTCCGTCGACTTGAGGAACTGAACCAGATCCCCTCGCCTCACGTCGAGACCGAGGGCCCCGCAGACCGCGACCGCGGACGCGTTGCTCTCCACCCCACGCCCGGAGATCCCGGCGCGGGCCAGGGCCTGCAGAAACTCGCCCCGACCGCAGCCGAGGTCGAGCACCGCCGAATCAACGGGGCATGAGCCGAATTCGACCGCGTACTTGGCGAAACGGGCAGCGAGCGCGTCATCACTGCGTCGGAAGCGGTTCTCGAAGGCCACGTAGGCGCTGCTCTCGGCCGCATCGGCCGCGGCCCGAGCGGTTTCCGGGGCGGGCGCGTGGCTGGAAAGCGTCTCGCGCACCGACCGCACCTCGGCTCCGAGAACTTCGACCCGGTCAAGCACGCCTCGAAGTCCATCGATTCGGCGGTGAAGGGATTCGAGACGACGGTCGAAGGCTTCGAGGATTATCTCCGAACGCAGGGTTGCATTGGCCGAAGCCACCCGGTCGCGGGCATCGGCGGTGGGGAGAAGGCGCTGCGCGTAGCCGATCATGGCCGCGGAGGTTTCGCGCAGGTGGGCAAGGGTCTTCGTCTCCTCGGCGATGAAGCCGTTTAGAAGACGCACCACGTTCGCGTTCCACTCCTGCTGACGCGCGATGACCGGCTGCAGGGCCTCGGTAGTTCGGCGATCGAAGAAACCGCGAGACGCGCCCTCGGCCGCGGGAGCGCTCCAGAGGCGATTGATGGCCTCGAGCTGGGCCGGAAGATCCTTGAGGGTCTCGCTCGGAAGCGGGAACGAGGCCAGACGATCAAGGGCGGCCAGGGCGGCTTCATAGGCCGCATCCTCTTCGGCCTGTCGCGCTTTCAGCTTCGCGAGCGGTCCATCCTCGGCGGGGCTCCGATCGAGAAGAGACATGCGGCTGCTACTTCCCGACCACTCCCTGAAGCGGCGAACTGGCCGAGGCGTACTTGCGGCGCGGCATACGGCCGGCGAGGAAGGCCTCGCGGCCCGCCAGCACCGCGTGACGCATCGCGCTCGCCATGAGGACGGGGTCCTGGGCCTCGGCGATGGCGGTGTTCATGAGCACCGCGTCGGCCCCGAGTTCCATGGCGATGGCGGCGTCGGAAGCGGTCCCGACACCCGCATCCACGATCAAGGGAACGGAGATCGCCTCGCGAATGAGTTCGATATTGATGGGGTTCTGAATGCCCAGACCGCTGCCGATCGGCGCGCCCAGGGGCATCACCGCCGAAGCACCCGCGTCTTCGAGTTTCTTCGCGATGACCACGTCGTCACTGGTGTACGGCAGAACGATGAAGCCCTCGGCCACGAGGATGCGGGTGGCTTCGAGCAAACCCACCACATCGGGATAAAGCGTCTTGGGGTCACCGATCACTTCGAGCTTCACCCACTCGGAGAGTCCGGCTTCGCGGCCGAGCCTTGCCGTGCGGACCGCTTCATCGACGGTGTAGCAGGCCGCGGTGTTGGGAAGAATGAAGATCTTCTGGGTGTCGATGTAGTCGAGAAGCGAGCCGGAGCCCTTGGCCGCGGAGAGGTCGACGCGCCGGACCGCCACCGTCACCATGTCGGCGCCGGAAGCAGCGTGAGCCTCGCGCATGATCTCGAAGCTCGGGTACTTTCCCGTGCCCACGAGCAGGCGGGAGGCGAAGGTGCGCCCGCGGATGGTGAATGGCTGGCTCTTCAAGGTTTCGGTCATCGGGGTGATTCTCTCAGCGAACCGAGGGTTGGCGCTTCTTCGCCTTCGCCGCGGGCGACCTCGGTCGGGCCGACGCCTTGCCCGCTCGAGCGGGGGCCGCGGCCGGCTGATGGGCAAGCGGCACGTACTTGTGCTGGATGGCCTTGAAGACTCGGGGACGCTTCGCGCGCAGGTAGTCGAGAAACTGGCTCGGTTCCTTGAACTCGATGAGATCGATCTGGGGCGCGTTCACTTCGCAGGTCTGGTCGTCGTAGGCGCGGCAGATGTGCGGACGATTCAGGTAGACCTCGCACATGTTTCCGGGGCCGAGGTTCTTGCAGCGGGCCTCGAACTGCACGTACCACTCCCCCGCGTCGTCCCGGCACACCGTGACCCCCTGATGGTAGAGGTGCCACAGGATCTCGGTGGCGAGCTTCGGCGTGGTAGGCGCGTTGATCCCCACCGCGACGTAGGTGCAGCATCGCGCGCACTGGAGGCAGGAAACACGGCCAGGAACAGGGGCTTCCTGGAGCACGGGCAGATTCACTTTGGGCATTCGGTCCTGAGGTTACGAGGCCACGATCCGGCCGTCCACCAGGCGCACCACCCGGCGCGCATGGCTCATGACGCTCGGGTCGTGGGTGGAGAAGATGAAGGTGGTGCCGGCGGAGCGGTTGATTTCGAGCATCAGATCGATCACGGCCTGCCCGGTTTCGGAGTCGAGATTCGCGGTGGGCTCATCAGCCAGCACGATCAACGGATCGGTGACGAGGGCCCGGGCCACCGCCACGCGTTGCCGCTGGCCGCCCGAGAGTTCATCGGGGCGATGGTGCATGAAATCGGCCAGACCCACACGATCGAGCACTTCCTTGACCCGGCTTCGCGAAACGCTGCCCTGGCGCTTGAACAGCAGCGGAAACTCGACGTTCTCGTAGGCCGACAACACCGGGATCAGGTTGAAGGTCTGGAAGATGAAGCCGATCTTGTTGGCGCGCAGGTCGGACAGGTCGTTGTCGCTCAGATCCTTGAGGTTCACTCCGTCGATGAGGACCTCGCCGGTGGTGGGCGAATCGATCGCGCTCACCAGGTTCAGAAGCGTCGACTTGCCCGAGCCCGACGGTCCGGCGATGGAGAGGAACTCGGAGCGCTCGACCTCGAGCGAAACGTCATGCAGGGCGCGAACGATGGTCCGTCCGAGGACGTAGTCCTTGCTGACATTTCGGACGCTGACGGAACCCATGACCGCGGCCTTGACTAGAAGCGGTACTTGAGCCGCGCCTGGAAGGCGCGCTTGATGGGGGCGAGTTTGTACTCGGCGGCCTCGGGCCCGAAGAGAAGGACGATATCGAGGCTCATTTGCACGTTGCCGGTGGGAGCATAGGCGAACCCGGGAGTGAGGATGAGTCCACGATCGGACAGTCCTCCGATCGCGCGCAGGCTGAGGTCCAGATCCGTCGCCACTTCCCGTTGCGTGAAGGCGACCGACGCGTAGTGCCGGCGCAGACCGAGGTTCGCCGAGAACGGGATGGCGGCATCGACGCTCCATGCCGCGAAGGCCGCGTTGCGGATCGGCTCCGGGATCGTCGGATTGCGGGCGTTGGTGAGATTGGCGTCGAGGCGGTTGGTGTAGGCGAGGAACTCGGCGTCATCCATACCCTCGCTGTTCCAGAAGTACTCGACGGAAACCGATGAGTCGCCTGGTGTCCACAAGGCCCCTGCGGCCATGCGGTAGAACGAGTCCCCAGAACGAGACCGATCGATTTCCGATCCACGATAGAGCGCGCTCTCGGCATGGAGAGCCACGGGGCCCCAGGTGCGTCCGAGGTCGAGGCCGAAGAGCCCCTGCCGGCCCGTCCCGGCGAGATACGTGAGTGCGATATCAGTGTCGTTGACCAGAAGGCGCGCCCGCACCGCCCCTGTCCACAGGGGATCGGCCTCCCGCGCCAGCCCGCCCGGCAGGTCGGTGAGTTCGGCCTGGGCCCGACCAGCCACCAGCGTGAGCGAGCCCCAGTCGGTGGGCGATACGTCGACGCGCACTGCATCGATTCCCGGTTGTTCGGCGCCCGGATTGGCGGGCGACTTGGGCGGCTCCAGTCGAGAGGTGGGATTCCAGGCGAAACCCGAACCCCAGGACGTCTTCTGCTTCCCCACCCGCACCAGAAAACCTTCGTCGGTCTTGTACTCAACGAACGCCTGACGGAAAGTCACGTTGGTCTTGTCCGTCTTGCCGGTCTGCCGCTCGACGAAGGCCGCAGCCTTCACCGCGAAGCGCCCGAACGCGCGGCGTCCGCTGGCCGTCACCCGGAAAAGGTTCTCGGTGGGCTCGAGGCCGAAGATGTTGTCGCGGTTGAGCAGCGTGTTCCGAGGGCGGTAGAGGAAATCCTCAAGGCCGATTTCGTAGTCGTCGGCTCGGGTTTCGACCGCGGCGAACGCGAAGCAAGCGGCCAGAGCGGCCACGGCCACTCGACGCAGGCACGAGCTCTTCATTGCCTCATTGAACGACGTTCCCCCCGAGATCAGCGCTCGCGTTCGAGCGACGCGGGCGAGAACATCCGCTCGTCCAGGTTCGGCCGATCGTCCACCTTCAGGAACTTGAGTTCGGTGGAAGCTCCGGTCTCGAGAGCGTTCTCCATGATCATGCGCGTCGGCCGCTTCCTGCCCCCGAGGGTTTCGATCTCGTCGGAGCGGAGTGTCTTGAGCTTCTTGCCGGAGATGGTGAAGTACTCGGCGAGGCACGGGAAGTAGGTGCCGTCCTTGCGCACGAGATAGCGCACGCGGTCATAGGCCACACCGCGATTGCGCGCCTTCAACTCGAGGACATGACAAGCGACGCCGTTCACCGTCTCTTCGCCGGCCAGCGTGGCCTCGTAGTCGCGCGTGAGCGAGAGCCGGAAGATGTCGCCATTATTGAAGTCGCCCCCGCCGAACGTCTGCTTCGGACCGACCCTGGCCACCTTCTCTGCCGCGGGCAGGTAGATGTAGGTGTTGTCGTCGCGACGCAGATAGACGGTGCCCTTCTCCTTGGGCGGATCGGTGTAGCGCACCAGGCCTCGATCATCGCCGGACTTGAAACCGTCCATGCTCACCACCCGCGTGGGCTTCCCCGTGCGGTGGACGGTCATGC
>JAGNNV010000407.1 GCA_017990495.1 Vicinamibacteria bacterium
GTCGCACCGCCGCGCGCGGCCTCGAATCCCGTCTCGTGGCGCGCTGGGCCAAGGAGTTCTACGGCCAGCTCCTCGCAAACATTAAGAACGGGGAGACCCGCACCCACGAAGGCTCGAAGTGGGATCCTTCGACCTGGCCCGCCGAAGCCAAGGGCGTGGGCCTTACCGAGGCGCCGCGGGGCGCGCTCGCGCACTGGATCGTGATCAAGGACCAGAAGATCGCGAACTATCAGCTCGTGGTTCCAAGCACCTGGAACGCGTCTCCGCGCGATGCGCAGGGTCAGCGCTCGGCCTACGAAGAAGCGCTCATCGGAACTCCGGTGGCCGACCCGAAGCAGCCCGTCGAGATCCTGCGCACCATCCACTCCTTCGATCCGTGTCTGGCCTGCGCGGTCCACGTGTACGACGAGCACGGCGCGACGGTAAGCCGGGTGACCATCCAGTAGGGAGGTTCTTATGCACGGCAATACGATGGAGCGCGTCTACGTGTGGCAGCTGCCGGTCCGGCTTTTCCACTGGGTCAACGCCGCCTGCATCGTGGCCCTGGGCATCACCGGCTACCTCATTGGTCGGCCCCTCGCGTTCGTGAGTGCAGCTGAGCCGTACGCGGGCTACTGGTTCGGCACCGTGCGGTTCATCCACTTCGCCGTGGCCTACATCCTGATCTTCAACTTCCTGGTCAGGATCTACTACGGCTTCGTGGGCAACAAGTACGCCACGTGGGATAACTTCATTCCGCTGAAGTCGTCGCAATGGAAGGAAATCCTGCACGTGCTGCGCGTCGACATCCTGCTTGGCAAGGCCAAGCCGCTCGAGTCGGTGGGGCACAACGCGCTCGCCGGGCTCGTGTACTTTCTGTCGTTTCTGGTGTTCCTCGCCCAGGTGGCCACCGGTCTGGCTCTCTACTCCGCGATGAGCGAGTTCGGCATAGGCCGCCTGTTCGCGTGGGTCATCCCGTTCTTCGGCAGTGACCTCGCGGTGCGGCAGTGGCATCACCTTCTGATGTGGTTCTTCCCCGTGTTCATCATCACCCACGTGTACCTCGTGCTGTACCACGACTACGTCGAGGGCCGGGGCGGACTCTCGTCGATCGTCGGCGGCTGGAAGTTCATCGAACGCCGCGAGGCCCCCACGGCGCCCGCGCCCAAGGAGTAGGCCATGCTCGTGCTGGGGATCGGGAACCTCCTGATGGGGGATGAAGGCATCGGAGTCCACGCGGTCCGCGCTCTCGAGGCGGAGGCGCTGGCTGAAGACGTCACACTCCTCGATGGAGGCACCGGCGGATTCCATCTGCTCGAGCTCTTCTCGGACCACCGGCACATGATCCTGATCGACGCGACACTAGACGACCGCGATCCGGGCGCCGTGCGCGTACTCCACCCGAAGTTCGCGACCGACTTTCCGCGGTCGTTGTCGGCCCACGACATCGGCCTGCGGGACCTCGTCGAGTCGGCGATTCTTCTGGGGCCGCTGCCCACGATGGATCTCGTCACCATCTCCATCGCGAAGATCCAGTCGATGACTCTCGAGATGTCTCCGGAAGTCGAGGCCGCCGTCCCCGAGGTGATCGCCACGGTGCGCCGGCTGATCGCCGATCACCACACGAAGCAAGCGGCCATGGCCGCGCCTGTCCCCGCCGCCTGCTGAGCAGCGGCCGCGACGGTCCCCTGGCCGCCCCCGTTCAGCAGATGCGCGGCAGCTGCTCTCCCGACAGCATGTCGACGATGCGGCGCGCGCCGATGCGGGTGTGGAGGACGAGGCGACCGGAGGGCTCCTCCCTCACCGCGCCGATGACGGCGGCCTGCGCGCCGAGGGGATGACGTCGCCAGGCCTGGAGCACCGCCCCGGCGCTTTCGGGCGCCACGATGGCGAGGCACTTTCCTTCATTGGCCACGTAGAGCGGATCGAAGCCGAGGATCTCGCAGGCGCCGCGGACCGCGTCGTTGACCGGGATCGCCATCTCCTCGAGTTCGATCGAGACGGAGGCCGCGGTCGCGATCTCGTTGAGGGCGCTGGCCACGCCGCCGCGAGTGGGATCGCGCAGAACGTGAACGTCGGCCCCCGCAACGTCGAGGGCGGTCCCGACGAGCCCGTTCAGGGACGCGGAGTCGCTCACCATTTCGGTCTCGAATTGCAGACCCTGGCGCACCGACAGGATCGCGATGCCGTGGACCGCGATCTCGCCGCTCACGATCACCACGTCCCCGGGCCGCGCGCGCCGGGGACTTACGTCGATGCCATCAGGGATCACGCCGATGCCGGTGGTGTTGATGAAGATCTTGTCGCCCTTGCCGCGGTCCACGACCTTGGTGTCTCCGGTGACGATGGTGACGCCCGCCCCGGCCGCGGCCCGGGCCATCGACTCGACGATGCGTCGCAGATCGGACAGAGGAAGCCCTTCCTCGATGATGAACGCGGCCGATAGATGCAGCGGCCTCGCGCCGCACATGGCGAGATCGTTCACGGTGCCGTGGACCGAGAGCGACCCGATGTCGCCACCCGGAAAGAAGATCGGATCGATCACGTACGAGTCGGTGCTGAAGGCCACGCGCCCCGGGGGCAGCGAGAGCATGGCCCCGTCGTGCAGCATCTCGAGGGCTGGGTTGCGCAGCGCGGGCAGGAAGATCGTCTCCACCAGTTTCTGGCTCATGCGGCCGCCGCCGCCGTGCGCCACCTGCACGGTTTCGACCGGCATCACGGGCGCGGGGCACGACCAGTTGGAAGGATCGGGGACCTTCGGCTTGTCGCTCATGCCGTCCTCCGGTAGGAGTAGTAGGCGGCGCAGGCTCCCTCGGCCGACACCATGGGCGCGCCGAGCGGATGCTCGGGGGTGCACACCTTGCCGAAGGCGGGGCACTGGGAAGGTCGCTTCTGCCCGAGCAGGATCTCGCCGGCGATGCACTCCTTCGGCTCCTCAGTGCGGATGTGGCCGCTGCCGAAGCGCGCCGCCGCGTCATACGCCGCGAACTCGGGACCGAGGGCGAGTCCGCTCTTTGGAATCACGCCGATGCCGCGCCACGCGCGGTCGCACACGGTGAACACGCGGCGCACCAGGGCGCGCGCCTGCGGGTTGCCCTCGCGGGTGGCCGAACGCTTATACGCGTTCTCGACCACCCCCCGACCGGCCTCGAGCGCCTGCACGCAGCCGAGGATTCCCGCCATCAGGTCGACGGGCTCGAATCCCGTGATGACGATCGGCTTGCCGTACTTCGCGGCCAGCGGCTCGTAGTCGGCCTGCCCTT
>JAGNNV010000408.1 GCA_017990495.1 Vicinamibacteria bacterium
AGGCCGCCTTGATCATCGCGTCCCCCGCCTCGAAGCCGGCGGCGATGGACGAGACCTCGATAAGGCCGATGCAGTTGTTCATGATTTCACCAGGACGATGGAGTCCGCCACCGATTCGACGCGGCCCGCGATGGGCGCGTGAAGCCGAGCCCCAAGAGCGCCTTCGGGCGGTTCAGCGAGAAGGTCGCCCGGCCGCACCTCCAGTCCCGCGCGCACAAGCGGAGTGCACGCGACACCGGCGGATTGTTTCAAAGCCAGCACGAGTCGAGAGGGATCAACGCCAAAGGGTCGAAGCGGAGCTGGTTTGTCCCACGCACCGATCCCGAGTTTGCTGACCAGTCGTTCGATCGGAACGTGACGCCCGTCGTGAAAGGGATGGGGTTTGGTCGGGGCCGGACCGCTCCACTTGAAGCCGGTGGCGCGCAGTTCCACCTTCGCGTCATCGCAGGCCTCCTTAGGATACAGATCCTCGGGACAGGCGTAGAGAGTGCACAGGCCGCACGAGCAGCAAAGCGACGCCCACTCGTTCCATTGTTTCGAACCGGCGGTCGAGAATCCCAGGCCCCGCATCACCTGGTGCGGCTCCACCGCGTAGCCGAGCAGGAAACGCGGGCAGAACTCCGTGCAGTAGCGGCACTGGTCGCAGGCAGACCGTCCGATGCGCGCCTGGGCCTCCTTCGGTCTCAGCTTGCGGTCGATGGCTTTGTGCTCGCGGGGCAAGACGATCGCGCCCGCGTCGGTCTTGGTGATCGGTACATCGAGGCAGACGCGGGTGCGGCCCATCATCATCCCGCCGATCTGCAGCACCGGGTCGTCACAGGTCACCCCACCCGACGCGGCGATCAGGTCTGCGTAGGTCACCCCCAGCGGGACCTCGAACGTCGAGGGTTGTTTGACCGCGCCAGCGATTGTCACCATCTTGTGGGTGACCGGTCGCCCTTCCGAAGCCGCCGCCACCTGGGCCAGAGTCTCGACATTACTGACCACCGCGCCGACATGGAGCGGCAGGCCTTGAGGCGGAATCAACTTCCCGGTGACTTCGAAGACGAGGTCGTATTCGTCCCCGGCCGGATAGTAGTCGCCGAGCAGGTGCACGCGCACGCGACTGCCGGCGCACGCGGCCTGGGCGGCCGCCACCACGGCCTTCTTCTTCTCCTTGACGCCAAGCACGCCTTCCCGCGCGCCCACCGCGTCCATGACGAGTTCCATCCCGCGGACCACATCGCGGGCGCGATGCTCGATCACCGCCGCGTCCTTGTGGAGGAGCGGTTCGCACTCAGCGCCGTTGCCGATGACGATATCGGCCTTGGCGGCGAACTTCACATGCGCGGGAAATCCGCCACCACCGGCGCCCACAACTCCGGCCTTCCGCGTCTGTTCGATCAGGGACATGTAGCCCCTACTCTAAGGCGGCACGCGGACTCGGTGATCGCCGCACCCCCCCTTTGGGCTTTTCGTCCGCTGTTAGAGTCGCCCATTCATGTCCCCTGGGCGATCAACCGTGGCGGCGGCTCGGTGCGCGCGACACGCAGATCGCGCCGCGCACGCGCTCTGCATGAGCTGCCGGCTCGGCTTCTGCGCCGAGTGCGCGACCGAATGGGAAGGCATCAACTACTGCCACTCCTGCCTCGCCCAGGTGCGCGGGAAGGTGCGGGCGGATCGCAGCCGCTTCCTGCCCCTCCTCACCCTCTCCCTGACCATCGCGCTCGGCTACCTGCTCGCGCGCACGATCGCCTGGAGCGCGGTCTTCTTCTCGCTCTTCTAGACGACATGGACAGGCGCGTTCCTTTCAGCGAACTGATCGACTCGGGCGCGCGCGTGGTGAAAGGCGTCGGGCCAGGGCCGCTGGCGGTGCTCGTCCTCGCCACTCTGCCCTGGCGTTTCGGGGTCGCCGCACTCGCATCGAGGGTGGTGGAGGTTGGAGAGTCCGCATCGCAATACGGCCCGCACTGGCGCGCCTGGTCGTATGAGCTTCTTGCCCTCTTCATCCTCGCCCTCCTCGCCCGGGCCTTCTACGCTCACGCGTGCCACCAGAACCTTCAGCAGGGCGTCACTCACTGGCGCGGCCTCGTGCCCGGCGCGCTCACCCTCATGGTGGTCCTGTACCTCGCGTTCGCCATCGAGATCGCCCTCATCGTGAGCGCCGTGACCGTGGTCGCCTTCGCCATCTTCGCGTCGATTCAGGCCTGGATTCTCGCCTCTCAGCCCGCCTTCACCAGCGCCACCCCTCTGGCTCCGTGGCGGATTCTCGCGCACGGCCGGGGGACGATGTCGCGGATCGCCGGACTCGACACGATCTTCGCGGTCGCGTGGTTGGTTTCTCTCGTCAATCTGCTGGCGCTCACGCAAATGACGCCCGACCTGCTCGGCGCCTTCCCCGGCTTCGACCCGGGCCCCTCGCGCGCTCTGCTCTCCACCGGCAATCATCGTCTCTGGTTCGGCCTCATGGCCGGCGCCTCCACCGTGGTTGAGCCCTTCCGCCTCGCCGCTCACTGCGCTCTCTTCTTCTCGACGCATTCGAAGTCGACGGGCGCCGATCTGCGCATGCGGCTCGCCGACCTGGTTCGTGAGGAAGCGGCGTGAATCTCGCGGTGTGGATTCTGGCCGCGCAGGCGCCTCTTGGAATGGGCCATCTCGAATACCGCTTCGAACTCGTCCGCATTGCGACACTCCTTGCGAACGGTGAGGTCCCGACCGCGCAGTCGGCGGCCCAGGCACTGCTTGGAACTCCGGTGGTGGGGCCCGTGCCCTTCATCGCCGATGCATCCGTGTTGAAGCCGGTGGTCGAACTGAAGGCCGGGGAAAGCCCCGCCCCGCTCATCGCGCGACTGCAGGCGGCCAGCGCAGGCCTCGAAACAGAAGGCCCGCCGCGCGCGCCGGGAGATTCCGATCTGCAGTCGCTCCAATCCATCCGCGAGTCCTGGGACCTCGAGCTTCAGGAAGGCCGCGCCGACCTCCACCTTCCCCGCACCAGAAGCCCACCCGAATGGCTGATCAACCGCGTGGCCGACGTTCTCAGCACACTCGAGCGATGGGCGCGAGCCCTCTTCAAGGCCCTGTTCGGGCGGGAACTCAAAGCCGCGGAGAAGGGTATCGGCGCCGCGGAAGGCACATTGGCGCTCGTTGCTCTGGCCTGCGGATTGTTCGCGGTGCTCGCGTATCGCGCCTATCGGTCCCGACGCAGAGAGTCCGCGCTCGATCTCCCCGAGGTGGCG
>JAGNNV010000094.1 GCA_017990495.1 Vicinamibacteria bacterium
CGACGCTGAGCGAAGCGAAGCGCTCCATGGGATCTGACGGCCTTCGGCCGGCAGATCAACCTGGACACCCTTCATCGCCGGGAGGGGGTTTGAAGCCCGGAGGGGTGGTAACCCCGGAGGGATTCGACGCTGAGCGAAGCGAAGCGCTCCATGGGATCTGACGGCCTTCGGCCGGCAGATCAACCTGGACACCCTTCATCGCCGGGAGGGGGTTTGAAGCCCGGAGGGGTGGTAACCCCGGAGGGATTCGAACCCTCGATCTTCGCCTTGAAAGGGCGACGTGCTAACCGCTGCACTACGGGGTCATTGCTCGGAAGCAACGGCCGGGCCGCAGAGTCTACCGCAGCCCCGCCGCTTGTTCCATTCGAACGCCCCGGTTTGCGGCGGGCCGGTCCTATTCCGGCTGTTTAGGCCGCGCGGGGGAGATTATCGACCTCGGTGCGGATGCGCGATGCTTCGGCCTGAAGGGCGAGACGCCGGGCGGTCTGGATGCTGACCCGGGAGGGGTCGGCTGTTTCCGGCACGCCGGTGCGGTCGGAGAAGCGGAGCGAGTCGAGCCAGACGAACCTGAGGATGGCGAACACGCCGAGGGTCAGGGTGGTGAGGGAGAGTGTTTCAAGAGCAGACATGGATGCGACCTCTTTCTATTGGACGCGCCCAAGGTATCCTCGGTTGTGTCCGGTTCGGGTCCCCTCGGGGACAAGAAAGATATTCGCTTTATTTTCGCCTTCCGTCAAGTCCCCTCCCCGTGGGGCTCGACAGCTTCCTCGCGGATCCCAGGCGAAGCACGATGACCTCGCCCTGTCGGGGCACGGTCGAGGCCTGATACGGCGCGACGGTTTCGCCCGACTCATGGTGAACCACGATGACCCGGCGCGCGTCTATCTTCGCTCCCGCTCGGGCCACGGCGCCGAGCATCCAGGGGGTGACGAAGGCAACGTCGAGGTCCTTTGCCGCAATCAGGCTGGAGGCGCTCTCGGTATCCCCGGGCAGGTAGAACCTCAGGCCGTGCCACTCGATCACGTAGCTGTAATGCTCGAGGTCTGCATGCGGCGTGGAGATGGCCTGCACCCGGATGGGCCCGAAGCGGGCGTCGCGGGTGGGCTCGATTCCCTTCGTCGGAGCGGCCGCGCGAACCAGCGCGGGCCCGATCACCGCCGCCGGGTTCAACCGGGTCAATAGCTCCGCCGCAAAGTGGTCGCGATGCTGATGTGTGGTCACAACCAGCAGCTTCGCCTGGTCGGCAATCTTCGGCACACCGGCCCACTCCCAGGTCATGTAGCGCGAGTAGCCGCTCTGGTACGGGAAGTCGGTCAGGAGCGTGTACTCCCCGTCGGTGATGTGCCAGGCCTCGTTACCGATGAAGGTGGCGGTGAGGGGCCGGGCTGTGGACGTGGGCGTTTGGGCGGTAGAGGCGCTCGCGATGAGCAGGGCGATGACGATCGGAGCGATTCGCATGGATTCCCCGATGCCTCAGCGGCGTTCGATCCGCAGGTTTGCGAAATACGCTTCCGTGCCCGCACCGAGCCACAAGGCGATGGCGCCGCCTCGAGCCGCGTGTTTGAGATCGTTGATGATGAGACAGGGCTGCTCCGCTCCATTGACGAACAGGCTGGCCTTTGTGCCCTCGACCACCACACGCATGCGGGTCCAGGCGTCGGCCTCAAGATCCACGTACGACTCGTAGACGCCGGGCTCCTCCTTTCGAAGACGATTCCAGGGATGCTCGGGAATCGAGGTGTACTGCGTCGAATGATTGCGGCGCAACTGATCGTCGGCTCTCCCGTTGGTGGGTCGAAGGTAGAACGACTTGAACCTCGAACCGCCCTCGGTAACGTCAAAGGCGAGGCCCACGAAGCCGCGCGCGCCCGCGCCAGACCCCGGCGCCAGACGTCCGACCACGTCGACTTCAATGACGCCGTTGATGAACTCCGGGCCGGGCAGAATCGCGATCGCCTCCCCACTCGCGACCGGCGGAGTTGGCTGGCGTTCGATCACGCGTGTCGCCGATCGACCGCGGTACGTTGCGGCGGACACCTCGACGTTGACGGCGCGAAGATCAGCGGGATCGAGGCCAGGGGTTTGCGCGGAAGCGTGGGTCGAAAAGCCACCAAGGGCGAGCGACACCGCGAGCACGCTCCGCCGCAGGAACAGGTCTGAAGGAGAGTTCATATCGACAGTAGACGCCGCACCGTCCGAAAGGGTCGGGGACGAACCGTGGGCTTCCATGTTTGCGTTCACAATTCTGGACGCCTTGCGGCGCAGGACTGGCGCCTGAGCCCTGCTCTTCGGCGCAGGCCTCAGGCGATGAGAGAGGAACGGCACTTCAGGGCGCGGGGACGACAGCCGGGCCGGCGGACGCCTTCTCAGATCGAGACAACAACAGAGCATGAAGCATCTCGGTCGACAAGCCGTGCAGAGACAGCCGAAACCCCGAACGCAGCGTGGATTGGGGAACCAGCGGATGTTTGTTGTTGAGCAGCAGCAGGTTCTCCGGGGTTCCCAGAATCCGCGCACAGTAGACGCCGATGGTCTCGTCGAGCTGAAGGGAATTGGTGGCGCGCCAGAAGTCGTTGTCGGTGAGAAACAGCTGATAGACCGGCGTGAAAATCTCGATCGCGGTCTGAAGGTCGATCAAGTTCGTCCAACGATCCGGCATGTCTTGAAGGCGCAGCTGCGGCTCCTTGACCGCACTGAAGTCAGGCCGGGGGACAAGAACAAGGTCGCGATCCGCGGCTCGCAGCGCCTGATTGAGCCGGATGACGAAATTGAAGAGATTCAGATCGTGCTTCAAGAAGAGGTCGTCCCGCAATTCGTCGATGGTCAATGGCGCCAGCGGAGAGGTCTCGACCGGCACGGGTGAATTGGCGGCGATGAAGGCCAGCACCTGGGAACCCAGGTGAAAGTGACGAAGGATCAGCCAGTTGGCCTCGGGGGTGACCCAGGTCTTGAGGCCCCACGCGAGCAGCCGATGAAGGGTTGGCGAGGCCGACCACGAACGCGGCACCAGGAGCTTGAGAATCTGAATCAGAACAATCAGCCCGCGCGCCGCAGGACGCAGGAAGGGAAGAATCCATTGTCGCGACCAGCTGCTCGAGTCAGCCAGCCAGGCGCGCTTCACGTGGTCGGCTATGGGCGTGCTCCGGTCGAGATAGAGCGCAACCCAGGGGCTCGGGTCGCGGGGATCGATCTCCCGGGATAGAAAGTCGGCCGGCCGTTGGGTCAAGGCAGTTCTCCGGCGGATCGCGTCAAGGGCTCGCTGCGAAGGCGACGAAGGAACAGCGCGCCCAGGTAGGTTCGCGCGACGTAGCCGCCGAACGAGGGTTCGATGAGCCGGGGATCCACCCTCCCCCGATACTCCGCATGGCGCTCGGGCAGGCGTGACCAGTGAAGGGTCGGGTGCTCGTGGTGGGCCGTGTGCAGACCGATATTGAAGAGCAGAACGTTCACCCAACCCTCGAAGTTCCGGGCATAGTCGAGCCCGCCGCGGAAGCTCGCATGAGCGTGCTGGAGATAGTTGGTCGCGAGCAGGAAATGCACGCCGAAAAGCTGCGGCAGCAGAACATAAAGCGCCAGTTTCTCGAGACTGATGGAGCCCAGAATCAGCCAGGTGAGCGCAACCACGCCAAACTGCATCGTGTAGTGCATAAACAGGAAGGGCGATCTCGTCCGCATCCGCCAAAACCACTTCATGATGAGAGGCAGGAGTTTGGGGAGCGCCTGGAAGGGGTGAAGCAGGAAGCCAAGGAGGTGGTTGTGATCTCCACCAAACCTGTAGGTGCGGGCCTCATCGCGAGGCCCGTGCTTGTGGCGATGGTGATTGCCGATGTGGGTGGGAAAGAAGACGAACCCCGGGTGCCCCTGCACCAGGCTCAGCCACAGATCGGTCAGCCGGTTGGCTCCCCCGCTGCGCCACATGGGAAGGTGGGTGTGATTGTGGTTGACCGCGGTCACACCGACGGCAAGAAAGAGCATCGCGCCCAGTCCCAGGGGCGAAAAACCCTCTTGCCATTGCCAGGCGGCGAGTGCAGGCTGCGCGAAGAGATAGACGAGGGACTGGAGGTCCGTCGCGGAGCGCAGGCAAGGTAGACGCATCGAGGCTTGGCCGGTACAGTACCATCGCAAAACCAGCCGGTCATTCGGGCCGGCACGCTGCCGGTGAGACGCGGCCTTCAAATTCCATCAGGGGTGGCTTCTGACCAGGGCAATCAACATATCCGAACTGCGGAACGTCTACCTGGCCTCCACCGGTCGCTTCCTGCCGGGCCCGGCCGTCGACAACGATGGGATGGATCGTTTCATCGCCCCGGTCGACGCGCGCTCCTCTCGGATCAAGCGGCGCATTCTCGCGGAGAACGGCATTCACACGCGTCATTACGCGCTCGACACCGAGGGCCGAACGCTCGTATCGAATGCCCAGATGGCCGCAAACGCCGTCTCCAACGCCCTTGCCAAGGCTCGTCTGTCCTCCACCGATATCGACTTTCTGGCCGCAGGCACCACCGGAGCCGACGTTCCCGCGCCAGGTTTCGCAAACCAGATTCAGGGCCTCCTCAAGGCGCCTCCCATGGCGACGCTCAGTGTCCAGGGTATTTGCGCGGCGGGAATCAGCGCCCTCCGCGCCGCCGCGCACGCCATCGAGATCGGGGATGCCGGGAGTGCCGCAGTGATCGGCAGCGATTTCCCCTCGCGGCTCTTCAAAAGAAGCCGGTACACGCGCGCGGGCGAGCGCGCGGGCTTCGACGCCCATTTCTTGAGGTGGATGTTGTCGGACGGCGCGGGAGCCGCCGTGCTCGCGCGATCACCACGCCCGGTCCCAGGCCAGGCCACAGGCATCGCGATCCGGCTCCGATGGATCCACACGAAGTCGTTCAGCGGAGATCTACCGGCGTGTATGAGCATCGGAACTCCCGAGAACGCTCCCCTCGACTCCTACCTCGACTACGCCTCCCTGGCCGAGGCGGAAGCCGACGGAGCCTTCGTTCTGCGCCAGGATCTCCGTCTGCTCCCCAACCTGTTCGATCTGGGGATCGGCGAGTTGATGGCACTGACCCGTGCTGGCCTCGTCGACGCGCGGAAGGTGGACCACTTCCTCTGTCACTACTCTTCAGAAAAGTTCCGCGGCGTGGTGCGAGAACTGCTGGAAAACGCCGATGCCGCCATCCCCGAAGAGCGGTGGTATTCAAACCTCAAGACGCGAGGGAACACGGGTGCGGCGTCGATGTTCATCATGCTCGACGAGTTCCTCGAGACCACTTCCGTTCAACCGGGTCAGCAGATCCTCTGCTTCGTGCCGGAGTCGGGCCGCTTCACGGTGGCCTTCATGCTTTTCGAGGCGGTTGAAATCGGCACTCCTTCCGAGGTCCACTCCGACGAGGCCGGCTTCCTGGGCCTTGCCGAGGCGGAAACTCCGGCACCTCTCGCCAGTCTGCTCCGCGAACTGAATGCGGTCTGGCATGAATACCGCTCACGCGTATTCCGGTCGCCCTTCGCGTGCAGGGTGCTCGAAGGCCGGATCACCTCCGCGGAGTACGTCACCTGGATGGAGAACTGGATTCCGCAGGTGCGCGTGGGAAGCGTCTGGATGCGCGAAGCGATCCGAAACCTCCCCGAGTCGCTGCGCCCCCTGGGCGCTCTGATCGAGCAACACGCAACCGAGGAACAGTTCGACTTCAAGATCCTCTACCAGGACTATCGCGCGCTGGGCGGGCCCCGCGATATCGACGAACTGACCAGGAATCCAGGAGGAGAGGCCCTCAACGCCTTCATGATGGCGACCGCGCGCTCAGCCCACTCGTTCTCCCTCCTGGGCGGCACCTACATCATCGAAGGAACGGGCCAGAGGATCATTCCGACCCTGCTGCCCCGACTTCGCCAATCCCTGGGACCCGGCGTGAGCGCCTACCGCTTCCTGCAATATCACGGCGAGAACGATGTGCGGCACATGCAACGCTGGCTTCAGTGCCTTCGCCTCGTGCTGGCCGCGGAGCCGCGTGCATCCGATCGGATCGTCGCCACCGCGAGGGCGGTCGCAGAGCTCTACGCGCTGCAGTGGGAATCCATCGGGATCTGACCTCAGTGTGGCACGGTTTCGCCGAAGCGCTCGATCACTCTCCCCTGCGGTTTGGAGCGATCCTCTTCGCCTTCCTCATGCTCCGCCACTTCGGTCTGGCCGGAGGCCTGTACCTCGCACTCTGGAGGATGTGGCCCCGGCATTTTGCGGGAAGGCGGATCCAGTCCGATCTCCGGCCGACCCTCGAGGGCGAGGAAATCCGGTGGTCGCTCGGCACGATCGTGGTTCAAGCGTTCATCGGCACCGCGCTGTATGCCCTCTTCGATCGCGGCTACCTGCCGGTCTACCTCGATGTGAGCGAGCGTGGCTGGGTCTACTTTCTGGCTACGTTCCTCGCCCTCTTCGTATGGCACGACGCCTACTTCTACTGGATGCATCGCCTGCTCCACACGCGCTGGCTCTACCAACACGTCCATATCGTTCACCACCGATCGACCAACCCCACCCCGTTCTCCGCTTTCTCGTTTCATCCCCTCGAAGCGGTGGCGGAGATGGCCTTCCTGGTGCCGTTCCTGGCCCTCGTGCCCACCCACCCCACCGCCCTCGTCCTGTTCCTGCTCATCACCAATTTCTTCGCGATCACCGGACACCTCGGCTACGAGCTGGCTCCCGCCGCGATGTGGGACGCCTGGTGGGGGCGCTGGATCACCACCAACACGCATCACAACCTGCATCACCAGTTTCCAAACCGGAACTTCGCTTTGTATCTCCGATACTGGGATATCTGGAACAAGACCCTGCACGGCAAGACCGGCGACGAGTTCCGCCGAGTCACGGCACCGCTCGGCAACCCTCAATCCCCGGCTTTGTAGCAGAAGGGAACCCGGGACGATCCGGATTCGTAACCTGAGTCATGCGGGACCACCTTTTCGCCGACATCAGGCTTGCCCTTCGTTCCATGTGGCGGCAGAGGGCCGTCAGCTTCCTCCTGGTCGTAACCCTCGGATTGGGACTCGGCGCCAATATCGCGATGTTCACGATTCTGGACGCGATGCTCCTGAGGCCCTTGGATTTTCCGAATCTGGACCGCCTCGTTCGAATCTGGGAAACCTCGCCCAGCAGTGATGCGTTCGACCAGTGGAACATCTCCCCCGCGAACTTCCTGGATTTCCGTGAGCAGGCGAAGGGAACGCTCGAGACCCTCGTCGCCCTCGAGTACTGGAACGCGAACCTGCGCGGAAACGACACGCCGGAGCGGGTCTCCGGCTTCAAGGTCTCACCCGAGTTCTTTCAGAGTCTGGGCGTGAAGCTCCATTCGGGCCGAGGCTTCCTGGCCGAGGAGGGGAATGCGGGCGCGGCCCCCTCGGTCGTCATCGGCCACGGCCTGTGGCAACGGGCGTTCGGCGGTGACGCGAGTGTCGTCGGCCGCAGCGTGGTCATGGACGGCGTCGGCTACACCGTGGTCGGCATCGCGGGCCAGGGCTTCCAGTTTCCCGAGGGTGCGGAGATCTGGAGTCCGCTCGTCCTCCCCGCGCCCGGAGCGGCGTCGCGCGATCAGCGTTTCCTCACCGGCATCGGTTCTTTGAAGCCGGGCGCCTCGCTCGATGGGGTCCGCGCTGAGCTTTCAACCATCGCCAAACGACTGGAGACGGCTCACCCCAACGTCAACAAAGCAAGGACGGTGCGCGTCGAAACGCTGACGCGCGGCTTTGAAGATCAGGGCCTGCGGCCGGTGCTGGGCTTCTTCCAACTGGGCGCCGGTCTCGTTCTCCTGATTGCCTGCATCAACGTCGCGAATTTCCTGCTCGCGCGCGGGGCTGAGCGGCGTCGCGAAATCGCGGTCCGGCAGGCCCTGGGGGCCGCGAAGTCGCGGATCCTCCGCCAGCTGGTGACCGAAGGTCTCGTCACCGCGATCATGGCGATGGTCGTGGCCCTGCCCACCGCCGCCCTCGCGGCGCGGGCGATGAAGGACATGATGCCGGTCGAGATCGCGCGTTTCCTCAATGGCTGGTCGAGCATCGATCTCGACGGGCGCGCCGCGCTCTTCGGCCTGGGCCTTGCCACGTTGTCGGCCCTCCTTTTCTCTCTGGCCCCCGCCCGTCGCGCGTCGAATCCGGATCTCACGGATGCACTGAAGGAAGGCGGCCGGGCCAGCACCGAAGGCGCCTCGCGCCAGCGCGGCCGCAGCGCTCTCGTCGTGTCGCAGATCGCCGCCGCCCTCGCCCTGGTGCTGGTGGCAAGCCTCGCCGCCCGCAGCGCGTGGACGCTGATCGAAGGGCCCCAGGGTTACGACCCCGAAAACCTGCTCGCCCTCAACGTATCGCTGCCCGAAGGCAAGTATGACGACCAGGAGACCCGTCGCACTTTTGTGCGCGAGGCGATGGCCCGCTTGAGCGAGATGCCCGGCGTCAGCTCGGTGGCGGGGACGAATGTCCTGCCCGCGAGGAACTCCAACTCCGGAAGACGGATCCGCGTCGAGGGCGACACGGCCAAGGAGGATTCCGAACTCCCCGTCGCCGATTCGCGCACCGTCACACCGACGTT
Organism: Vicinamibacteria bacterium; assembly: GCA_017990495.1. Lineage (GTDB taxonomy): Bacteria > Acidobacteriota > Vicinamibacteria > Fen-336 > JAGNNV01 > JAGNNV01. The sequence continues at coordinate 8,558 of JAGNNV010000094.1, forward strand.
CTTCGAGACCATGAAGCTGCCCCTTTACGCGGGGCGCACCATCGACGCTCGAGATGACGCCGCGGAAGGCGCGTTGCAGGTTGCGGTGGTGAGCCGCGCCTTCGCGGATCGCCACTGGCCGGGCCTCGACCCCCTCGGTCGACGCTTCCGGGCGGGCGACGCGGACGCGCCCATGGTCACCGTCATCGGCGTCTGCGGCGACGTCGTGCATCAGTGGTTCGGCCGTCGCAACTACCCCACCTACTACCGCCCGTATGCGCAAGAGCCCCGACTCAGCGTCACCTTCGCGGTTCGTACCTCGGGCGATCCGGAAGCGCTCGCTCAGGACGCGCGGCGCGCGGTGGCCGCCGCCGACCCTTACCAGCCTGCCTACGCGGTGTGGAGCATGAGGCGTTCGATCGCCAACGCGACGATCGGGTTGAGGTTCGTGGCGAGCATCATGACGATCCTCTCGGGCCTCGCTCTTCTGCTGGCCTTGACCGGTGTGTATGGCGTCATGGCCTACCGAGTGAGCCTGCGAACTCTCGAGATCGGCGTGCGGCGCGTTCTTGGGGCATCGCACGGCGATGTGCTCCGTCTGACCATGGGACAAGCGGCGTGGCTGACTGCGGGCGGCCTCACCCTCGGAGGCGCTGCGGGGCTCGCCTTGAGCCGGCTCCTTTCGAATCTTCTGCAGGGTGCGGTGACGGTCGACGTCTGGACGGTGCTCGGCTTCAGCGGTCTGCTCGCCGCCGCGGCGCTTCTTGCCGCCTACGTTCCCGCCCGTCGTTCGCTGAGCGTCGACCCCGCCCGCGCGCTTCGCGCGGAGTAGTCTTCATTCTCCTGCGGTGTTGCCGAAATCGGGATCGAAAGGCAGAACACTGAAGGTCTTCAACCCACGGTCGTGTTCAGGGAGTGAACCATTGTGGCCTACATCAAGCCGGCCATCGTCACTGTAGCCGCTCTCGCGCTCTGGGTGAGCGTGATCGTCACGGGGGCCCTGTTCGGCTGGTGGCGCCAGCCGCTCGCGCCACGCGGAGAGGCGCAAGCCTTCATGAGCGCAGCGATCGAGATGATCGAGCGCGGCAATCGCGGGAACACCGCATTGGTGTTGATCGAAGACGGCGCCATCGTCGCGGAGCACTTCTCGTCGTCGGCCGGTCCTGTCAATGGCGCTACCGCGTTTTCAACGGCCTCGATGAGCAAGTGGATTACCGCCTGGGGTGTGATGAAGCTTGTGGAGGAAGGGAAGCTCGATCTGGATCGTCCGGTCGAGGACTATCTGACCCGGTGGCGCCTGCCGAGCACTCAGTTCGATCGCCGCAAGGTAACGGCCCGTCGGCTGCTCAGCCACACTGCCGGGCTCAACGATCGCCTCGGGTTCGGCGACTATCGGGCCGGTGAATCGGTGCCGACCCTCGAGCAATCGCTGGCGGCGCCAAGGGCGTCCTCGGGTGAGCCTGTGGTCATTGCGGTAGGAATGGACCCGGGCAGTACGTGGCAATACTCGGGCGGTGGCTATCTGCTCCTCGAGCTGCTGATTGAAGAGATCTCCGGCGAGAGATTCGAAGCCTTCATCGGGCGCGCCATCCTAGAGCCTCTGGGCATGACCCGCTCCGGCTACTACTTCCTCGCCGACGTGGAGAACTCGGCAAAGTCCTACGACCAGAGCGGCCGACCTGCGCCCTGCTACCGCTACGCCTCGAACGCCGCAACCGGGTTCAATACCTCAGCGGGCGACCTGGCGAGATTCGTTCTGGCGCAGTTGCCGGCCTCCAAAGACAAACCGCTTTCCCAGGCCACCATTGGAGCCATGCGCAAACCTCACGGCAAGTCGCAAGGCATCGACATCTGGGGGCTGGGAACGATGCTCTACGCTCCGGCGGCGAGCGGGGACTTTGTGTTTGGCCACGACGGCGCGAATGAACCGGCGATAGGGGCGGCGGCCCGCGTCAACCCCGACACGAACGACGGCATCGTCGTGCTGGCCACGGGCAGCAAGACGATAGCGTCGACGCTCGCATCGCACTGGGTGTTCTGGCAAACGGGTTTACCGGACTTCCTCAGCATCCCGGGAGAGATTCAGCGAATGGTTCCGGTCTTGCTCGGCGGCGCCGCGCTGATCCTGCTGGCCGCGACGTTCATCGTATGGCGCCGGCGCCGATTCAGCCCACCCGGGCGCTCTCCTGCTCAAGGGTCTGTCGCTTAGAAGGCCCCGCGCAGCGCGTCTAAGCGTGTGTGATCCCGCTCACCCGGCCATCGCCGGAATTTAGGGACGGGCGGTCGGAGGATCCTATCTTGATCGCATCATGCGATCTTCCTCCCGCGCCCACCGGCCTTTCAGACCGGTTCTGGGCCTCCTGCCGTTCGCGCTTTCCGCCCTTTTCTCGCCCCTGGCCCTGGCCGCCGACGCTCCTCTCGCCGGCTCCCCCTTCTTCTTCCAAACCAGCGGGCGGGCCACCGCGTTGACCATCGGCGATTGGTACACCAACGCCGCCACTGGCGGCAGCGGCTATCACTACTACACCATCAACGTTCCCTGCCCGGGCCCGACGGCGATCCCGATTCACGTCGACCTCTTCAGCCCTGAACTCCATGGCGCTCCCGGCGTCACCATCGACGAGCTCCGCGATGCCGCGGGGACGGCCACCACCAACGTTGCCGTCGCCTCCAATACCCAGTTCGAGATCTATGCCTCGGGCACCGTCGTCCCGCCCGCCCCTCCGTACAACCTCCCCGCTCCGGGTGCTGGCGGAAGTCTTCAGCAAACCACCTACACCCCCCTCACCACGAACGACTCGTGGGTCCGCTTCCACACCATCCCCGCCGGATCGGCCTGCGGTGCCTATGTCCTCCGCTCCGAGACGGTGGGCGCCACCGCCAACGACGACAACTCGTGGCGGCTGCGGGTCAGCGGCGACGACGACGGAAACGCCGCCACCACCCCTCCCACGAACCTGGATCCGGGAATCACGATCGGGCAGCTTTACGGTTCGATGCAGCAGGACTCCGGCGCCACCGCGTGCATCTCAACCTACGAACTGCTCGGCCCCGGCCCCGCCACCTTCAACAACTTCGACATGGACGGCAACACCACCGTCACCTACTTCCCCCCCAGGAACGGCGGTCCGATCGCGGGCACCATCTCCGTCGATTCGGCCTGGAACGTGGGCACGGGCTCCGCTCCCGCCCCCCGAGACGGCGACCTGGTCACGGTAGCGGCCAACCAGACCGGGTACTGGCGTATCGAAACGTGCCTCAGCAGCGGCAACCAGTTCATCCAGGAAGGGGGCACGCCGTTCCCGGGCCTGTTCTCCCTGCCCTTGTCGATGACCCTGGCCAAGACCGATGGGGTCACCACCGCGCAGATGGGCGG
>JAGNNV010000095.1 GCA_017990495.1 Vicinamibacteria bacterium
GTCCTGGACGTTGGCCGGCGCAGGCTTGAGAATCACCTGATACTGGTGATGCTTGTAGAGCCGGTTGGGGTTGTCGCCATAGCGGCCGTCGGTGGGCCGGCGCGAAGGCTGAACGTAGGCCACGCGCCAGGGATCAGGCCCAAGCACGCGCAGAAAGGTCTCGGGATGCATGGTGCCCGCTCCCACCTCGGTATCGGCCCCGAGTTGGATCAGACAGCCCTGCTTCTCCCAGAAGGCGTTCAGCGTGGCGATGATCCCGGAAAAGGTCAGGCTCATGATCGCAGCACGCTCTCGATAACGCGGGAAGAGTTGAGCGATCGGCCGAGATGGCGCTCGATCAGTTCGCGGTGGAACTTCGCGATGGGAGCCAGGTCGATGCCCTGGGTACGGTCGGCGAAGTTGGTGGGCGACAGGCGAAGCGCTGAACGCAGCAGGGCGCGGGAATCGGGGTCGAGAACCTGCGACCGCACCGAGCCGCAATTGGTGCAGACCACGCGTTCGGCCGTTCGGTCGAAGGACAGACCACCGGTCACTGTCTTGCGGCAGGCGAGGCACCTTGTGAGCGAGGGGTAGAGCCCGTGCAGCTTGAGGGTCCAGGCCTCGGCGTAGCGCATCACCGCCCTGCCGTTTTGCTCGGGCTGCTTGAGCGCGGTGACGCAGGACCGGCCCAGGCGATAGCCGTCGTCGTCCCTGGCTTCGGGGGCCAGGAAGGCTTCGAACAGTTCGGCGCAGTATTCCAAGGCGAGGAGACTTTCGAGGTTGCGGTTGGGAGGTTCGGAGGAACGGAGCAGCTCGACCGCGCCGAGCCGGAACAGTTCCGCCCCTTCACGACCGTACAACGTGGTGCGAACTTCGGAGAGGGGCTGGAGCGACGACTGGTATCGATCGCCCGGGCCCCGCGCGCCCTTCGCCACGGCCCTGACCTTCCCCTTGCTCCTTGTGAGAAGCACCGCGACAACGCTCATTTCACCCAGCGGAAACGTCCGAAGGACCAGAGCGTCCGTGGTGAGAGGAGGCATTGTGACGGCGGGGCGAAACCTAACATGAAAGGCACCTTCCTGCCTCTTTTTCTTCGCGCCTTCAGCGCGACCTCATCCTTCCCCGCGGTGGCGCTTCCCCGGGGTTGAAACTTTCCCGCCCCGGCCCACATCTAAAGCCGCAGTTCGGGGCGTAGACTCGCCACACATTGCTCGCGTCCGTTGCCGAGGGCGGCGGCGGACCCGAAGGAACCCATGGTCCCCTTTTTGGTTCGCACGCCGCGACGCGGGGAGTCGCCTATGAAGACGCGTGCGGGCTTCCAGGAGTGCAGGAAACTATGAAGCGTCGAGATTTCACCAAAGCTATCGCGGGTATCGCCGCCGGCGTCGTGGCCGGAACCAAGGTCTTCGCCGATGACAAGAAGGCCCCCGCCGACAAGGCCAAGTCCGGTTGCGGAGGCAAGGACGGTTGCGGAGGCAAGGACAAGGGCAAGGCCGCCGCGGCCGGAGACAAGGCCAAGCACGCCTGCAAGGGCATGAACGAGTGCAAGGGCCAGGGTGCGTGCAAGACCGGCGACGCCGGCTGCGCGGGCAAGAATACCTGCAAGGGCAAGGGCGGCTGCGCCACGGCCAAGCACGACTGCAAGGGCAAGAACGAGTGCAAGGGCCAGGGCGGCTGCAAGACCGGCGACAAGGGCTGCGCGGGCAAGAACACCTGCAAGGGCAAGGGTGGCTGCTCCGTCCCGGTCAAGCACTAGTCCTTCGGAGACGACCGAAAGGTCGGAATCCTGACGTTCGCAAACCAATGGCCGCGGGGTTCGCCCCCGCGGCCTTCTTCTTCATAAACTCTGGACTTCGCCAATGACCCCCAAGCCGAAAGGCAACCGCTTCGGTTTCAAAGACCTCGGTATCGGGATCGGCCTGCGCACCGCGCACTACGGCCACATCCTCTCGACCTGGCCGAAGATCGACTGGTTCGAGGTTCTCTCCGAGAACTACATGGACACGGGTGGTCGGCCGATGTTCGTTCTCGATCAGGTGGCCGAGCGCTATCCCGTGGCCCTGCACGGCGTCTCGATGTCGATCGGCAGCACCGATCCCCTGAACCGAGAGCACCTGAAGAAGCTCAAGACCCTGGCTGACCGCACCAAAGCCCATTGGGTCTCCGACCACCTCTGCTGGACCGGGGTTCTGGGCCGCAACACCCACGACCTGCTCCCCATGCCGTACACGGAAGAGGCGCTCACCCACACCATCAAGCGGGCGAAACAGGTGTCGGAGATCCTCGAACGTCCGATTGTTCTCGAGAATCCCTCGTCCTACGTCGAGTTCGCCCACTCAACCATGCCGGAGTGGGAGTTCCTGGCCCGGCTCGCCCGCGAGGCGAACTGCGGATTGCTCCTCGACGTCAACAACGTCTACGTCAGCTCGTTCAATCACCGCTTCGATCCCCTCGAGTACCTCGACGCCATCCCGGCCGACCGCGTAGTCCAGTACCACCTCGCCGGACATACCAGCAAGGGCACCCACATCATCGACACCCACTCCGACCACGCGATCGACGCGGTGTGGAGGCTGTACGCGCACTCGGTGAAGCGGACGGGTCGAGTGGCGACGCTGTATGAATGGGACGAGGACGTGCCCCCGTTCGACGTGGTTCTCAAAGAGGCCAGGAAAGCGGAGAAGTTCCGCAAAGGCCTCGCGCAATGAGACTCGGCCGCCTTCAGAAGTGGATGCAGGCCGTGGTCGTCCACCCGGGCACCACCCGCCAGGCCCTGCGGTCGCCCGAGGCCGCTCGCCATCTCGCCGCGGCGAAACTCCAGACCGTCCTGCTTCCCTCCCCCACGCTCACCCCGGCCGAGCGCATCGCCATCTATCAGGAGATGTACCCGCTGAGGATGCGCGATGCTCTGGCCGCCGACTACCCGGGGCTCGAGCACTTCCTCGGCGATCGCTTCCCGGAGTTCGTGGCCGCTTACGCCGCGGTCCATCCCTCTCGCGGCTACACGCTCAACCGACTGGGCGATCACGTGCCCGCCTTCCTCGGCCGGCAGCGCCGGCTCACGCCGCGGGCGTTCCTGGTCGATCTGGCTCGGCTCGAACTGGCGCTCACCGAGGCCTTCGACGAACAGGAATCGCCGGCCCTCGACGCCGGCGCGATCGCCGCCATCCCCGAGGCCAAGATCGAGAGCACCCGACTCATCCCCGTGCCCTCGCTGCGCCTCGTGGCGCTCAACTGGAATGCCGACGAGTGGCTCGATACCCTCCGCGACGACCTCCACCGCCACCCGCGGCCGCACAAGCGCCGCTCCTTCGTGCTCGCGATGCGTCGCAACTACGCTCTTTACCGTCTCCCGCTGTCGGAGGCCGGGTTCTGCGTCCTCCAGGACATCGTGGCCGGACATCCCCTCGGTGAAGTCGTGACCCGTTCGCTCTCCCGTCGCGGCGCCAAACGCGCCTCGGCCGACGACTTTGCCCGCTGGTTCCGCCTTTGGACGTCGGAGGGCGTCTTCGCCGGGATCAGGAAAGGCGCGGGGAGCAAAAAGAGGGCTTGACAGCGCCGATCTTCGGTGGATATCCTAGTGATATCACTTGGAGATCACAATGAAAAGAACAGTCAACACCGAGACCGTCAAGTCCACCCTGCCCGGCCTGCTGATGCTGCCGGTCTTGCTGGTGGCAGGCGCCGCCTTCTTCCGCTTCGCCATCTTCGCCTTCGAGGCCGAGAACGTCCCGCTCGGGCTGGTGTGGGGTTTCGGCGGCTTCGTGGCTTTCTTCTGCCTGAGCGGCCTCTTCGTGGTCAACCCGAACGAAGCGCGGGTGCTGCAGTTGTTTGGCGACTACGTGGGCACGGTGAAAGAGGACGGATTGCGCTGGGCTAATCCCTTCTTCACCAAGCGGTCGGTGATGCTGCGTATTCGCAACTTCGAGAGCAACAAACTCAAGGTCAACGACCACGACGGCAACCCCATCGAGATCGGGGCGGTCGTGGTGTGGAAGGTGGTCGACACCGCCGAAGCCTGTTTCGAGGTCGACAACTACGAGCACTACGTCACCGTGCAGACCGAGGCCGCCATCCGCAATCTGGCCAGCCACTATCCGTATGACGCCCATATCGAAGGCGACTTCTCGCTGCGCGGCAGCACTTCCGAGGTCGCGGCCCGCCTGAAGACCGAGGTTCAGGAGCGGCTCGAGAAGGCTGGAGTCAAAGTGATCGAGGCGCGGATCTCCCACCTCGCGTACGCCCCGGAGATCGCCTCGGCCATGTTGCGGCGGCAGCAGGCGGGGGCCATCATCGCGGCGCGGCAGAGGATCGTCGAGGGCGCGGTGGGCATGGTCGAAATGGCCCTCGATCTGCTCCAGAAGTCGGACAAGGTGAAGCTCGACGACGAGCGCAAGGCGGCCATGGTGAGCAACCTGCTCGTGGTTCTGTGCGCCGATCGCGAGGCTCAGCCTGTGGTCAACACCGGGTCGATCTATTCCTGAGCGTAACCCGGCGCGGGCCGACATTCGGCCCGTGCCTGCCCGCCCTCCCATGGCCGACCGAAAAGCCTTCCTCCTCCGCCTCGACGAGCGGACTTTCCTCGCCCTCAAGCGCTGGTCCGACGACGATCTGCGCAGCATGAACGGCCAGGTCGAGTTCCTGCTGCGCCGGGCGCTGGAGCAGGCCGGTCGGTTGAACCGCGAACCACCTTCAGGAGACAAGGATGAGCAGGTTTGACGCAACGCGCTCAGGCCCGTTAAATTGCACTCACCTGTGAAGTTCAACGACCTCGCGATCGAATCGATCGCTTACGAGCTTCCGCCCGTGGCGGTCTCCACCGAGCAATTGGTGCGCCGTCTCGACCCCGTGCTCCGTCGCTTCAAAATCCCCGTCGATGCCATGCTGCAGCTCACCGGCATCATCGAGCGTCGCTTCTGGCCCAGCGGCCTGCCCATGCATCAGGCGGCCACCGACGTGGCCAAACGCGCGATCCAGCGCGCGGGCATCACCCCGGGCCAGGTCGGCATCCTCATCAGCACTTCGGTGTCGAAGGACTACCTCGAGCCCTCCATGGCCAGCCTCGTGCATGGAGACCTTGGCCTCACCCAGGAGTGCCGCAACTTCGATCTCGCGAACGCCTGCCTGGGGTTCCTGAACGGCATTGAGGTCGCGGGCCGGATGATCGAGTCCGGCGTGGCCGACTACGCCCTGATCGTCGACGGCGAGAGCGCGGGCGATGTGGTCGAGGCTACCATCACCCGCCTTCAGCATCCCGACACCACGCTGCGCGACTTCTGGGAAGCCTTCGCCACCCTCACCCTCGGCTCGGCTGCGGTAGCCATGGTCCTCACCAAGGGCTCGCTTTCCCAGACCACCCATCGCGTCAACGGCTGCGTCTCTCTCGCCGACACCGCGAACTCGCGGCTGTGCATGGGCACGGCCGAGCGCATGGTCACCGACTCCACTCGCTTGCTCAAAGCCGGGGTCGTGCTGGCCCAGAAGACCTGGGGCGTGGCGTCCAGCCAGTTGAACCGCTGGTCGGAGCAGGGCATCGGCCATTACATCTGCCATCAGGTAGGCGCGTCGCACATGCAGGCGCTGGTCGAAGCCCTCGGCATCAACTTCGCCAAGTGCGTCCTCTCCTACCCCACCCACGGCAACGTCGGCCCCGCCGCGGTTCCCCTTACCCTCGCTCTCGCCACCGAATCCGGCCGGGTGAAGGAAGGCGATCACGTCGCCCTCATGGGCATCGGCTCCGGGCTGAATGTCACGATGATGAGCGTGACCTGGTAGGTGGCGACTCCTCGCTGGCGCGCGCTCTTCCCTTTCGAAAGCCGCACCCTGGAGGTTCCGCAGGGACGCCTTCACTATGTCGATGAAGGACCACCGCAGTCGAAGCCCATTCTTTGCCTGCACGGCAATCCCACCTGGGCCTTCCACTACCGTCGCCTGATCGCCGAGGCGCGGCCGTTCCAGCGCGTGGTGGCCCTCGATCACATGGGCATGGGCCTCTCCGACCGCCCAGTCGACTTCTCTTACACCCTGGCCGATCACGTCAAGAACGCGGTGGCCTTCGTCGACGCCCTCGATCTGAAGCGGATCTGCCTCGTCGTCCACGACTGGGGCGGAGCCATCGGCATGGGCCTGGCCCTCGCGCGACCGGAGCGGATCGAACGCATCACAGTGATGAACACCGCGGCGTTCTTCATCCCCCGCTTGCCGAAGAGAATCGCCATCTGCCGTGCCGGGGCCCTCGGCGAGTTCATCACCCGCGGCCTGAACGGCTTCGCGGTGGCGGCCACGAAGATGACCACCACCACTCCCCTCGATGCGGATGTGCGCGCGGGCTACCTCGCGCCCTACGCGTCGTGGCGACGTCGGATCGGCATCTGGAACTTCGTGCGCGACATCCCGATGGAGCCGGATCACCGGTCCCGCGCCACGCTCGCGAAAATCGACGAAGGCCTTTCCTCTCTCGGCAAGCCCATACAGATCCTGTGGGGCGAACGCGACTGGTGCTTCACCCCGCAGTTCCGGGAGGAGTGGCAGAAGCGTTTCCCGCGCGCCTTCGTGCATAAGTTCGAGCACGCCTCGCACTACCTCATCGAGGATGAAGGCCAGGCGGTTGTCGCGCTGATCCGCGACTTCGCCTCTTGAACGTCGCCGACCTTCTCGCGGACTCCGCGCTGAAGGCGCCAGGCCGCGATGCCATCGTGGCCCCCGATGGTCGCTCGGGCTGGACGCGCATCACCTACGCGCAGCTCGACGCCCAGGTCGAAGCCCACGCTCGCGCCCTCGCCGAAGGGGGCGTCACCCGCGGCGAACTGGCTCTGGTGATGGTGCCCCCCGGCATTCCTCTCATCACTCTCTTCTACGGCCTCCTGCGCCTCGGCGCGACTCCGGTGATGATCGACCCCGGGATGGGATTCCGCGCTTTCCTCAAGTGCGTTGAAACCACGCGGGCAAAGACGCTCGTGGGCATCCCCAAGGCGCACGTCGCGCGCCTTCTTCTCCCTCACGCCTTCTCGAGCATCGAGCGGAAGTTCGTAGTGGGCCCCTCTTTCTTTGGAACGCTGGGACGATCCCTTCGCCCCTCGACCGCGTCCACCCCGCCGGCCGCATCGCCCTCGATCCGCGCGGAGCTTTCGCCGGACGATCTGGCCGCCATCCTTTTCACGTCGGGCAGCACCGGTCCGGCCAAGGGGGCTCTGTATTCGGTCGGGAACTTCTTCGCCCAGCGCGATGCCCTTCAAGCTCTGTACGCCTTCAAAGGCGGTGAGGTCGATCTGGCCGCTTTTCCTCTCTTCTCTCTCTTCGACGCCGCGTTCGGGATGACCAGCGTGATTCCCGATATCGATCCCAGAAAGCCCGCCGAGTGCCGACCGGAGAGGATCGTCGAGGCCATCACCGCTCATAGCGCCTCCTCGGCTTTCGGCTCCCCCGCCATCTGGTCGCGTGTGGCCCCCTGGTGCCTCGAGAACGGCGTGCGCCTCGACGGGCTGAAGCGCGTGCTCATGGCCGGAGCGCCGGTGCCGCTCAAGCTGGTGCGGGCGATGCGGACGATCCTGCCCGAGGATGGCGACGTGCACACGCCCTACGGCGCCACCGAGTCGCTGCCCGTGGCCACCATTTCCGGGCGCGAGGTCGAAGCTCTCGGCTCGCTGATCGAATCAGGGGCGGGCACGTGCGTAGGGTTCCCGGCCCCGACCATCGACCTTCGCATCGTCCCCATCAGCGACGAGACCATCAGGTCCATCGAGGCCGAGCCTGCAGTGCCCGCGGGGGTGGTGGGCGAGATCTGTGTGCGTGGCGGTGTGGTGACGCGGGCGTATCACAATCGCGACGAGGCCACCGCCGTGTCGAAGATCGGCGCCGGCCTCGACACATGGCATCGCATGGGCGATCTCGGCTATCTCGATGCCGATGGCCGTCTGTGGTTCTGCGGCCGCAAGGCGGAGGCGGTGTTCACCTCATCGGGCCCCATCTTCACCGATCAGATCGAGTGCCGCTTTTCAGGCGACGCGCGATTCCCCCGAGTGGCCCTTGTGGGCGTGGGCTCCAAAGGCCAGGCCATGCCGGTTCTGCTCATCGAAGGCCCGGAGAATCCGCAGCTTCGTGATGAGGCGCGCCGGATCAGTGGCCTCAATGATGTGCGCTTTCATCCCCGCTTTCCCGTCGATCGACGGCACAACGCGAAGATTCACCGACTCGATCTCGCCCGGTGGGCCGCCGCACCGCAGTAATCTCAAGCGCCCGAAGAGGAGAAGCATCTTGGCCAAGCCGCTCGAAGGTGTCCGCGTTCTGGAGATTGGTCAGTTGATGGCGGGTCCCTTCGCCGGAACGATCCTTGGGTACTACGGAGCCGAGGTGATCAAGATCGAGGCGCCTCAAGGCGGTGATCCCGTCAGGGCCTGGCGTGGCGTCGATGAGGACGGAACTTCGTTGTGGTGGCGCTCGCTCGGCCGGAACAAGAAGTGCATCACCGCGGACCTGCGCACCGAGGCGGGCCGGACGATCGCGCGCGAACTCGCGTTCAAGTCGGACGTGATCATCGAGAACTTCAAACCTGGCACCATGGAGAAGTGGAACCTCGGCCCGGAAGACATCAAGGCCAAGAACCCGGACGTCATCTACTGCCGCGTGTCGGGCTACGGACAAACGGGCCCCTATTCCAGCAAGCCGGGCTACGCCGCGGTTTGCGAAGGTGTGGGCGGTTTTCGCTACGTGAACGGCTTCCCCGATCGCCCTCCCTGCCGCCCCAACCTCTCCCTCGGCGATTCGCTCGCCGGATTGCATGCGGCCTTCGGCATCGTGATGGCGTTGTTCAACAAGCTAGGACGGAAGGGCCGCGAAGGCGGAGGGTCGGGCCAGGAGATCGACGTCGCGATCTACGAGTCGGTCTTCAACATGATGGAGGCCGTGGTTCCCGAGTTCGATCGCCTGGGGATGGTGCGCGAACGCGAAGGCAGCAAGCTCACCGGCATCGTGCCCACGAACACCTATCTGTGCCGCGACGATCTCTACGTGATCATCGGCGGCAGCGGCGACTCCATCTTCAAGCGGCTGATGATCGCGGCCGGCCGGCCCGACATGGCGAGCGATCCGGAGTACGCCACGAACACCGATCGGGTCCGCAACGAACCCGAGGTCGACGGCGCGATCGCGGCCTGGACTGCCACCCTTACCGCGGCCGAGGTGGTGGCGAAACTCGAAGCCGCCCAGGTTCCGGTGGGATCGATCTTCAACGTGCGCGACATGGTGAACGATCCGCACTACAACGCTCGCGGGATGTTCGAGGAAGTTGACGTTGGCGGGCGCCCACTCAAGCTGCCCGCGTTGTCACCGAAGCTCTCGGGCACGCCCGGTGGCACGGAATGGCCGGGTCCGGAGCTTGGAGCCCACACGGTCGAAGTCCTGAAGGCGGTGCTGGGCCGAACCGACGAGGAGATCGCGGCGCTTAAAGCCCAAGGAGCGATCTAGGCCGCATCGCCCGCGCCGGCATCGTGGAGCAGGTCGTCCCACAGGAGCACCCGGTTCGCGTTTCCCGCCACCCTTACCCTCGCCTCGATGACCCGCGAGAACAAGGCGAACGGATCCATGGGCCCGGCCGCGGCGCGCGCGATGGCCTCGGCGGCCTGAGGATGGAGGAGGGCGTCGTATCCCCCGCCCATCCTGACCACCACGATGTCGCGCAGCAGTGTGGCGAAGAGGTGAAGAGCCTCATCGCGGTCGCTCTCCTTGGCGCCCGCGATGGTCGCGGCCTGGAAGGCGGCCATCTCGGCGTCCTTGCCGCCTTCGAAGCGGAGCAGGATCTGATCGCGCAGGTCGTCGAGAGGCGGACGCGGTTCGAGCGCGCGGGACAGACTGCCCGCGGAGGCCTGAGCCCGGAAATGCGCGTCAGCCGCATCGATTCCCTGCTCCACCAGCCGACGCTCGATCAAGGCCTGCGGCACGCCGGACAGGCGAATGGAGGCGCAGCGTGAGCGGATCGTCGAGAGCAGGAACGAGGGCGAAGAGGAGGTAAGCAGGACGGAGGCGCCCGCCGCCGGCTCCTCGAGGCTCTTGAGGAATGCGTTGGCGCCCGCAGGGTGCATCCGCTCGGCATCCACCACCACCGCGGCACGGCGTTTGGCCTCCCAGGGCTTCTGAGAGAGCCACTCACCCAGGCAGCGCATGTATTCGGTGTCGATCTGCTTCCCCACCCGCTCCTTCTTCTTGGAGCGCCGGTCGTCCCGATTGGCGAGCAGACCCTCGTCGATGCCCAGAATGTCGTCCCGGCCGATGATGACGAGATCGGGATGGATGTCCTGGGCGGTGCGGCGGCAGTGCGTGCAGGTCTCGCACGGGCCAAAGGAGGGCGAGTCGCACACCATGCTGCGGGCCACGCTTTCGGCCAGGGTGCGCTTCCCCACGCCGCGCAGGCCGTGAAGCAGGGTCGCATGATGCAGGCGTCCCTCGGTGAGGGAACGCCAGATTCCTTCGCGCGCGTACTCGTGTCCGAGCACCGAAGCGTAGGCCTCGGTCATACCCGTCCTCCAAAGCGGCTCTTCACGCGCTCCACAATCTCGGCGGAGAGCGAGGCAACATCTTTGGCCCCGTCGAACACTTCAAACCGGGAGGGATCGGCCGCGGCAAGGTTGAGGAAGGCCTGGCGCACCCGGCCGTGGAAGGCCGGCGCTTCCGCGTCGAGCCGATTGGCCGCACCGCGAGAACGCAAGCGCTCGATCGCGACATCGACGTCGAGGTCGATGAGGATGGTGAGGTCGGGGGCGAGACCACCGATGTGGCGGAACACCGAGGGAATCAGGTCACCCACACCTCGACCCACGGACTGATAGGCCATCGAGGAGTCCTGATACCGGTCGGAGAGGACGATGCGACCGGCCGCGATTCCGGGACGAACCACCTCGTGCAGGTGCTGCGCCCGGTCGGCGAGAAAAAGAAGCGCCTCGACGTCGGGAATGGGCGTGGTCTCGGCATCGAGCAGGATCTCTCGCACCCGGCGGCCAAGAGGCGTGCCTCCGGGCTCCCGGGTCAGCACGGCGCGATCACCAAGGGCGCGAGCCAGGGCCACGGCCTGCGTGCTCTTGCCGCTGGCCTCGATCCCCTCGAACGTGATGAACAACCCCTGATCCATTTTCTTCGCCACACCCTTCGCTGGCCGCTGAGTTTACGTTTAGCGTGGCGGTGTGCGAATCCTGATCACCGGAGCTTCCGGCCTGCTCGGAGGGCGCCTCGGCCCCCTGCTCGGCCAGAACCATGCCATCACCGCCCTGGTCCGCGAGCGGCCTGCCCCGGAAGGCGTCTCCCGGGTCCGCGCCGACCTCACCGACGCGGACGCCGTGGGCCAGGTCCTCGACGAAGTCCGGCCCGATGCCGTGATCCATTGCGCCGCCCTCGCCGATGCCGAGGTCTGCGAGCGCGAGCCCGAACGCGCGCGCCTCGATAACGAGGTCGCCTCCCGCAACCTGGCCCAAGCCTGCCGGCGGGCGGGAGCGCGGCTGATCGCCATCTCCACAGACCTCGTCCTCGCGGGTGACCGCCCCTTCTCCGCTGAGACCACTGCCGCCGCACCACTCATGGAGTACGGCCGCACCAAGCTTCGAGGTGAAGGCGCGATCAGCGAAGAGTGCCCGGACGCAGTCATCCTGCGAGTGGCCCTCGTCTGCGGCCAGGGATACGGGGCGCGTCTGAGCGGCTCAGAAGCCATCGCCACGCGCCTCCGCCGCGGAGAGACCGTGACGCTCTACGAGGACGAGTGGCGCACGCCCGTCGATCCCGAGTCGGTATCCAGCGCCATTGACGCCCTCCTCGCGCGCCCGCAGGTCCGGGGCCTCTTCCACCTGGGAGGACTCACAAGGCTCACGAGACTGGAACTCGGGCAGCGTGTGGCCTCGGCCTTGGGTCTCGATGCCGGGTTGATCCGCGCGGCGCCACAGTCCTC
>JAGNNV010000409.1 GCA_017990495.1 Vicinamibacteria bacterium
TTGGACGCGTGACCAGAGCCGACATCGACCGGCGGTAGAGGCGGGTGCTGAATCCTTCCTTCACCTCTTCCTCCGCCGGACCGTGGTCCTTGTGGTTGCGGAAGATCCGGTAGGCGGCCCAGGGCGAGACGATGAAGGCGACGGCCAGGGAGAAGATCATGGCCGCCGACGCACCGTTGGGAATGGGGCGCATGTAAGGGCCCATCAGGCCGCGCACGAAAGCCATGGGCAGGATGGCGGCGATGACGGTGAAGGTAGCGAGGATCGTGGGATTGCCCACTTCATCGACCGCCTCGATAATGGTGCGCAGGAACGGCCGGCCCACCTTCTCGCGCAGATGGCGTTCGATGTTCTCGACCACCACGATGGCGTCGTCGACCAGGATGCCGATCGAGAAGATCAGGGCGAAGAGGGTGACCCGGTTCAACGTGTAACCGGCCAGGAAGTAGATCAGCAGGGTCAGGGCCAGGGTCACGGGCACGGCGATGCCGACCACCAGACCACTCCTCCAGCCCATGGCCAGAGAGATGAGAGCGACGACGGAAAGGGTCGCGAGCAGCAGGTGCTCGACCAGTTCGTTCGATTTCTCTTTCGCCGTCTCGCCGTAGTTGCGGGTGACGTCCACCTGGACATCGCTGGGCAGAAGCCGCGACCTCAGGGCCTCGAGTTTCTCGAGCGCGCGCTCGGCAACCGCGGTGGCATTGGCTCCGGGACGCTTGGCCAGGGCGATGGTGACCGCGGCATGGGCCGATCCCGCCGGGCGTTCCTTGGTGGCGCCCGCGGGTCCGGCCACGAAGAAGACGGCGTCGGTGGCTTCGTCCGGACCGTCGACGATCGAAGCGACGTCGCGGACGTACACCGGCCGACCGTTCCGCACCGCCACCACCACGTTGGCCACGTCGGATGCGCGCTCGAAGGGCTGGCCGCCCATCACGCGGATCTCCTGGTTGTCGCGCACCGCGGTGCCGCCGCTGGCCCGGCCGCCGTACGAACCGACTCCGCGGAGCAGGGTCTGCCAGGAGATGCCCTTCGCGTTCATGCGGGCGATGTCGGGAACCACGCGGATCGCGCGCGGCGAACCCCCGGTGAGCGTCGCTTTGGTGGTCTCGGGGACTTCGGAGAGCTCCTGGGCGAGTTCAGCGGCCAAAGTGCGCAACTCGTCGCTTCCCAGTTTCGGGCTCGAGAGGGTGAGGGCCAGGAAGGGAACGTCGTCGATCGAGCGGAGTTCGACCGTGGGAGGCATGGCTCCTGGGGGCAGGCTGACGGTGAAGAGCGCGGACTGGCGCTCGAAGACCTTGACCAGGCTCTCCTCGTTCGACTCGTTGACCCGGAAGCGCGCGGTGATCAGCGCGAAGCCGGGAGTCGCGGTGGAGTAGACGTGCTCCACGCCGGCGATGCCCCAGAGCGAGCGTTCGAGAGGCTCGACGAGGTGAGTCTCCACCGCGTGGGTTTCCGCACCCGGCCAGGCCACCATCACATCGACCATGGGCACGCGGATCTGCGGCTCCTCCTCGCGCGGCGTGGCGGCCAGGGCCAGCAGGCCGGTGGCGAGGGCGGCCCCGATGAGCAGGGGAGTGAGTTTGCTGTCCGCGAAAGCCGCGGCGATACGTCCGGCGAGGCCCAGTTTCATTGGCCGGCCTCGGTGACCCGCGCGCCGTCGTGCAGGCTCGTCGGATTGAGGGCCACTCGTTCCTTGTCTTCGAGGCCGGACCGGACCTCGAAGGCCTCGCCCATCGAATCGCCGAGCGCGATCCAGCGCAGCCAGGCGCGGCCGTCACGAATCACGTAGACACCGGTCAAGCCTCCGCGATGAAGGACCGCTCCCGCGGGGACCATGATGCGTTGCGCGGTTCCCTTGAAGGGAATGGCGATGCGGCCGAAGAGGCCGGCCCGCACCCCGGCCTGCGTGGGCAGGTCGGCGCGCAGGGAGAAGCGGTGGGTCGAGGGATCGGCGGACGGGGCCAGGGTGCGGATGGTCGCGGCTACCGGCTCCATGATGCCGTCGATGCGGACATCGAGTTTCTGACCGACGGTCAAACGTCCATGGAGATCTGATTCCACCGAGGCCACCACTTCGAGGCCGCCATCACCTTCCATCTCGACGATTGGGGTGCCCGGACCAACGGTGTCACCCAGACTCGCGATCTTCTTGGTGATGCGCCCGGCGAAGGGTGCGCGGACGGTCGCGTGGGACGCCGCTTCGCGCGCAGCCGACACCTGGGCCCGGGTCCTGGCCACCGCGGTGGTTGCGTTCTCAACCTCGTTGCGCGTGGCCGCTCCCTTGGCGAGGAGCGCTTCGGCGCGCGCGAGATCGCGTGTGGCCGCGGCGTCGCTCGCCTGAGCCGCGGTGAGGGACGACTGCAGCGCGCCGGCATCGAGCCGGGCCAGAATCGCGCCCGCATTCACGCGTTCGCCTTCGCGCGTGTTCATCTCGACCACGGTGGCGGAGAGTCGGGACGCCACCACGGCTTGTCGACTCGATTCGATGGTCGCGGGGATCTCGAGCGAGCCGCCTTCGGTGCTGGCGCTCACGTCCACGGCCTGGATCGAAACCGGGGGGGCGGAATCGCCGACGGCGCCGATGGGTGCGCCGGCCGGGGCTTTGCCGCAGGCGCTGATCAAGGTGATGAGTCCGAGGGACCCGAGGAAGAGGTGTCGCAGGTTCATTGAATGGGGCTCCCAAAGGTCAGTCCGGCCGCGCGTTCGAGCGCGGCCTCGGCAAGAACGGCCGCGCGGGCCGCACCAATTTCTTCAAGTTCGGCGGCGAAGGCCGCGGCTTCGGTTTCGAGTTCGTCGGTCAGGGTGGCAAGCCCCTGGGCTCGGCGTTCCTGGATGACGCGGAGGGCCTCGCGTCCATCGGCCGCGCCACCTTCGGCCGAGGAGAGACGCGCCCGGGCCGCGGTGAGTCGGCGGAAGGCGGCATCCACTTCGAAGCGGACACGATCCCGGGCGGAAAGTGCGTCGAAGGCGCTCGCGCGTTCGTCCGCCTCCGCCGCGGCGCGGCGTTTGTCGCGGGTGGCGTCGAAGAGGTTCCACCGCAACATCGCACCCACGGCCCACGACTGGCCGCCGGAGGAGAAAGAAATGCGGTCGTCCGTCAGCCGGGCCTGGGCGGACACTTCGGGCCAACGTGACTTGTCCTCGAGCTGCCGGGCGAGGGCCGCCGCGGTCTGTTGCTCCGCGGCGGCCCGGAGGGCCGGGCGAGACG
>JAGNNV010000410.1 GCA_017990495.1 Vicinamibacteria bacterium
CCAAGATCAAGAAGAAGACGAAGCGCGCCGCGGTGGCCCGTTTCAAACTCACCGCCACCGGCAAGATCAAGCGCAATCACTCGATGAAGCGCCACATCCTGACCAAGAAGGCCAAGAGCCGCAAGCGAAAGCTGCGTGGTTCGACCCTCGTGTCGAAGGCCGATCACGCCAACGTAAAGGCAATGATTACCTCCTAAAGGGTTCTCATTTCGCGCCCCGACACGTCCAATCGGGTGACCGAGCGTCTCAAGGAGTATGCGGTTCGCTCCTGGGGCGCTCGTCCTGTTTTTGGCGGCCACAAGCGCCGCGGCCCAGGAGCCGGCGCCGCCCGCGGCATCCTCCCCCAGCCCCGGTCCCACACCCGCGGCTTCGCCCGCGCCCACTCCGCGGTATCGCCTGATTCCTTATGGGTTTGAGCGGGTCCAGGCCCCCTCGCCCGTGCCTCTGCTGCGCTTCCAGGATGAGGCGGAAGTCCGGTCGCTCGAGATGAACGCGGCCATCGCGCGGTTCTTCGACAAGCGGGAAGATCGGGGGAACATGCTGCGCGGGGCCACACCGGGCGGGGCGCCCACGCGCAGGGAAATGGCCGAATATCGGCCCGGCGTCACTCCCGGGGTCAGTCTGCTCGGCCTGGCCCTCGTGGTTGGCAAGGAAGTGCGTAAGCAAATCGAACGGCGGAAGGGGATGCCCCCGGCCGAGCCCTCACCTTCACCGACCCCCTCACCCGCAGCTTCGCCTACCGCGCGCCGTTGACCCCCGGCCTCCGCGCACGGTAGGGTCGCAGGTCATCCCATGCCCACAAACGTCCACGACAACGTCCTCGCCTCCATCGGCAACACGCCCCTCATCCGCCTGAACCGGCTGACTTCCCAGATCGAAGCGACCGTCTACGCCAAGATCGAGAGCACCAACCCGGGGAACAGCACCAAAGACCGCATGGCGGTGCGAATGATCGAGGACGCCGAGGCGAAGGGCCTGCTCAAGCCGGGCGGCACGATCATCGAGGGCACGTCGGGCAACACCGGCATGGGTCTCGCGATCGCGGCCATCGTGAAGGGCTACAAGTGCATCTTCACCACCACCGACAAGCAGTCGAAGGAGAAGGTCGACGCCCTGCGCGCGTTCGGAGCCCAGGTCATCGTCTGCCCCACCGACGTCGATCCAGAGGATCCGCGCTCGTACTACTCGGTGTCGTCGCGCCTGGTGCGTGAAACCCCGAACGCCTGGAAGGCCAACCAGTACGACAACCTGTCGAACTCGGAGGCCCACTACGCGACCACCGGTCCCGAGATCTGGGAGCAGACGGGCGGCGCCGTCGACCATCTCGTGGTGGGCGTGGGCACGGGCGGCACACTGTGCGGCGCGGGCAGATACCTCAAGGAGAAGAAGCCTTCACTGAAGTGCTGGGGCATCGACACCTACGGTTCGGTCTTCAAGAAGTACAAGGAAGAGGGCGTGTTCGACAAACACGAGATCTATCCCTACGTCACCGAGGGCATCGGCGAGGACTTCCTTCCCCAAAACGTCGACTTCTCCGTCATTGACCATTTCGAGAAGGTCACGGATCGCAACGCCGCCATCTACACGCGCGAGATCGTGCGCCAGGAGGGCATCTTCGCCGGCAACTCCGCGGGTTCGGCCATCGCCGGCCTGCTCCAGCTCAAGGATCGGTTCAAGAAGGGCGAGACTGTGGTGGTCATCTTCCACGACCACGGAACCCGCTACCTCGGGAAGATGTTCAACCCTGATTGGATGCGCACCATGGGCTACGAAAGCGTGGAAGGCCCCACCGCGCGCGACCTGGTCAAGAACAAGAGCGTTTCCGATCTCGTCGGCGTCCAGGTCAACGACACCGTCGAGCAGGCCCTGCGCCGCATGGCCGAGAACGATTTCTCGCAGATCACGGTGAAGCAGGACGAACGCATCGTCGGCTCCCTGAGCGAGACCCACGCCTACTCCTGCATGATCGAGAAACCATCAATCCGCCAGGATGCGGTGAGCAAGATCATGCAGAAGGCGTTCCGGTTCATCGACATCGAGACCCCGGTCACCCTGCTCGCGCCTATGATCACGCCGGAGAATCCCGCCCTGCTGGTGCGCGACTTCCCCGCGGGCAAAACCTACATCCTCACCGGATCCGACGTCCTCACCGCGATCTGAGGCCGGGGGCCCCGGCCCGCCTTCTAGAGAAGGCCAAACGTCTTCAGCAGCGTTCGCAGGCTGAGAGCGATCACCAGCAGGCCCACGATGACCATCAGCCGCTTGACCGGGTAGTGCTTGCAGATCCAGGCCCCGAGGGGGGCGGCGGGCAGGCCACCGATAGCCAAGGCGAGAATCATGTGCCAGTTGGTGAGGCCGATGGTGAGGAAGAACGTCACCGAGGCGGCAAAGGTGACGAAGAACTCGACCGCATTCACCGTTCCCACCGTGGTTCGCACGTGGTTCCCGCGCGCCACCAGAGTGCTTGCGACCACCGGTCCCCAACCGCCCCCGCCGATACTGTCGAGCAACGCTCCGGTGAAGCCAAGGGGCGCGATATGTGTGGTCACCGAGCGGGGCGGGAACTCGCGAAACGCCTTGCCAACGATGATCAGGCCCATCACCAGAAGGTAGGCGGCGACCCAGGGCTTGAGCGCATCAGCCGGGAGGCTGGTGAGAATGTAGGCGCCCAGCACGGCGCCCGCGATCCCCGGGATCAGGAGGCGTTTGAACAGGGCGCGGTCGATGTTGTCAAAGACGTGATGGGAGACCGCGGAGGCGCCGGTGGTGAAGCACTCGGCCGCATGAACGGTGGCGCTGGCGGCTGCGGGCGGCACGCCGAAGGCCAGGAGCAGGCTTGAGGCGGTAACCCCGTAGGCCATGCCCAGCGCGCCGTCGATCAACTGCGCCACGAAGCCTGCGGCCACGAACAGCCAGAACTCAGTTGTCATCATCGAGCCTCTCTCATCTGTGAGGCTGGATAATACACGACTATTCCTGTCGGATAACTTTTGTCGATGGGCTTTAAGGAGGGTGAGCGGCCGGGCCTTGACAGTCTGCGGTCGGATCTGTGAACGTGCCGACTTCATGAGGCTGACTTCGAAAAGCGAATACGCCCTGCTCGCGCTTGTCTATCTCGCCCGCCACGCCGACCAGGGCTTCCTGTCGGTTCAATCGATCGCCGCCGCCCAGGAGATCCCCCGCAAGTTCCTGGAGCAGATC
>JAGNNV010000411.1 GCA_017990495.1 Vicinamibacteria bacterium
GTAGATGACGATGCCGTCCTGAGGAGCGCGCACCGTCATCTTGTCGATCGCCGCGCGCAGAGCGGTGACGCGGCCCAGAGCGCGGTCGCGCTGGCCGATGAGCGACCGGAGTGACGCGGAGCCCGCGGTTTCCACCGACTTGCGCCGACCCTCCAGGCTTGCGACTTCCTTCCGGGCGAGCGTGAGTTCCAGGGCCGCCTGCTGCGCCTCGATACGCGAGCGCAGTTCGTCGGGTATCTCGGCCTTGGTTTGCGCCTTCTGCAGCCGCGAACCGGCTTCGGCCAGGGCAAGGTCGAGATCGCGCGCCTTGTCAACGGATTCGAGCCGGCCGCGTGAGATCTTCTGCGATGCTTCCTCGAACTCGGCCTGCTTCTCGTCGAGTTGGCGTTGCAGCGGGCTCGGGTCGAAACGCACCACCGGCTGACCGCTCTTGACCGACGTTCCCTCATCGGACAGGAACGCGATCTTGAAGTCCCACATGTCAGGCACGACGGGCGGGCCCAGGTCGATGCTGCCCGCGGCCGCAATTTCGCCTTCGACGTCCACGGTCTGGAGCAAGGTGTCGATCCGTGCGACCGCGGTGGGCGCCTCATTGTCGGCGGATCCAAAGCCCCAGGACAGGGCGCTGAGAGCGAGGACCCCGAGAAGGCCCCCAAGCCCCAGGCGGCGCTTCGTGCTCCAAAAGCGGGCAGGCTCAGCGGATGGCAACCCGGTCTCCCTCACGCAGGCCGCTCTCGACCACGCACTCGAGTGCGAGGCAGGCGGAAAGAACCACATTGGTGAAGCCGCCGCCCGGCCGCGCGACCCGGGCCTGAGCATCGACCCACGAGACTGAGGCGCGTGGCGTCACCAGGGCATCCTTGAAAGTGCTTCGCACCACTTCAACTCGCGCTGAAAGTCCGGGCCGCATCGACGCGGCGTCCGTCTTCGCGAGCGACACCCGCACCTTGAAGCCACCGGCGTAACGAGCATCCTGAGCGACCGCGGCCACCACCTCGACGCGCCCGTCATGGACGCGATCGAGCGCCGAATCGAGAATCACGCGCGCGGTCTGTCCCGGAAGAACCCGACCGTCGTCGACCTCGGGCAGGTACGCGGCCACTTCCAGTTCGGACAAGTCGGGAAGCGACGCCGCGCGCAGGCCGGGCCACAGGTTGTCGCCGAGCTGCATGGGACGATCCTCCTGGGGCGAACGACCGAGCAGAACCACGCCGGCGCGCGGGGCCCGCAGCTGCAGCCCACGCAACGACTCTTCTGACTGCGCCACCTCGCGGCGCGCTTTCTCAAGCGCGATGCGCAGCACCTTCAGGTCGGCGGCGGTGGTGCGATCGTGGGCTTCCAGCGCGACCCGGGCCTTGTCGTGGGCCGCTTCCGCTTTCACCATGGCCTGCTGTTTCTCGTGCCACTCCTTCCGGGCGCGCAGTTCGACCGGCACCTCGGCTTCCACCTTCGCTTTCGCCAGGGCCACCGCGGCGCTCTCCACTTCGAAGGCCTTCACCGACCGCTCGGCCTCGAGCGTTGCCTCTCGCTGTTCGAGAGCGATGGCGCCTTGCAGTTCGCGAGTCCGGCGCTCTTCAAGGGCGCCGCTGACACGGCCGTTGTCGAGTTCGACCACGACATCGTCCTTCGCCACCTCCGCGCCGTCCTGCGCGATCCATTTGATCTGCATGCCCCCGTCCATGCCGGGCAAACGGGGCACCGCCAGCTCAACCGCGCGTACCGCCGCGAGTTCTCCGGTGAGAAGGAAAACGTCCTCCACGGTGCGACGCTCGACCCGCGCCTCGGCCGTGGACTCGCTTTCGGCGCGCACGCCGCTGCAGCCCATTGCGCACGTCGCCAGGATGGCGAGAGTCCATTCCACCGCCCGCGGATGCCTCATGCGCCGGAGTTTAGGACGAATGGGCTGTCGGCCGCCGAACGATTTGTTAATGTGAGCGCAACCTCCGGAAAGGGCGTCCAATCGTCCGTCTCCACTGCAAATGCCGGTACGCGAGATTTCGAACGAATCGCACGCATGGCGCCCCGCCCGAGCGATCGGTGTTGCCGCCTTGCTGCTGGCGGGCGCGGGCTCTCTAGCGCTTTGGCGGCAGGAGCGCCATCCCAAGAGTCCATACATCGCCGCGGTCGAGCCGCTGGTCGAGGCGGTGGGAAAGCGGAGGTTCTTCGCGCCGAGGCTCACCGGTGGGTTCGAATATGGCGCCCTTGTGGAGCCGCAACGCGCCGGAGCCGCGATTCCGTCAACCACGGGGTGGGAGGTGTTTGCCGCCGCCGCCAGGGTGAAGGACAGCGCCGACGAATCACGAACGGCGCACAGCGCCGCCGCGCTGGGCATAGCCCACCTGCTGGTGAGCAACGGCGACGAAGCCGTGCGGCTGATCAAGGCCGCCCAGGCGGAACAGCCGTCGGTCGCGAGCGTTCGGTCCGATCTGTCGGCGGCTCACCTCGTGCGCGCCGATCTTGCCGGTCACATGCTGGACCGCGCCTGGGCGTTGGAGTGGGCCGGGCGGGCGCTGGACGCGGATCCCCGTTTGCCCGAGGCCCTCTTCAATAAGGCGCTGGCCCTTCAGGGGCTGAGCCTGAACCACGGAGCGCGGCTGGCCTGGCGCGAGTTCCTTGAAGTGGAATCGGATGAGGGCTGGAGGCGGGAGGGCGAGCGGGCTTTGTCGGCGCTTGAAGAGACTTCGACGCGCCGCGACCAGGCGGCCCTCTCCGATGAAGTCCTCGCCTCGCGTGACCAGACGGCGCTGCTCAAGGCGGTAAAGGCCGACTTCGCCGGAGCCCGCTACGAAACCGAGACTCGGTACCTTCGGGACCTCACGCGATACTCGACACAGGCCGCGAGCCTTGCAGAGGCTCTTGCCACCGTAGGAGACGGGGATGTCCGCGAGATCCTCTCCCGGGCCGACCGGGCGAGTTGCGGATCGTTTCTGGCGAGTGCGAACAGTGCTTACCGCGTGGGTGATTGGGCCGCGCTCTCGGCCGCGGTTGCGGCCGCGGCCTTCCGTGATGGGCCATGCGCCGAATGGCGCGGGTACTACTCACACCTGTCGCGGTACATACGCCGCGTGGGGCAGTCGACGGAGTTGGCGCCGGTTGTGCGGCGCGCCGAGGCGAAGGGCTACCTGACGCTGGCCGCGCGATCCTCGGCCTTGCTTGGGCTCACGCTTGAGAACGAAGGGCGATT
>JAGNNV010000096.1 GCA_017990495.1 Vicinamibacteria bacterium
TCGGGGCCTGGGTGCGCGGGTCGGAAGCGGCGATGAAGCGATACGCGTCGCGCATCGATGCCGTGCTCGGATCTGTGCGGGTCGAGGATCCGGCCCAGTGGCCGGAGGAGAAGTTCGCCGGCATGGTCGCACGAGCACCCCAGGCCTGGACCCGTGGCAGCCGGCTCTCGAGCGCACAAAGCGCCACCATGCAGTTCAAGTCCCTGCCTCTCTTCGTGGAACGCGGCTCGGCCATCCATGGTTTTGTGACCTTGTCGAAGGAGCCCGTCCCGCCTCCCGGCGATCTCGAGGCCTTCAACAAGATCGTCCGGGCCCGGGCCTCAGACACGGTGGCCGTCATGGAGCACCATCCCTGGCTCGCCCTCGAGGGGGTGAACCGCGCCGATGGCTACGTCACCTACATGCGCAGCGGCACCACACTCACTTCCACCCGAATCCGACGCTGGATCACCGTACGGAACGGCGTCGGCTTGACCTTCTCGTGCGAGGCGCGGGCTGATGCCTTCGACCGGCTCGATCCGTGGTGCCGGCAAATGGCCTACACCGTCCACCTCGAGTAGCGCCGCGAAGCGCGGCCCAGCGCTACTTCCCCGCGGCCACCACGATCGTTCCAACCTCCGCGGTTCCCGACGACTCAACGCAGCAGAGGAAGGGATACTCACCCGCCCGCTCGAAGGTCACGTCGACCTCCAGGGGCTTGCCGGCGCGAACCCGCTTCTCGACATCGAGAGAGGGAATGGCGAAGCAGTGGTCGCCCTCCCGCGCCGTCACCACGAAGTGCACGGTGCCGAGAGGAACCGAGATCCGGGCCGGTTCGAAGCCGGACGCGCCTACGGTCACGCGGACGGTGTACATTTCGGCGGCCTCGGCCCGGGCGCCCCGCGAGGGATCGACCCCACCGATGGTGAGAGCGGCGAGAAAAAGAAACGAGGCGATCCGAAGATCGCCTCGTTTGGACCGAACAGGGTTTATCACCCCGTCAGGTTAACGCCCTCCGCGGTTTCCAGAGAAACCGCCGCCGCGCCCGCCGCCACCGCCGCGGGGGCGATCGCCACCCCGGCCGCGGTCACGGTCGCCGCCACCCTCACGACGGGGCGGACGATCGCTGCTGCCTTCGGGCGGCGCCACCATGCCCTCGGGGAGAGGGATGAGCGCCTTCTTGGAGAGGCGGACCTTGCCCATCGGGTCGATGGTCAGGACCTTCACCATGACGGTGTCGCCTTCCGCGAGAACGTCGCGGACTTCGTTGACGCGCTCGTGAGCGATCTCGGAAACGTGGAGCAGGCCGTCAGTGCCGGGCATGATCTCGACGAACGCGCCGAAATCGACGATCCGAACGACCTTACCCATGTACGTCTTCCCGAGCTCGACGCTCGCGGTGAGCTCTTCGATGATGGCCACGGCTTGCTGCGCGGCCTGCAGGTCGGTGGAGGCGATCAGCACGCGGCCGTCATCCTCGATCTCGATCTTGCAGCCCGTCCGCTCGGTGATGGAGCGGATCATCTTGCCGCCGGGTCCGATGACGTCGCGGATCTTGTCGACGGAGATCCTCACCGTGATGATGCGAGGCGCGTACACGCTCATCTCGGTGCGGTGCGTGGTGAGAGTCTCGGCCATCTTGCCGAGGATGTGCAGACGCCCTTCCTTGGCCTGGGCCAGGGCGCGGGCGAGCAGATCGGCGGGCAGGCCGTCGATCTTGATGTCCATCTGAAGGGCAGTAAGACCCTTCGCGGTGCCCGCGACCTTGAAGTCCATGTCGCCGTAGTGATCTTCCTCGCCCGCGATGTCGGAGAGGACGACATACTTCTCGCCGTTCGAGACCAGACCCATGGCCACACCCGCCACCGGCGCCTTGAGAGGCACGCCGGCATCGAGCATGGAAAGGGTTCCGCCGCAGATCGAGGCCATGGACGAAGAGCCGTTCGACTCGAGGATGTCGGAGACGATGCGGATCGTGTAGGGGAAGTCCTCTTCTGACGGGAGCATCTCGCGCAACGCGCGTTCGGCCAGCGCGCCGTGACCGATCTCGCGACGTCCGGGGCCGCGGTTCGGTCGCACTTCCCCGACGGAGAACGACGGGAAGTTGTAGTGAAGCATGAAGCGCTTCTTGTGCTCGAGCTCCTGCACCGTGTCGATGATCTGGGCATCTTCGCTGGTGCCCAGGGTGGCGGTGACGAGGGCCTGGGTCTCCCCACGGGTGAAGAGCGCCGAACCGTGGGTGCGCGGAAGGACGGTGACTTCGGACGTGATCGGACGGATCTCGTCGAAACGGCGCCCGTCGAGACGGCGGCCACGCTCGAGAATCTCGCGCCGAAGGATGTGCTCGCGCAGCTGGTCGTAGACCGTCGAGACAAGGGCCTTCTTCGCGGCCTGATCCTCGGGGATGGAGGCGACGTAGGCCTTCTTGACCGCGTCCATCTTCGCGTACATCTCGAGCTTGTCGCGCTTCTGCATCGCTTCGTAGAGCGGGGGCTCGAGGGCGGCCGCGATCTCGTGAGCGAGAGCGTGGTCGATTTCCTTCTTCGGGGCCTGACGCTTTGTCTTCCCGATCTCCGCCATCATCTGGCGCTGAACCCCGCAGATCACCTTGATCGCGTCGTGGCCGGCCACCAGGGCGCGGACCATGTCGTCTTCGGAGAGTTCACGAGCGCTCGACTCGACCATGCAGATGGCCTTCTCGGTGCCGGCGACGAGGAGGTTCAACTCGCTCTTCGTCTTCATCTCGGTGCTGGTGGGATTGATATGGCACTGGCCGTCCCAGAAACCAACACGGACCGCGCCCACCGGCGTGTCGAAGGGAATATCTGAAATGCACAACGAGGCCGAGGCGCCGATCAGGGCCAGAGTGTCCGATTCGTTCTCGAGGTCGGCCGACCAGAGAAGCGCGCTGATCTGCGTCTCACAGCCCCAGCCTTCGGGGAAGAGGGGCCGCATCGGACGGTCGATCAGGCGACAGGTGAGGATTTCCTTCTCGTTCTGCCGGCCCTCGCGCTTGAAGAAGCCTCCGGGAATCTTGCCCGCGGCGAAGTTGTTCTCGCGATAGTCGACAGTTAGGGGAAGGAAGTCGATGCCCGGCTTCGGCTCCTTGGCCGCGCCCGCGGCCACGAAGACAACCGTGTCCCCCATGCGCACCAGGGTGGCGCCGTCGGCCTGCTTGGCCATGCGGCCCGTTTCAATAGTGATCGGCGCGCGGCCGACCTGGATCTCATACCGTTTCATGGCCATTGTGCTTTTCTCCAGCGGCTAGGCGTTGCGGAGGGAACGAAAGAGAGGGGGGCGAGGGGTCGAAGACCGGCGGGCAGCCAAAAACCTCCGAGGGACGTTTCGGAAGATCGGGCGCATGTGGCTCGCGGGAGAGCGCTCGCGAATGGCGGATCAGCCCGTCCCGAAGGACTTGGGCTGACTCGTCAAACGCGAAACCCGCCAGAACCGCTGGCGGGCATGCTCCCTTTGGACTACTTGCGGAGTCCGAGTTTGACGATCAGGGACTGGTAGCGGGAAGGCGTCTTCGACTTGAGATAGTCGAGCAGACGACGACGATGGCCGACCATCATGAGAAGGCCGCGGCGCGAGTGATGATCTTTCGCGTGCGTCTTGAGATGTTCGGTCAGCTGGCCAATGCGCTCTGATAGAAGCGACACCTGGACCTCCGGTGATCCGGTGTCGGTGGCGTGCGCGCGGTTTCCCTCGATGAGGGTTGTCTTCTTTTCCTTGGTAAGGCTCACGTCTCTTTTTGCTCCTCCGAGCCTGCTTTGTTGTTCTTACAGCGTGATTTATCTTCGTTTGGAACTCGGGAGCTTACCACATGGCGTTCTCCCTAAAACACGCAGAACGGCTGAACCCGGGCGCCATCGGTTTGCGCGAGGGCCACGAGCAGATCGTTGCCGTCACACACCCGAACCCGGCCGGAAAAGGTGTCCCCGCTTCGACGGGTGATCCCGCGACCCAGGCGGATGTCGGCGACCTGGGCGTCGTTCACCGCGACCCGCGGCCAGTCGGGCAGAATCGAGACCATGGGCTGAAGCGCACGGGCGATCGAATCAGGAGTGAGATCGTCACCTCGAATGGCCGCGTCGATACAGGCGGTTCCCGACCTCGTCCGCCGGAGCGCGACGAGGTGGGCGCCCACCCCCAGCGCGCGACCCAAGTCCCTCGCGAGGGCACGAATGTAGGTTCCGCGCGAGCAGGCGAAGCGAACTCGGGCCACGTCGCCCTCAAGGCCCAGCAACTCGGCCGCGTGCACCTGCACCGCAACCGAGGCCAGTTCCACATCCTCTCCGCGGCGCGCCAGGGCGTAAGCACGCTCCCCCGCTACCTTCTTGGCCGAGAACGCGGGCGGCGTCTGCTGAATCTCGCCAAGGAACAGGGCGAGGGCCTTGGAGATCGCGGTCCCCGTGAGGGCTTCGGTGGAAACGGGTTCGCCCCGCGGTTCTCCTTCGGCATCGTCGGTGGTCGTCTCGAAGCCGAAGCGGAGGCCGGCCTCATACTCCTTCGCGTCGATCCCACCCTGCTCCTCGATGTACGGGATCAGGCGCGTGGCCTTGCCCAGACACAACACCAGTACGCCCGTGGCCATGGGGTCGAGGGTGCCGGTATGGCCCACCCGACGCGTGCCCGCGATTCGACGCACACGGGCCACCACGTCGTGGGACGTGGCTCCCGCGGGCTTATCGACGATCAGCAGACCCGAGATTCCGGAATCGGGTTTCTGGGTGCGGTGATTCAGAGGCGCCCCACGAATCAGTCGGCCTTCTGCGTCGGCGCATCAGCGTCGTCAGGCTCTTCAGTATCGGCCGGCTTCTCGACGTCGACCCTTTCCTGAGCCGCGGCCACGGCGGCCGCCTCGGCCTCTTCCGCTTTCCACCCGGCCATGATCTCGCCCACCCGCTCCGCGTTGTCGAGCCCCTTGTCCTGAACGAACATGATCTCCGGCACGGTGCGGGTGCGCATGCGCTGGGACAGCAGTTTGCGCACGAAGCCGCGGGAATGATGGAGCGCGCGCATCGATTCGAGCTGAGTCTTGGCGTCGCCCATGGGCGACACATAGATCTTGGCCACCGACTGATCGACCGGCATCTCCACCCGGATCACGGTGACGAAGCCGAGGCGGGGGTCGCGGATCTCCCGGGCGATGATCATCGCGACCTCGTCCCGTACCCCGTCGGCCACGCGCGATTTCCGGTGGTTCACAGCCATTGTCTTTGCTCCCCCGCACACACCACGCCCGGCGTCTCTTCCACCTCGCGAACAATTTCGTCGAGGGTCCGCTCGAGGGGCATGCGCTCGGTGTTCACGCCCACCACGGCGAGTGTCGCACGTTGCCACTCGTCATGGTGAGCGACCTCGGCGATCGAAACATTGTGGTTCTTCCGAACCCGGGTCAGGATCGACCGCAGGGGCTGCCGCTTGTCCTTGAGACTCTGCGCCTCGGGGAAATGCAGCGCGATCTCGAGAAGGCCTATCACCATTCGTTGATCTTAGGTTGAGCTGGGGGGCGTTGACCGGCCCCGCCCCCCAGACCCCCGTCGCTCCGGCCCAAGTGAATTGGGCCTGCGCTCGCCACGTGGCGGTGTCTTCGATCGAGAGAGCATGCGAAGGCGGGATTCACTCCCGCCGAAGCGGCGGGGGTGTGGGGGGCTGAGCAGGAGGTCCGTGCTGACTTTGCGGCCCCCCCACCTCTTCTACAAACTTTCCCGATACTTTTCCATGACGAAGAACTCGATCACGTCGCCCGGCTTCACGTCGTTGAAGTCGACGATGCCGATGCCACACTCCGTGCCCGCGCGCACTTCCGAAGCGTCGTCCTTGTGCCGCTTGAGCGACGCCACCTTGCCGGTGTGGATGACGATGTTGTCGCGCAGCAGGCGCACACTGGCCTGCCGGGTGACCTTGCCTTCGGTGACGATGGAACCCGCGATGGTGCCGATCTTGGAGATCTTGAAGGTCTCCTGAACCTTGGCCTGACCGAGCACCACTTCCTTGAAGGCAGGAGCCAGGCGTCCTTCGAGGGCCTTGGTGAGGTCGTCGACCACGTCGTAGATGATGGTGTAGAGGCGGACTTCGATGTTGTCGCGCTCCGCGAACTCGGCGGCTTTGCGCTCGGGCCGAACGTTGAAGCCGACCACGATGCCTTCGGACGCGGCGGCGAGGAGGACGTCGCCCTCGTTGATGGCGCCCACGCCCGAGCGGATGATGCGCAGGCGGATCTTCTCCTGCGGAATCTTCTTGAGCTGCTCGGTGAGCGCTTCGACGGAGCCCTGCACGTCGGCCTTCAGAACCAGGGGCAGTTCGATGGGGCCGTCGGTGGCTCCGGGCTTGGCGATGGCTTCAAGACGCACGCGCGACTGAAGGGCCAACTGCTTGTCCTTGAGCTTCTGCTGACGGAACGAGACGATGGTGTGGGCCTTGACCGAGTCCTCGACCACGAACAGCGAGTCGCCGGGCTCCGGAACGTCGTCGAGACCCTGGATTTCCACGGGCGTCGACGGCCCTGCCTCGCGGAGGCGTTCCCCGCGGTCGTTCATGAGGGCGCGGATGCGTCCGGAAACAGCGCCCGCCACCACCACATCACCGATGCGCAGTGTGCCGTCCTGAACGAGGATGTTCGCCACCGGACCCCGGCCCTTGTCGAGACGTGCTTCGATGACCGCGCCGCGCGCGGGCTTGTCGGGCATGCCCTTGAACTCGCCCATGTCGGCCTGAAGGAGGATCATCTCGAGCAGGGTGTCGAGATTCTGCTTCTTCTTCGCCGAGACGTTCACGAAGACGGTCTGGCCGCCCCACTCTTCGCAGAGAAGGCCTCGATCGGCGAGTTGCTGACGGATGCGGTCGGGCTGCGCTTCGGCCTTGTCGATCTTGTTGACCGCGACCACGATGGGCACGCCCGCGGCCTTCGCGTGATCCAGAGCCTCGAGAGTCTGGGGCATCACGCCGTCGTCGGCCGCAACCACGAGGACAACGATGTCGGTGACGCGCGCGCCACGCGATCGCATGAGGGTGAACGCCTCATGGCCGGGGGTGTCGAGGAAGACCACGGCGCGGTCGCGCACATCGATCTTGTACGCGCCGATGTGCTGGGTGATGCCACCGTGTTCACGCTCGGCCACGCGCGTTTCACGGATCGCGTCGAGCAGCGAGGTCTTGCCATGGTCGACGTGACCCATGACCGTGACGACTGGAGCGCGGGGGACGGAGCCTGTGGTGTTCTCCACCTCGCTCTGTTCCTGAACCACTTCCTCTTCGTACGAACGCACCGTGGCGTCGTAGCCGAATTCGCGGCAGACATCCTGGGCGATCTCGATATCCAGGGTCTGGTTGACCGTGAGCATCAGACCCTTACCGATGAGGTACTTCAGGATGTCGCGGTTCTTGGCGTCGGGCATACGTTCCGACAGTTCCTTGACCGTGACGCCTTCGGTGATGGTGATGGGGCGCAGCGGCCCTGTCCACTTCGGACGCTCCTGCGCCACGATCGGAGCGATCTCGCGAGCGCCCTTGTCACGCGTCTGCCGACGCGCGCCGATGCCCGGACGGTACATCCCGGGACGATTGCCGGGCGACGGCTGGGAGGTTGGGGAGGGCGGGCCGCCCGGGCGGCCGGCGGGGCCGGTGGTGGTGGCGGGCGCGGACGCGCCCCGGACTCCGGGCGTGCCGCCGCGAAGACCGGGACGCTGAGGAGGCGCGCCGGGCCGAGTGGCCACGCGATGTTGCCCGGTCGTACGGGTCGGCGAGGCGATGGGCCGAATGGCGCGGATGATCGGCGCGATGGGCTTCACCACCAGCGGAGGCGGAGGGGCTACAGGCTCGCCGGGCGCTCCGGCCGCTTCGGGTTCGGTCGAGGCGCCGCTCTTGGCCGCGGCGGCGGGGCGGCCGATCGGACGGAGCGGGGCGATGCGCGGCGTCATACGAACGGGCGCGGCGGAGGGACCCACCGCGGGGACTCCCCCGCCTTCGATCTGGTCGTCGTCCTGGGCGGAAACATCCTGGTCGGCGCCGGACGCGCGCGCGCCGTCCGCGGAAAGGTCAGCCGAGGGAGGAGCGGCGGGAGCGGCTTCAGCCTCGGCTTCGACGGGAGCGGGCTTGCGCGGACGGCCGATGGGAGCGACGGTGAGGGGAGCGCGCGGCGCGGGCGCTTCGACCTTTTCCTTCTCCTCCGGCACGGCGGCGGGCGGGGCCAGCACGGCGGGCTCCGCGGCCACCGGATCCGCGGAGGCGACCTCGGGGGCCGCGGCGGGTTCCACCACGGGTTCGGGAGCTTTCACCGCGACCCGCGGAGCAAGGCGGACCGCGGGCGGTGCTACCGCCGCGACCGGTGCGGCGGCCTTGGGGCGAATCCCGGCCTTGCGGGCGGCGCGCTCCTTCTCGGCCTCGCGGGCCGCGTGTTCGCGTTCGGCGCGTTCCGCCGCGACCTTCGCCTCGCGTTCGCGCTCGAGCGTGTCGCGCTCGCCCTCGTCCTCTTCGGATCCGTAAACGCGGTTCTTGCGCGAGCCCTGGTTTTCCAGGCGGACGTGCCGCTTGAACTTGGTGGCCTGGTCTTCGTCGACGGAACTCGACGGAGCCTTTGCCTCGACTCCCATCGCTTTCAGCTTCTCGATGACCTCGTGGGACGAGAGACCGAGTTCGCGGGCGAGTTCGTATACGCGGGGTTTGGGCATGAAGCTTTTATCGACCTGTTTCTGGACGTATGAAGGGAACGGAGATCCGATGGATCGACGAAGGAGCGAGGCCCAGGAACACTAGGCGGTTTCCCCCGCCTTTGGCTGGTCGGCATCGGGAGCGGCCTCGGCGTCGGTCTCGGCTCCCGCCTCCGGGGTGGTCGCCGCCGATGCCTGAGTCACCACCTTGGGCAAGGCCGCCGCGGCGGCCTGACGCAGGGAGGTCGCGATGGCCTCGTCGATGTCGATCGACGCGAATTCCTCGTCGGTCATCTGGAGCAGGTGATCGAGTCCCTGGACGCGGGCGTCCATGAGCCGCTGGACGATGTCTTTGTCGACGCCTTCCATGCTGCGGAACTCGCTGAGTTGGGCCGCCACTTCAAGGCGCTTTTCTTCCTCGCTCTTGATCTCGATGCGCCAGCCCACGAGCTTGGCGGCAAGGCGCACGTTCTGGCCGCGCTTACCGATGGCCAGGGACAACTGCTTGTCTTCGACCACCACTTCCATGATTTTCTGCTCGGTGTCGACCACCTGGACCCGCGACACCTGGGCCGGCTGCAGGGCGGCCTTGACCAGGGCCACCGGATCGTCGTCCCATTCGATGATGTCGATCTTCTCGCCGCGAAGCTCGCGGATGACCGCCTGGACGCGGGTGCCCTTCATGCCGACGCAGGCGCCAATGGGATCGATGTCTTTGTGGGTCGACTCGACCGCCACCTTGGCCCGCTCCCCCGGCTCGCGCACGCAGGCGCGGATTTTCACCGTGCCGTCGAAGATCTCGGGGACTTCCATCTCCAGGAGCTTTCGCAGCAGGGCGCCGTCGGTGCGGGACACCGTCACCTGAGGGCCTCCGCGGGTGGAGCGCTGCACGGAGAGGATGGCCACACGGATGCGGTCGCCGGTCTGGTAGTTCTCGGCGCGGCTCTGCTCCTTGCGGGGCAACACGGCCTCGGTGCGGCCGAGATCGATGATGTAGTCGGTTCCTTCCTGACGCTTGATCACGCCGTTCAGGACGTCACCGCGGCGGCGCTCGAACTCGGCGATGACATTGTCGCGCTCGGCGTCGCGGACCTTCTGGAAGATGACCTGCTTGGCCGCCTGGGCGGCGATACGTCCGAGGCCTTCGGTCTGCTTGGGGAACTCGATCTCCATGCGGAGCTCGGCCTCGGGAATCAGCTGGCGCGCCTCCTCGAGACTGATCTCGATCTCCTCGTCGGTGACCGTTTCCACCACTTCCTTGACCGCGAAGACATCGATGTCCCCCGTCTCGTGGTTGAAACGACTGCGCAGATCTTCGTCGTTGTTGAAGTACCGCTTGGCCGCCTGCAGGATGGCGTCTTCGATCGCCCGGACCACGACCTCGGGATCGAGGTTCTTTTCCCGGGAGACCTGCTCGATGCGAACTTTCAGCTCGTTAGCCATGATTTACCTGAACGAAATCTCTCTTTGGGCGTGGCGCAAGGCCGAGAACGGAACTGCGATCTCGGCGCCTTCCCGGCCCTTGTTATCGCGAGGGATGATGCGCACCTCCTTATCGCTCACAGCGAGCAGGCGACCCTTGATTTCCTTGACCGGCGCGTCCGCGGCGTCCGCCGCTCCGGCCGTCTCTCCGACGTTTTCGACGAAAGCGACCTGAACGTTCTTCGTAAGCACCCGTTCGAAATCCCGGGGGGTTTTGAGGGGGCGCGTCATCCCCGGCGAGGAGACCTCGAGGGTGTACGAGCGGCCGATGGGATCTTCCACGTCCAGGATGGCCGAGATCTCGCGGGAAGCGTTCTCGAGTTCATCGAGGCTGATCCGACCCGGCTTGTCCATGAAGATCCGCACGAGCGGGCCCTTGCCCCCCCGTTTCATCTCGATTTCGACCAGTTCGATTCCCGAAGAAGCGGCCACGCGCTCGGCGACCGAGCGGACGAAGACCTCAGCGTCTTGTCCCTTGCGGGCGTCTTTGTCGTTTGGGGCCGAAACGCTAGGAATCAAACTCTACTGACCTCTTTGAGGAAACGTGCGCGACGGAAAAAAAAGAGTGGGCGTCTGCCCACTCAAGCAACTTGGAGTATACGGCTGAACGGCCGCCACCGGCAAGCGGCTATCTACTTCACCGGGAAGGAGCTTTCGGGGGTGCGACGAGGCGGCCAGGGCACGAAGGCGCTCGTCGTTGCCTGGTAATCGCGGTAGGCGTCGCCGCGACTGCGGACGGCCTGTTCCTCGGTGGCCGGAATGCCGGTGACGCGCAGGAGGAAATAGAGCATCAGGGCCGGGCAGAACCAGGAAATCCATCCCCACGGGGACGAACTTGCCATCAGTGCGTAGGCGCACCAGACCAGCCATTCGAAGAAGTAGTTCGGATGCCTCGAATACCGCCACAGGCCCTGCCGGCAGACTTTCCCGGCATTCGCGGGGTTCTTGCGGAACGCGTCGAGCTGCGCGTCCGCGAGGGCTTCCCCGCCGAGACTGACGAGGAAGACCAGGACGCCCAGGCTCATGCCCAGCC
Organism: Vicinamibacteria bacterium; assembly: GCA_017990495.1. Classification (GTDB taxonomy): domain Bacteria; phylum Acidobacteriota; class Vicinamibacteria; order Fen-336; family JAGNNV01; genus JAGNNV01. The sequence continues at coordinate 11,149 of JAGNNV010000096.1, forward strand.
CGGGGGCGGAGGAAGGGTTCATGCAGACGAAGAAGACCGGGGTCGAGAGGACCACGTTCAGGATGCCCTGGAACATGAAGAAGCGGAAGAATCGACCATTCACGTCGTCCGCCCAGCGGCGGCGCAGCTCGAGATAACGGCCCTCCTCAACCGGATGAAGGGCGGCGATGCGGCGGGTCAGATGAGCGGTCAGGCGCAGGCTCCAGAGGGCCACGAGGCCGGCCATCAGGAGGCGACGTTCGGGCTGCCCTGAGCCGAGGAGGGCGGCGGTGATGGCGATGGGCGTGAAGTTGAACGACCAGGCCACGTCGACGATGGAGAAGTTGCCGATGCGGCGGGCCAGCAGAAAGGAGACGCCCATGAGGGCCAGGGCGGCTACCGTCGCGACGACAAGGAGAATCAGGATGGCTTCACCTCGTTGCGCTCACGCAGGCGGACGATGACGGGGCGAATCATCTGGAACGTTCCCACAAAGATCACGGGAGCGGCGATACACCAGGCGAGCATGGCATGCAGGCACGTGAGGCCGAACTCCTCGATGAACCGGACCAGGTCGGTCCTGGCGAGTTCCAGAATCGCCGAGGGGGTCAGCGACACGTTGGGGGCT
>JAGNNV010000097.1 GCA_017990495.1 Vicinamibacteria bacterium
GCGAGTTCAGCCACCGGGCCGACGCCGAAGCCTCCCGAAAGGACCAGGACCAGGGGCCGGTCCGGTTGGACACCGTGTTTCGCGCGAAGAGAAGGCAGATCCGCGGGCTCGGCGAAGTCCGGATCGATGGGGATGCCGGTGACCGAGATCGACTCGCGCGGCTCGCCCAGCGCGGCCAGCACCTCGACGTTCTCGGTTCGAGCCACGAAGTAGCGATCGACGCCTGTGCACTGCCAGAAGCGATGGACGTCGTAGTCGGTAACGACAACGGTGTGCGGACCGGTCCATCGGCGACGCTTGCGGAGGCGTTCGCACAACTCCGCGGGCAGGAAGTGAGTGTGGACAATCAGGTCGGGCTGACTCTCGACCACCATATCCTCGAACTTCCTGAGCTGGGATCGCTGCACCGCGGTCCCGAGTTTTCGTGCCGCAGGAGGCGGGGCCGCTCGATTCGTGCGATCGAAGATGGCGCCCACGACCTCGGGCGCCGAGTTCACGAAGTCCACATAGCCCTTCCCATACACCCGACGAAACGCGGGCGTGGCAAGGCTGAGGATGTCGACGTGCCTGATAGACGCGTCCTTTCGCCTTGCGGAAAGCGCCCGTTGAACCGCCTCCGCCGCGCGCATGTGCCCGGCCCCGGCTGAGGCGGAGCACAAGAGGATCGTGGGAGGTCGATGGCCTTTCGCCGAGACCGGTCTCGTCATTGCGATGGCTGCCCCGCTGCCGCGGACCGCTCGGTCAGGCGCTCGACCCAACGACGGAGTTTCACCCAACCGTCGAAGAAACCGAACTCCTGCATTTCGCCGAGGGCGTCCTTCGTCGTCCAGCCCTCGATCAAGATCCGATAGGCGGCGATCATGGTCCCGGTTCGGTCCTTGCCGCGGTAGCAATGGACGTATACGGGCTGAGCCGCGGGATCTTGAACGATGGCAAGGAAACGCTGAAGCGTCTCATCGGAGGGCTCACCCGAACTGGGAATCGGCAGCCAGATGTACTTGATGCCGGCCTTCTCCGCCAGAGCCCCTTCGCTGCGCTTGTGGAAGTGACGCAGATTCACGATCGTGCGGACTCCGAGCTTCGACAATGCGTCCATGCCGCCCTCGCGAGGCGTCCCGCCCCGATAGAGCCCGGGAGCGACCAGGGCCACGTCCGAGAGTCCCTTCAGGCCTTCGATTCGCTCCGCGTGCCGAATGTCCGCCCGGCCGGCCGGCGGTGCGAAGCTCGGCCCACCGAGGGCGCCCAGGAGCAAGATCGCCATGATTGGAGTGAGCATGGAGAAACGATACCTGGATGTCAGAGCGGGTTTTGGACCGCGGCGTTTCGTTAGGGGACGGAAGCGTTACCTCGGCCTGGCTAACGACCCTGCCGGATCTTCCGCGCGAGTTCTTCGGCCGCGGGTGCGTCCTCGTTGGTGAGGACGACGAGCACCATGCGCTGCGCGCGGTTCAAGGTGAACACCGCGTTCACCCCCGGACTGCCTCCGGCGACACCCAGGCTGCCGCCTTGAGGAGGAGGAGCCGAGGTCGCTGGCGCCGCGTCCGGCCTCGGACCACCGAGGTACCAGGCGGTGTAAGGGCCTGAGGTCAGGCGATCCGCCATCACCGCTTCCGCATATTTCAGCAGATCAGGAGCGGTCGAATAACCGCCACCCGCCGAGCTGCCGCGGGCGGGAAGGGTGAAGATATTCGAGACACCGCGGCGCGTGTAACCCACTGCGAGATTCGGAGTCGGCGCGTCCAGCTCGAACGCGTCGGTGTCACTCATGCCCGCGGGCTTGAATATGTGGTCGCGCACGTAGTCGTGGTAGCTCTGCCCGGTGACCTTCTCAATGATGAGACCCAAGGTGACGTAGCCGCCGTTCGAATAGGCCTCGCCCGCGCCGGGTTCGAAGGCCAGCGGCTTCTTCGCGAAGAACGGGAGATAGTCGGCCAAGGTGCGGATGCGCGCTTTGGACACCGCGTTGAACTCGGGCCCGAAGAAATCACCGAGGCCCGATTTCATCTCGATCAGATGGGCCACCGTGACCTTCTCGGCAGCCTCCGTGTTGGGAAAGTCGGGCAGGATCTTCCCGAGGCGATCGTCGAGCGAGAGCTTCCCCGCCTCCATCAACTGGGCCACCGCCAGTTTGGTGAAGGTCTTGTTGATCGACCCGAGATTGAACCGGGTGTCCATCCGGTTCTTCACCGCGAAGCTGCGATTGGCAAGGCCCGATGCGCGCTCAAGCACGACCTTGCCGTCGCGGGCGAGGAGGACCGTTCCCGAGAAGCCATCGGCGATGGCCCGGTCCACGACGGCTGGAGCTTCCGCGAGGACAGTCTCGACCGGACGTGGAGCGGGCGGAGCGCCCCCCTCCCCTTCCCGCGGCCCACCGGCCCCCGCGGGGCGGAGCGGACGCACTCCGACATCCGCAACCGCGTGCGGCGGCGTGGGCTCCACCGCGAAGAGGAGCACCACGGCGCGGGCAGTCTTGCGGGTTTTCGCCTCGATCTCGATCCGGTGATCGGTGGCGGTGATCACGCGCGCCAGATCGATGCCGCCCGACTGCTCGGCGAATTCGAGATCAGGCCCGGCGTTCTCGGCGTCGCCGCCGCGATCGGTGTGGAACTTCTCGAGTTCCGCCCGCGACCCCGAGTTGAGAGCCTTCACGAAAAGCGCCACTGCTTTGCCCACCGGCGTTTCGGGAAGCACCAGAGGCGAGGCGGGGGCCTGAGCGAGGAGGAACGTGGGCAGGAGCAGGACAAAGGCGAGGAGTGGGCGGAATCTGGTCATGCTTCATTTGACGACAATGCCTCGCCCTGGATGCTGGGTGCGCCGCGGTTTTACATCGGCTGAACAAGATTGATCGCGGCTCATTCTTGGGCCCTCAAGGCCCTCGCAGAACGTGTAGGCTCAAAGTGGCGGCCCTCAGGTTCAACGATGTTCCTCGCGTTTATCGCTTTCGTGATCGGCGTCATCGCCCTGATAAAGGCCAAGAGCGTTGCCTCGCGCCTCGAGCGCCTGGAAGCGGATCGTGACACGCTCACGGCCCAGGTGGCGGCGCTGAAACGACTGGTCGATCGGTCTGAACTTCCGCCGACTCGTCCCGCCGAGGCACCCGCACCCTCGACACCCGCGGACTCCGCGGTGGCTCTGACGGCGCCTACACCCCCGCCTGTCCCGACTTCGATGCCTTCCCTCCCTGCCCCGAAGGCCCCGCCTGCGTTCGAACCGCCGCGAGTCGAAGTCACTCCCGAACCGCCCTCGGCACCCATCGACTGGGAGAGTCTGCTCGGAGTGAAGGGCGCGGCCTGGGTGGGCGGCATCGCCCTCATCACGTCGGCCATCTTCTTCGCCCGATGGACCATCGAGCAGGGACTCGTCACTCCCGAACTCCGCTTCCTCCTGATGCTCTTCGCCGGCGTTGGTTCGCTGGTGGCGGCCGAGTTGGGTTTGCGAAAGGGCTACGAGCGCACCGCGAACCCTCTTTCGGGAGCGGGCATCGCCATCCTTTACATCGCATTCTTCGCCGGCCATGCCCGGTACGAGCTGATCACCATGCCCACGGCCTTCGCGGGCATGGTGGTGGTGACCATCACCGCCTGCTTCCTCGCCGTGCGCTACGACGCCTTCCCCACTGCGGTCCTCGGTCTGCTGGGCGGCTTCGTCACCCCGGTGGCCCTCTCGACCGGCGAAGACCGCCCGGTGGGGCTCTTCTTCTACATCCTGCTCCTCAACCTCGGCCTGCTCGCGGTGGGCACGAAGCGCCGCTGGCCCGGCCTCTTCGAACTGGGTCTCTTGGGCACGCTGGTTATCCAGGTCGGCTGGTTCTCGGAATTCATGTCGCCGGGGAACCTCCTCGTCGGAGTGGTGGCGTTCTTCGTCTTCGGCGCCTTGTACCTCGTGTTGCCCATGGCAACTCAGCAGGAGGACGACGTGCGGGTGTCGCGCACCGGCGCCGTCGGCGGAATGATGCCTTTCCTGTTCAGCCTCTTCCTGTCCGGGTCTCCCGAATACGTGGAGCAATGGCCGCTGCTCTTCGGCATGGTGGGCCTGCTCGATCTCGCCATCCTCGCCGTGGCGTGCCTGCGTGGGCGGGTCGGGCTGCTGCTCAGCGCCTCAGTCGCCACCGGCCTGACTCTGGGGTTGTGGGCCGTGCAGGGACTGGACGAGGACAGCGGCGCTTCGCTTGGCGCTTCAACTCTCAGCGCCATCGTGATCTTCACGATCTTCGGTCTCGCCCGGCGCGCCGCCCTCCGTCTTGGCGATCCCGACGCGGCGGCGCGACGCAGCATAGAGGTGGCAGGACTCATCGCCTGGGGCAGCCTCGGTTGGTTCGGGTTCGTCATCGTTGTTCTCGATCGCAGCACGCCCGCCGGTCCCTTCCTCGCCGTCGTCGCGGCCCTGGCCCTTCTGCTCGCCGAACGCGGAGGACACCCCGAACGCGTCAAGGGCGCTCTGGCCGCGGGCTCGATGGTGACGGCGGCCCTCATCCAGATCTGGCTCCTGGTCGCGGTCGAGGCAGAAACACTCGCGCCTTATCTCGCGATCCCGGTGCTCTTCTCGCTCTTCATGTCGCTCTTCGCGGCCCGATCGGCGGGTCAGGAGAAAGACACCGAGGCGGAGATCGCGATGCGTCTCGCCGCCTGGGTGGCCATCGTCGGCCTCTACCTCGGCCTCGCGCAATCGGCGGTCTCCGCATCAGGAGGGCCGTTGTTCACGGCGTTCGCCGCCCAGGTCCTGCTCATCACGTGGTCCGTGATGCGCACGGACTGGACCATCGGTCTGCCCGCTCTGCTCGGCGCCACCGTCTTCCATATGTTGATCTGGCAGATCGCCTACATGCAGCCGAACACGTACGCCCTGGCCTTCGCTGTCTCCGCGCTTTTCTACTTCTTCTTCCTGTTGCTCCCGATGGCCGCGCCGTTTGAGCGATGGCGAGAGTCGGTCCTGCCCTGGCTCACCTCGGCCCTCTCCGGACCCGCCTTCCTGGTTCCCCTGTGGCACGTTTACAAAAAGGCCTTGGGCGAGGACACGATCGGGCTGCTGCCGGTGGTTATGGCCGCGGTCTCTGTGGCCGCCCTCGGCGCGGTGTCTCGGAGGTTCGCACCCGCGGCCGACACTTTGAGCGCGCGCCTCCGCCTTCGTTACCTCGCCCTCTTCTCCGCGGTCGCGTTGTGGTTCGTGGCGGTGGCCATTCCCCTGCAGCTCGACCGTCAGTGGATCACACTCGGCTGGGCCATCGAGGCCGTGGCTTTGTGCTGGCTCTTCGGCCGCTTGCCCCACCGCGGGCTGCCCACCTTCGCGGGAATCCTCTACGCGCTAGTCGGAGTGAGGCTGCTCTTCAACCCGGAGATCCTGAGCTATGAGGAACGAGGGCTGGCTTTCTTCAACTGGATCCTCTACACCTACGGCATCGCGACGGCCTGCGGCCTCATCGGCCAGGCGCTGCTGCGGCGAGCCTCCTCCGATGCTTACATCCGCCGCCTCGCCGATGCCTTCGCTCTGAACGCGCTGCTTCTCGGCTTCTGGCTCGTGAACCTGGAGATCCTCGACTACTTCTCCACCGGCCCCTTCATCACCCTCACCGGACACCGTGGATACTCGGTGAAGCTCGCCCTGTCCGCAGGCTGGGGGCTTTACGCCATCGTGCTGCTGGTGGCGGGGGTGGCGAAAGACCTGAAGCCTCTGCGCTACATCTCACTCGGCTTTCTCATGCTGACCGTGGCCAAGGTCTTCCTCTACGACCTTTCGGAACTGGGTGGAATCTTCCGCGTCTTCTCGGTACTCGGCCTCGCGGTGGGCCTGATCCTGGTTTCCGTGTTCTACCAGCGCTTCGTCTTCGGCAAGCGGACCTGACCCACGTCCTCAAACCTCCGCGCGGTCTGGAACCCATAAGATGCGGGCCGCAACCAATCGACCGCAGGAGAAAACCATGTCAAGAATGATGAAGAAGGCCCTGGTTCTGGCCCTGGTAATGGGATTCGTCATTCCCCGACCGGCAGCCGCGTGGGGCGAACGCGGCCACGACATCGTCACCCGGGTGGCGGTGCGCCTGCTGGCCGAGAAAGTGGCCAAGGGAACCCCCCTGGCCCTGCAGTTCGGCCGCAAGGAGTTCATGCTCGGGCATCTGTCGAACGTGCCCGACATCGTTTGGCGCAATCAGGGCGAGGCCATCGAAAAGATGAACGCTCCGACCCATTTCATGGATCTTGAATACCTCTCCCCCGAGGTCACGTTCGCCACGATCCCGCGCACGGCCACCGAGGGCCTCGCGCGCATGAAGGAACTCTGCGCCGCTCCACCCACGGGTTACGTTTGCCCGGCCAAGGGAGACGAGCCGCTCGACGCGAGCAGCGCGGGCACCGCGCCCTGGCGCACGGGCCAGTTGTTCCGGATGACGGTCGAAAACATGAAGGCCTCGGCGGCCTCGCCGAAGACTGATTCGGCGGCGCTCGACCGGGCCTTCCTCACCGCGGGGGTGTTGAGCCACTTCATTGGCGACCTCGGCAATCCGTATCACGCCACCCGAAACTACGATGGATGGGAGACCGGGCAGGGCGGGATCCATAGCTACTTCGAGGGCGGCATGATCAGCAGCTACCGGCTCGCCCTCGATCAGGAGGTCTTCGATGCCGCGATGACCGGGCGCGGACTCGATCGCACGATGAAGCAACTTCCCCAGGCCGACCGTCCCGCGCTCTCCCGTGATCCCGTGGCCCTGGCCATGGCCCTCGCCCTCGATTCCCATTCCCGCCTCGAGGCCGCGAACGCGCTCGACAGGAAGTTCGCACTGATCAAACCGAGCGGCAACGGGCCCGACGGCAAGCGCGTGGGCGCGGAGCGGCGGCCCGTGTCCGAACTGCGTTTCAAGTTCCACCAGCTGCACATCGAACGGCTCGCCACCGCGGCCGAAGTTCTGGCCCAGATCTGGTTCCTCGCCTGGGAGGAAGCGGGGCGGCCAGACTTCAAGGACTACCGCAGCTTCGCGTACCCGGTGGCCCCGGAGTTCATTCAGCCCGACTACCTGCCCGCAAAGTAGAGACGGCGCGCGGGGCCGCACTTAACCAGAGGCCGCCGCGGTTTCCGCGGCAAGCCAGGCCAGGTAGGGGGCATTCCCCTCGGAAACCGGCAACGCGATGATCTCCGGCACCTCGTAAGGGTGCAGGGCGCGGATCGCCGTCTCCACCGGCGCGAAGAGTTCGGCGCGCGTCTTGATCAGGATCAGCCGCTCGCGGCTCGTCTCGACCGCGCCCTTCCATCGATAGATCGAAGTGATCGGGGAGCCGACCTGCACGCAGGCGGCCAGTGACTCCGCGAGCAACGCCCCGGCCAGGCGTTCGGCATCGAAGTCTTCGGGGACGGCGCAGAGGATGACGATCATTCGGCCCGAAGTGTATGCCCAAGTCGGGGCCTTGACTTTCTTACAGTGCTTCCTTCATAGTTTGCTGCAAGACATGGCCGACCTGGTTCGACTCGAGAAGGGAATTCGTGATCGCTTGAATGAGCACGAATCGCTCGTGGTCGCGCTGCTTCAGGAGCGCGAGCAGATTCGCGGGTCCTTGTTCTCGCGCTTCGCGGTTTGCGGCAAGGCGAACTGCGCCTGCGCGCAAGGCGAGCGGCACGGTCCCTACTACGTGTTGTCGAACCGCAGCGGGGGCGAAGGCTCTTTCGTCTACCTCAAGGAAGAGCAGGTGTCGCGCGTGCGGGAACTGGTCCTGCGCCACCGCCGCTTCAAGAAGGGCCTGAAGCGGCTCAAGGGTCTCTCCTCGAAGCTCCACGATTTGTTCGAGCGATATGAGACCTCGGCCGCCATGGCGGGTTCTCGACAGGCGGGGATGTAGTGGATAGAATATCCATGTCTGAAGATATTTTAGACACCAGTGAAGAGAAATCACTTGAGATGCCACCTGCCCAGAATCCGCCGTCCCACACGCGTCGCCTGAAGTCCCTGGCGGTGGCGACGATGGTCGTCTGCGGCATCGTCTACGGCGCCCTGCGCGACGACGAGGGCGTGATGCACGTGTTCCGTGAGCGCACCCGTCTGCAGGAGCTCTCTCAGTCAGTGAACAGTCTGCGCGAGCAGAACGAACTGCTGCGTTCCGAGATCAAGGCCCTGCGGCACGACCCCCGCGCCGTGGAACGATTGGCCCGCGAGGACCTTGGTCTTTCGCGGAAGGACGAGATCGTGTTCATTCTCGAAAGCGAGACGCCGGAAGTCCCGCGCTGAATTTCCGCGCCCGCGGTTTCGGCGCAATTTGACAGAATCCCCGCCAAAACACGTACAATCTGTGCGTCGGGCGGATTTCGCGTCGCTTTAGCGCGTCTCGCGATTCGGCTTGGAATTACGATTCACTGTGTGTGGCCGTACTCAAAACAACCCTTTCTAGGAGGAAAGAAAAACAATGGCAAAGCCGATGACAAAGGCAAAACTCGTGACCGCGCTCGCCGAAGCGACGGACATCCCCAAGAAGACCTCGGCGGCGTATCTCGAGGAGCTCGCTCGTCTCGCTCACAAGGAAGCCAAGAACGGCTTCGTGATCCCGGGCGTGGGCAAGCTCGTTGTGCGTGCTTACAAGGCGCGCAAGGGCCGCAACCCCCAGACCGGCGCGGAAATCCGCATCCCGGCCCGGAAGCGCCTCAAGTTCGTGATCGCCAAGGCGGCGAAGGACGCGGTGTTCGGAGCGTAGTTTGCCCTTCTGAACGGTCGAGGCTCTTCCCCAAAAAGCTGCGCGTCTTGCGAGCTCATGGGACGAGCCTCAACCTTCAAGAGCATCCGTTTGAGAAGCGGCGCTTATCGCGCCGCTTTTCTTTTTGACCTCGCCTCACGCCCCCGCGGCGCGCAGGGCATCGGCGAGGCCCAGAAGCCAGGTGTCGAAGTCCATGGAAGCGTCGACCACGATTTCGAACTTCCCGTTGGGCTTCCGCTTCACCGAACCCGGGTTCTTGGGCCCAAGAGGGATCATGAGACTCTCCCGGTGAATGCCCATCGGATCGGTGATCTCGAAAATCTTCTGGATTTCGGCCATTCCAACTTGCTGCATATGTTCTCCACCCCTGTGTTCTCGACAATGAAGCGCTCTGACGTCGAAGCGCATAAACGCCATTGTAGGAGGCCACGGTGAGCGAAGGTGCGGCGGAGGCCATGATCGGGATCGTTCTGGACGAGACCCGCGCCCTGGCCCTTGAAACCGGGGGGGAACGCGCGGCGCGCTCGGTGACCGAGACCGCTTCTCTCGAACGGGACATCGGCCTTGGCAGCCTCGAGAAGGTCGAACTCATCACGCGGGTCGAACGTCGCAGCGGCAAGACCCTGCCCGACGAGGCGCTTCAGGCCGAGACCTGCGCGGAGATCGCCGCCGCCCTTTCGGGTGCTCCCGCGTCGAGTGTGCCGCGCGCGAAAGCTCCCGCTTCCGAGACGGCCACCGAAGCCCTCATCGCGACAGGCCCTCTGCATCTGGCTGCCACGGTGGACCGAGCCCTGTTCACGCGCGCCGAAGAGGCTGCTCATCGCGTCACCGTTTTCCTCACCGAGGACGACGGGACGGAGCGTGACATCACCTACGGAGAACTCTTCCGCGCGGCTTCACGCATCGCGGCCGGGCTCGCGAGTCGCGGCATCTCCCGCGGCGACACCGTGGCCCTGATGCTGCCTACCGGGTTCGACTTCCTGAGCGCCTTCCAGGGCACACTGCTGCTGGGGGCGGTGGCGGTGCCCATTTACCCCCCCGTCCGCATGGACCGTCTGGCCGAATACGCGGATCGGCAGGGAGCCATCCTGCGCTCGGCCGGGGTTCGGATCATGATCACCATCGGTCGGGCCAAGGTGATCGCCGAGGCGCTCAAGTCGAAAGTACCAAGCCTCCTCGATGTGGTCACCACCCAGGACCTGGCCGAGGATCCGAGGGCCAGTCTGCGCATGACCCCGCAGTCGCGCCCCGAGGATCCCGCCTTCATCCAATACACCTCGGGCAGCACCGGGTCGCCCAAAGGCGTGATGCTCACCCACGCGAACCTCATGGCCAACATCCGGGCCATCGGACTGGGCCTCGATGCCCGCCCGATGGAGGTGGGGGTGAGCTGGCTACCGCTCTACCACGACATGGGGCTCATCGGGAGCTGGCTCTTCACCATGGCTTCCGCCTATCCCCTGGCCCTGCGTTCGCCGGTGTCCTTCCTGGCGAGGCCCGAGCGGTGGCTGCAAGACATCCATCGGCGACGCGGCACCATGTCGGCCGCGCCGAACTTCGCCTACGAGTTGTGCGTGCGCAGAATCCGCGACGAGGACATCGAGGGCCTCGATCTCTCCTCGTGGCGATGCGCGCTCAATGGGGCCGAGCCGGTGCGTCCGGAGACCATCGACCGCTTCGTGCAGCGCTTCTCAAGGTACGGATTCCGCCGCGAAACCATGATGCCGGTGTTCGGCCTCGCGGAGTGTTCGGTGGGCCTGGCCATGCCACCGGTGCAGCGTGGACCGAAGTTCGACCTCGTGGACCGCGCCGCTTTCGAGCAAGGACACGCGACCGCGGCAAAGCCGGGCGATGTCCACGCGAATGTCTTCGTTTCCTCGGGCCGCGCGCTTCCCGAACACGAGATCAAGGTGGTGAACGAGGCGGGCGAGACCCTTCCCGAACGCGAGGTGGGACGCCTGCTCTTCCGCGGCCCCTCCACCACCGCGGGCTACTACCGGAACGAGGAGGCCACCGCCGCGCTGCTTCGAGGCGAAGGATTCCTCGACAGCGGCGACCTCGCCTACATCGCGGATGGAGAGCTTTACATTGCCGGCCGGCTCAAGGACCTCATCATCCGGGGCGGCCGGAATCTGGTGGCGGCCGAGATCGAAGAAGCGGCATCCGAGGCGGAGGGCGTTCGCAAGGGCTGCGTGGCCGCGTTTGGGATCGTTGAACCGCGCAGCGGCAGCGAGCAGGTGGTGATCGTGGCCGAGACCAAGGCGACCTCCACCGAGGAGCGCGATGCCATCGAACACCGGGTGATCGAGAAGGTGACGATCGCGATTGGCGCGCCGCCCGACGTAGTTCGCCTCGTGGAACCCGGTTCGGTGCCGAAGACATCGTCCGGAAAGATCCGACGCAACGACACCCGCGCTCTCTATCTTTCGGGCGGCCTCGGGCGGCAGAAGGGCGATTCCGCGCTGGCCCGACTCAAGCTCGGCTCGCTGGTGGCGAAGAGCGCCGCGGAAACCACGATGGACCGGGTGCGACTTTTCGGGCGCGGGATCTTCCTCTACGGCGCGCTGGCCATCTACGCGCCGATCTCCTTTGTGGTCCTGTCTTTCCTCGGGCCACGCGGATCGCGGCGCTTCGAACATCTCTCGGCCCGCATGGCTTTGCGCCTGCTGACGCCGAACGCCACAGTGTCGGGTCGGCTCGGACTCGAACCAGGCAAGGCCGCGCTGCTCGTCTGCAACCACGCGTCGTACCTCGATGTGATCGCCCTGCGCGCACTGCTGCCCGAAGACTTCGTGTTCGTGGCCAAACGCGAGGCGCTTCAGTACCCGTTCGTGGGCAAGTTCCTGCGACGGGCCGGGCACATCTGCGTCGAACGCAAAGACGCCCAACGGAGCGCGAGCGACGCCATGAGCGTGACCGAAGCCCTCAATCGGGGTGAGCGGGTTCTGGTTTTCCCCGAGGGCACGTTCACCCACGCGGACGGCGTGCGCCCGTTCCGTCTGGGGGCCTTCCGGTCGGCCGCCG
>JAGNNV010000098.1 GCA_017990495.1 Vicinamibacteria bacterium
TCGAGCCGCGGAGCGATCTGGCTCTGCGCCGGTATCTGGCCGCCCGGTTGGTCGGGGGCTGGGTGATGTTCCAGGCAGATGATCTGGCGACGGTGGCCGCCTACCTCGCCCTCTGCCTCGACTGCGTGTTCTTGTTCGAGTCCGCCCGCGATCGCACTGAGCCCGAAGTCGATCGCTGGCGCGAGGCCATCCGGGGAGCCGATCTCTGGCTTCTTCATCTCTGCGATCCGGAACGGCTCGTGGCCAACCTGCGATAGGGTCGCTCTACATGGCGCGCCGCTCCGTTCTCCGAACACTCCCGGTAGCTCGGTTCCTCGCGGAGTTCTGGCAGAAAGAGCCCCTGGTCGTTCGGGGCGCTTTCCCCGGACTCAAAGATCCGCTCAGCCCTGATGAACTCGCCGGCCTTGCCTGCGAACCTCATGTGGATTCCCGCCTGGTGGTCGCGCGGGGCCGCAAACCCTGGCAGGTCACCCGCGGCCCGCAGAAGGCGGCGGCGCTGCAACGCCTTCCTCGGTCTCATTGGACGTTGCTCGTCGAGTCGATGGATCGGCACTCGGACGAGATTGCCGCCTTCGCCTCGGCCTTTTCCTTCCTGCCGCGCTGGCGCATGGACGACGTGATGGTCAGTCTCGCTCCGTTCGGCGGCACCGTCGATGCGCACATCGACAGCTACGACGTGTTTCTCATTCAGGGCCAGGGACAAAGGCGCTGGGAGATCGACCGTCGATCCGTTCCCGACTATCGCCCTGGTTTGGACCTGCGGATCCTCAAACGCTTTGAGGCGCAGGATTCCTGGGTTCTAGCCCCCGGGGACATGCTGTATGTGCCGCCCGGCGTCGGCCATCGAGGCGTCACCATTGAAGGCGGCGCCGAAATCGCCCTGACTTACTCCGTGGGGTTTCGCGCACCATCATCCGCGGATCTCCTCTCGACTCTGCTCTCCCGGGCCATTGGCCGGGAGACACCTCATTTGTTTTCCGACGCCGGCCGGAAAACCGTGGCGGACGCCGGGCAATTGGCTGCTGAGGACATCGCGGCCCTGAAGCGCTTCGTGGTGGACGACCTCGACCCGAAGAACTCCGACGCCTGGACGCTGGTCGCCGGCGAATCGGTCACGGCCGGGGGCCAGGGCCAAACTCCCCCCTCGAGGTTGAACCCCACTCTGGTAGCGAGGCGGCTCGAAGCCGGCGCCAGTATCCGACCGGTTCCCGCCGCTCGCTTGACCTGGGCCAAACTCGATCGTGGCCGGGCGGGCCTCTTCGTCAATGGCGAGAGCCGCGTCCTCGGGCGCGATCAGGCGTTCGCCGCTTCTTTTCTTTGTGGGAACGGCTCGCGGGCGGCCGGGCGCCGCCTGGCCGCGACACCCGATCTGATGTCCTTGACCCTGGGCCTGCTGCGCGCGGGCGTGGTGGTTCTGGCCGACTGACCGCGGGCTTCGCGACCGGGCGTTCGCCGCGGACGGTGAATTCCGGAGGGCGTGGACTGACAATGGTGAGCCGTTCTCTCGTCAGCGGATGGTCCAGTTCCAGTCGCTCCGCGTGCAGCATCAGCCGGCTTGACCTCGCGGACGGTGTTCCATAGCGGACATCGCCGATGATCGGCGCGGCAAGGGAAGCAAGGTGAACTCTGATCTGGTGTTTCCGACCGGTCACCGGCTTCGCCTCGACGAGCAAGTGGTTGCGTCCGCGCAGGAGCACGCGCAATCGAGTCGTTGCCGGTGAGCCCGACGAATCGACACGGACGTTGCCGTTCTCAAGCATGGCGATTGGGCTATCGATGGTCATTGCGCCAGGCCAATCTATGGGCGGCCGACGGACAAGCGCGACGTAGGTTTTGTCGACCGTCCGTCCGGCGAAGCTCGCCGCCAGCGACGCGTTCGCCTCCGCGGCCTTGGCGAAGACCACCACGCCCGAGGTTCCGGCATCGAGGCGATGATGGACGAACACACGATGGCCGACATGTTTCTCGATGAGCGCGGTCAGGCTGGGCCGGGTCGGGTCCTTCGTCTCATGTGTGGGCAGGCCCGACGGCTTGTCCACCGCGATCAGCCATGGGTCCTCGAAGAGGATGCGCAACGTCGCCTCCGGCTCTGCGACGGGCAGCCACTCGAGCGTGCGGACGAAGACCGAGGGGCCGCGTCGAAGCATCAGACCCGGATCCCGCGCGATCCGGCCACCGACGGTAACGAGCCCGGCGACGATAGCTTTGCGGGCCAGGCCCCGCCGCACGGGCCGATGAAGAGCCTCGGCCAAGGCGTCGGCCAGCCACCGATCGAGCGGCGCCATCGCGTCCTGCTGGACCACGATGGAAACTGACTTCATTGCCCCGCCGACTTCTCCCGGTCCCGCTCGCGCAGTTTCCTTCCGATCCACAACGTGCGATGGAAGGCGGTGGCGAAGGTTCCCGCGGCGATGACCGCCAGCACCACCATCACCACCGACCCCTGGGCCATTCCGAACGAAAGAGTGATCGGTCCGTCGAAGAAGACCGCGAACACCAGCAAAGCGATGCGCTCGGCCCGCTGCATCAGTCCCTCCTTGCACAAAACACCCTGCGACTCCCCTCTCGCCCGGGTGTAGCTCACGAGCAGCGAGCCCGTAATGGCCGCGGCCGCGAGCAGCGGCCCCCAGGGGCTGTCGCGAAGGAAGTAGACGAGGCCCAGGAAGGCAAAGACCTCAACAAACCGGTCGAGCGTCGAATCGATGAAGGCGCCATAGGACGAGGCGAGTTTCATGTGACGGGCGATCCGGCCGTCCATCACGTCGCAGATTCCGCCGAGGAGCATGATGACGCCGCCCCAGCCCAGGCGACCGAATGCGAACAGGGTTCCGGCCAGGGCGCCGAGGGCGAGGCCCAGCCAATTGAAGAAGTCGGGGGTGAGGCGGAGAGCGAGACTCAACCGCTCGATGGGGCCGATCGCCCACATGAACCAGTGGACGAGAAAGTTGCCGAGACCCATGAGGAACTGGGTGCCTTTCTCCTTGGCATCCTTGTCCTGCTTCCGTCCGACCGCGGCGTAGACGAACATCGAGGCGATAGCCACGGCGAGGACGATGAGGGCGTTGCGGAGAGGCGTGTGCATGGGGCGAAGTTACACCGGCCGTCCCTTGCCGCGTTGCCGGGCCAGGAACTTGAGCGCTCTGGGCCAGAGGAAGACGAAGGGGAATCGTCGCTCGAGCGGAGTCAGCACGATGGTCTCCCCGGAGTGGCGCTCGGCCTTGCGGATGATGTAGTCGAGCCAGCCGTCGAAGGTCACCGCGTGTTTGGGCCAGCGCGCGGTGGCGCGGACCCGCGACCATTCCATGAAGAGCCGCCGCCGCCGGGCCGCGCCGTTCGACACGGGAGCGACGAGGGTATAGCGCCCCTCCCCGGCGTGCCGGAGCCGACCCTCCGCGGCCAGGGACCGGAGCACGTCATCGAACATCGGTTCGAGCCGCGAGGCCTGGGCCGCGGACAGAGCGTCGGCGCGCCCGCGATTCTCGGGCCGAACCTCGAAGCGGAAGGACGTTCGGAAGAGCTGCCGGAGGTAGTCGGAGGCTCCGAAGGTTGGGGGTAGATCCGGAGCGGCCCAGTCGAGGGTGACCTTCCGCGCGGACTCGATCGCGGCGGTGACCCGCGCCGCCACGTGGGGATCGGCGGCCCACACTACGTGGACGTCCTGGAACAGCCGACCGGCGATGAACTGATCGCGTCGGCGGGGCGAGGTGGCGCGCTCGAGCGCTTCCAGAGAGAGCACCGAGGCCTTGACCAGCCACGGCTCGCGAACTAGTCGAATCTGGGTGGGAGGCAGCAGACGGTCGAGAAGACCCAGCAGGACCGGGCTTCGGTGAAGCAGACCGGCGCGCGCCATGGCCTGGTAGAACCGCCGCGGAGCCTCGCAGACCAACATCAGGTCGTACGCGCTGTTGGTATTGGTGGCCACGCCCGAACTGCGGGAGCCGAAGAAGATTGCCGCGCCGAGCGAACCATCGGCCGCGGCCGCCACCGCATCGAGAAGCTCGATTCCGGGCGGATCGAGGACGAGTTCCGCCTGGCGCCGCGGGTTCAGTGTGATGCCCCAGCCCGCATCTTCGCGAGTTCTCGAATCATGATCTGGCGACGTTCCTCAATGAAGGCCTCGAGTTCCTCGCGCTTCGCAGGGGATCTCGCGCAATCCACCACCCTCAGTTGGCCCTTGACCGACCCAAGGCCGAAGAAGGAATCCATCACGGTGCGCAAACGCCAGAACCCGTCGCCCACGATCGTGAAGACCGGAAGCTCACGCCCCTCGAGCAGGGCGATCATTCCGGCCGGCCGAAACGGGGCGATCTCGCCGTCACGCGTCCGATGACCCTCGGGAAAGAGCATGACCGTGTGATGCAGGCCCTCCTCCGCCGCGCGCTTTATCGCGACGACGGCGCCGGCCCGGTCCCGCCGGGGGTCGATGACAATGCAGTCGAGGTACTCGATCGCCCGCGACACCGTGGGGATGCGCCGGGCATACCTCGACCGGGCCACGAAGCGAGGCAGGCGCGGTCGAAGGATGTGGATCATGGCCGGAATTTCGAGAACCGACTGATGGTTCATGATCACGACTCCGGCCTGAGCGCAGTCGATGGTGCCCTCGATATCAATCCTTGCGCCTCCGAGGCGAATCAGCGCGGTCAGGCTTTTCGCGATCCAGGTTACCCAACGCGTCCCCAGTTCGACACGGCGGCCGGGACCAAGGGCGATCAGGGGAACGACGACGAGGTACAAGACCAGCGGGGCCACAATCCCGAGCAGCAGCAGGCAGGAGACCACCGCCAGGAAGCTGCGAATGGCGCTCAACAACTTCATCACGGAACCAGAACGTTCAGGGCCTTCGGCAGGGTCTCGATGGTGAGCGACAAGCCTCTTGCCTGACGGGATTCGCCGTCGGTCTCGAACGACGGCGCGGCTTTGAAGTTGAAAACGGCGCGCGAGGCGAGAACCGTGGAGACGCCCTGAAGAGCGTTGTGTTCCCCCTTCAGGAGCGCGCCCATGGCCTTCAGCCGTTCGAAGAAGCCAAGCTCGCCGAAGGAAACGATATCGAGCTTACCGTCATCGAGAGAGGCCTCGGGGGCGATCGCGAGTCCCCCGCCGAACTTCTTCGCGTTCGCCACGATGACCATCATGTGGGTTCCAGTGGGCCCGGGCTGACCGTCGAGGACGCTTGCGAGGTGGAACCCGGGGTAGGCCTTCATCTCAAGGAGCGCGCAGTAGAGATAGAGGAGTTCGCCCCGCAGCCACTTCACCTTGAAGGAACGCTCGAGCACGGCCATGTCGAAGCCGAAGCCGGCCACGTTGAGGAAGTGACGATCCTCGACCTTGCCGACATCGATTGCCCGAGTCTTCCCCGCGACGATGATCTCCGCGCAACGCTTCAGATCATTCTGGGGAATGTCCAGGGTGCGGGCCAGGTCGCAGCCCGTTCCTCCGGGAACAAGGCCGAGCGCCACCGGCTTCCCAGACTCCATGATCGCGTGGCCGATGTTCGACGTTGTCCCATCGCCGCCCACCGCGACGATGCGGTCGAAGCCGTCCTGAATAGCCTGGTGGGCGAGCCGCTCCTCATCCCCCTTGGCCGCGGTCAGTCCGAACTCGACGCCCGCACCGGTGAAAACATGGCGAATCTGCGGCTCGAGCCGACGTCCTCGCCCCTTCCCGGAGTTGGGGTTGAGAATGACGAAGGTGCGCGACATTTCGGGACCGTCTGCCTTCTGGGTGGACGCGGGAGGCGGACGGGATCGGTGAGGCTAGAGGGTCTTGAGCGGATCGAAGGTCTGACGACCGTTGCGCATCCAGAGTTCCCGGAAGGGCGTCGGGTAGACATCCTCGATGCTGAGCGCCTTGTTGAACTCGTGATCGTGGAGGACCAGCGAGCCCTTCTCGTCCTCGTGTTCGCTCTGCTCGCCTTCCATGACGATGCTCGCGAGGAACTTCCCCGAGTCGTCAGCCATGAAGGACTGATAGAGGTGATTCACCGGCGCGAAGGTATGGGCGGCCACGGTCAGTTCCGCGATGGGCGCTCCGGCCAGGTCGGTGACCCGGGCCTTGCCCACGTTGGGAGTGGATCGATCGAACTCCATCTTGATGTCTTCCATGAAGTGCGGCAGGTGCCAGCGCTCGATGGCGTGGTCGCGCGCCGCCTTCGTGGTGGTGGCCACGAGGTACGGGTACATCGCCGACTTGGGCAGACGTTCCCCGGGCTTGACCAGCGGCGACACGATCACCGCCATCACCAGCTCGCCATACTCACCCACCGAACTCTCGTTGAAGTCGAAGGCGGTCATGGCGAAGATGCTGGTGCCGTGGTGGACCTCCACCGGTTCCAGGTGTTCGGGAAGGATTTCGCGGGCATTCTCGGTGGGAAACTCGAAGAACGCGCTCATCGCATCCCGATACCCGTAGATGGTTACTGACATACACCCTCTTCGCGCAGGACGGACGCGATCACTCGGACGGCGGTTTCAAGATCGGCCTCGGTGTGCGCGGCCGAGACGGAGATGCGGAGCCTTGACTTGTGCTTCGGCACCGCGGGATAGGTCACGGGCTGCAGGAAGAGGCCGCGGTCCTGGATCTTTTCGGCCACCGCGAACACGCGGGCGTCGTTGTTCACCATGACCGGCATGACCTGCGAATTCGACTTGCCGATGTCGACGCCTTCTTCCGCGAAGCGGCGACGGAGGAAGGCCACGTTCGACCACAACTTCTGACGAAGCTCCGGCTCCTTCTGCACGATCTTGATGCCGGCGAGCAGGCCAGCCACGAGAACGGGAGAGAGGTTGCAGGAGAAGAAGCGCGACCGGCCGAACGCGTTGATGTAGTCGACGAGCTTGCGGCTGCCGGCGACGAATCCGCCCTGGCCGCCGAGGCTCTTGGAGAACGTTCCGAGGTGAAAGTCGACTTCCTCGTCGAGACCGAAGTGCTCAGCCACGCCCCGACCGTTCTGGCCGAACAGGAACGTCGAATGGGCCTCGTCGATGAGGACACGGGCGCCATGACGCTTCGCAACTTCGAGCAACTCGGGGAGGGTGCAGATGTCGCCGTCCATCGAGTAGACGCCCTCGACCACGACCAGCTTTTTGCCCTTCGCCTTGCCGAGCTTGCGCTCGAGGTCGAGGGGGTTGTTGTGGCGGAAGAAGACGGTGTTGGACTTCGCGAGGATGGCGCCGTCGACCACGGACGCATGGGAGTACTGGTCGAGAATGATCGAATCGCCGGCGCGCATCAGGCCGGAGATGAAGCCGACGTTGGCGCTGTAGCCGGTCGGGAACACGACCACCGCTTCCTTGCCCTTGAACCGGGCAAGTTCGGCATTGAACTCTTCATGAATGTCGAAGGTGCCGGAAAGAATCGGCGAGCCGGAAGCGCCGAGGCCGTACTTCTCCACCGCCTTGATCGCCGCTTCCTTCACTTCCGGGCGATAGGAGATGCCCAGATAGTTGTAGGACGCCATGTTGATCAGGTCGTGGATGCGGCCCGTCTTGCGGTTCCGGACGTGGACGTGCGTCTCGGGCGCACCCTGAAGGGGCTCGGAGTAGAGGTAGTAGCCGTTTGGCAGGGCCTCGCGGTACCACTCGGAGAAGGGCCCGAGCAGGTTCATCGGGTCGTCGCCGGCTCCATAATAGAAGTTGGAGTAGTCGTACTCGGCGAAGTTGGATCCGGGCTTGGTTTCAGGGGGCATGGGGGGCGTCCTCGTCGAAAGGGTTCGGCGGTGGAAGGCAATAATATCAGCACTGACCTTGAGACGCGCTTAAGAACGACACCAGCGGCGCCCCGAAGCTCACTCGGGCTTTATGAGGCTCCCGGCCACGCGGCGCGCCACGAACCGCGGCAGAAACCGCTGACCGAAGAGCGTCAGGCGATCTAGTTTTCCAGGAAGATGCAACGTCGCTGTCCCTCGGGCCGCGGCATCGAGCGAACTTTTGGCCACGTCGTCCGCGCTCATCGAAGGAGTGTGGTCGAAACGGCTTCCCTTGGTCCCCGCGACCTCCTGGAATCCCGTGGGGATGTTCCCGGGGCACAGAGCCTGAACCCTCACTCCTGTTCCCTCAAGCTCGTCGGCCAGAGCTTCCGTGAACGAGAGCAGGCCGGCTTTTGTCGCCGCGTAGACATTGAGGTAGGGCACGGGCTGGAAGGCCCCCATCGACGCGACATTGATGATCGTCCCCCGTCCGGCCTTGATCATCGGCCCCAGCGCGGCCCGACACAGCCGCATGGGGGCCTCGAGATTTACCCGCACCAGCTGAGCGATGTTTGCCTCGGTTTCGTCGGCGACTCGCCCCCTGTAGCCCAGGCCGGCGTTATTGATGAACAAGGAGATACCGCCCAATTGGAGCCGCCGGGAGACCACCCCCATTCCCTCCTCCGTCCCAAGATCGGCGGTGAGCAGGTCGACCGGGGTGGGCAGGTCCGACTGAATGGCGGTGAGTCGATCCAGGCGCCGCGCGACCAGTATGAGGGAGAAGCCCCGACGTGCGAGTTCCCGGGCGAATGCCTCGCCGATACCGGACGAGGCCCCGGTCACCATCGCCAGATTTTCAGTCATCTCGCCGTTCTTGACCCCCAGTCGGCGGGAAGCATAACGTCGCTGGCGTGAACGTCGACCCTAACCAGTCCGGCCCGCCGGTCGAAAGGCCCGCCGCGGGTCGACGACGGGGCGTTAAGGTAGTGGCGGGCCTCATGGCCGCTCTAGCCATGGGGAGCGTCGCGGTGTTCGCGGGGCACCGGCTGGCCTCGACGGCGATTGTGGACCTGAGCCCGACCGATCACAGCTATGTGAAGGGCTTCAGAGAGCTGGAGAAGGATGGACCGGTTCACTTCCGATGGAGCGTCGTCCCCTCTTCTGAAATCACGGCTCCGGTCCGTTTCTGCGGACCGGGCTCGCTACGCTTGCGGGTGCGGCGGCACTTTGTTGATCCTGCGCTCCTCAGCGTCTCGTTGAGCGGGACGGTGCTCGGGCAGCGTAGCGTGCAAGCGCGGGAAGACCAGCCCTACGAGATTCTTGAATTTCAAGTTCTGAAGGCATTTTGTGGATCAGATGTTTCAGTTTTACTTGAATCCGAGGTCCAGAACGACCGCCCGCTGGGTGTGGCGGTGGACTGGATCGAGTTTCGGTCCCAGGCTGGTTTCTCCGCCACCCCGGCGAGTCTGGCGAGAGGCGGAGCTGTTCCGACCCTGCTCGCCGGGGCGCTCGCGTTGGTTGGGGCGGGCTGGCCGCTCATCCTCGGCCTGAGTGGGACGACATCCCTCCTCCTCGGCGCCGTTCTTGCCGTCGATCCGGTCGCCGGGGAACGGATGCTCCACGGCGGACTGCCCGCCGTCTTCTTGACTCTGGCCTTGGGGCTGCTCATATCCCGTGTCACGCCCCTTCGCGACCTGCCCATCGCGCAGCGGGCGGCGCTTTTCGCGATAGTGTTCGCTACCCTCATCTCCCGTCTCGCCTTCCTTCATCCCCAGGCTTTCTACCCTGACTACCGGGTCCACGCTCTGGTCCAGGAGACGCTCGACCGCCAAGGCCTTTCCGGATTCCTCGATCAGCTATTCGAACTGCAGTACGCGAGGAGCCTTGGTCTCCAGCAGATCGACGGCCTTTGGTATCCGTTCCCATATCCTCCCGGGGCCTACGTCCTTGTCGGGGCGGTTCGCGAGGTGTTCTCGCTAAGCCCGCTGGATGCCTCTATCGTCACCGCGGCGGTGGCCGCCTCACTCATCCCCCTTCTGACCCTGGCCGTCGCCCTGCGCCTCGGTCTAGAGCCGACGGCGGGCCTTGCCGGTGCCTTCTATGTGGCGATTCAACCCCTGCTTGTTCGTCGCATGGCCCTGGGGTTCTTTCCTGGAGTCATTGGACAGTCGATGGATGCCCTGGGAATTCTGCTCCTGCTCCACGCGCTCCAGGACCAGGTCGGGCGGACGAAAAGGTCGGTGGCCTTCTCGGGAGGGCTCTTGTTGGCATTCCTCGTCTACACGCAGTCGATCGCCAACTTCGGATTGCTGGTGGCAGGATTATTGGCGCTGGAGGCCTTCCGGCGCAGCTCCTCGAAGGTCGTCATCGGCGTGGCGCTTGCCGCGGCCCTCGCCTTGGCTGGTTCGGTGGGCGCCTTCTACTGGCGGTACGCACCGGTCATGGACAACGTGGCGAATCACCGACCCCAGCCGGAGTCGGTGGTTCTCGATCGGCTCGACCACCTGCGTCGGAGCGCGCTCGCGCAGTCGGGCGACGGAGAGGTAGAGGACCTGAACGATCCGTTCGCCGGCTCCAGCATCAATCCCGCGCGCGGGGTAGCCCGGCTCGGCTCGAGGCTCTGGCGGTTTAACGGGCCATTCGCCCTGGCCATATTGGCCGGCCTCATCATCCTCTGGCGTCAAACGGATCGAAGCCGCGGGAACCTGATTGTTGCCTGGGCGGGGGTCGCGCTCTGGATCAGCCTGCTGGCCGCCGGTCTCCCCTCACCCAATGGCTTCCAGCATCTCAAGGACCTTGAGTTCACCGCGCCCTTGTTCGCCCTCGGACTCGGCGCGCTGACCCAGCGGATGTGGAGGTTCCGGCCCGCTGTGGCTACGACCTTCGCTGCACTGTGGATGCTCTACGCCCTGCGCGCCTTGGTCGTCGAGTTTTCCGACCGGCTCATCGTGATTGCAGGTCGGTAGTCTCACCTCCCCCTTGGGTGCGGTGAGCGGAGTTACGAACGAGTTCCGATGGTCTTGGGATCCTTGGAGCGGATCTCGCCGATTAACTCCTCGAGCGCGGTTACGATGTCACTCTTGGATACTTCGGCTCGACCGAATTTCAGGGACAGGGCCAAGCCTCGGTCGCGACCGGTGCGATAGGTGAAGACGAAGTTCTTGGGACGGCCCTTCCGATCCGGGACGGCCTTGATCAATCGTCGCGCCTCAGCCCTGGTCGGCGCGCTCCCGCCATTCTTCTGGAGGCTGTCGATGAAGGCCACCATTTTCTCTGGAGTCTGTTGTCGAACCACCTGAATTAGCAACGACTTAGACGCTATGTCGGCCAGCCGACATAGCTCCCGAACTCGGTCTGGCATGGCCGCCAAGGTCAAAGTCTCGGTGACTGTCGTCCGGCTCTTCCCCAGCTTCTCGGCCATCATTTCGTGGGTATGGCCGTGGGTCTCAGCCAGGACCTTTAATCCATCGGCCTCTTCAAATGCGGTCAGATCCTTGCGCTGGAGGTTCTCGATCAGCGCGATCTCCATGACCTCGGGGTCGGAGAGATCCTTGATCACGCAGGGCATTTCGGGAAGGCCGGCTTCTATCGCGGCGCGATACCGGCGCTCCCCCGCCACGATCTGAAATCGGGACTCGCGCCGTCGGACCAGGATGGGTTCAAGCACGCCCTTTTCGCGAACGGAGGCGATTAGTTCGGAGAGGTCCCCGACGTTCTGGCGAGGCTGATTCGGATTCGGGTCGATGTCCTCGATCGGGACCGACTCGCCGATCGGGGTTCCCGCCGCGCGGCCGAGCTGATCGATGAAGTGGCTGTCGTGGCGCATGCGAAGTGAGGTTGGCAGCCCGACTCTCTTGACGTTAGACACGTTCGATCACCTCTTCGCAGAGTTTGTAGTATTCGAGCGCGCCGCTGGACTGGGGCGCGAAAGTGAAGATCGACTCGCGATGAGCCGGGCTTTCTTCCAGCCGGATGCTCTTCGTGATGGTGGTCTTGAACACCTT
>JAGNNV010000412.1 GCA_017990495.1 Vicinamibacteria bacterium
CCATCTCGTGCAGGTCGACCGCCACCTGGGGGAAATACTGCTGGTGCACGTCGATGCGGCCGATGGTCTCGGGCTGGGAGAGGGCGAACCAGTCACGGTTCATGTCGAAGAGGTAATGATTCGCGCGGCCGCCCGGCCAGGGTTCGTCGTGTTCCGCGGAAATGGGCTCGGGATCGGGCCTGGCGGCGCGGCCGAGCAGGTTCTGAAACACGAAACGGGCGCGGCCGTCCGGGTTCTCCATGGGATCGATGATCACCAGCGCGTTCCCCATGATCGCGTCCACTCCCGCATCGTTCCTGGCGGCCAGGAGGTGATAAGCCTCGGCGAGGGCGGCATCGGAGGACGAGATCTCGTTGCCGTGCACGCCGTGGAGCAGCCATACCGCCACGGGGAGGGTGCGGATCAACTCGTCCCGCTCGGTGGCCGAGGTGGTGCGGGGATCAGCGAGCTTCTTGAGCCCGGCCTTGATTGCGTCGAGCTTCGCCATACGGTCGGCCGAGCCCACCACGAGGATCCACAGCGGGCGGCCTTCCCACGACCGCGCGTATTCGACGAGGCGGGTCCGTTCCGGTGCGGCCGCGGCCAGCGCCTTGAAATAGGCGCCGACACCTTCGGGGGTGGTGATTTCATCACCGTGATCGTGCCCCAGAACCTGCTTGATGGTCGGGATCTTCGGGTCGTACGCGGTGTTCGGATCGAGAACACGCGGCGCGTTCAGGGCAAGGCCAAGGACGAGACTGGCGAGCATCAAGGTTGAAATCTCCTCTTTATGGGAAGCGGTGCGAAAGGTCTCGGGATTCTATGCGCCCAGGCGGACGATCCCGGGCGCAACATCCCTTTCGTTTCGCGCCGGGGCCAAACGGGGCCATCGCACCCCGCGGTTAGCATCGACGGCAACAAGTATGAAAACAACCACTCGCATCGGATCCGCCCTCGTCGCGTTCTTCACCCTCGGCGCGGCCTTCGCGTTCGCCCAGGCTCAAGCCCCCGCGACGCCGACCCCCAACCAGAACCGCCGCCCCGGCGAAGGCCGGAGCCCCGAGTTCCCGCCTCCCACCATCCTCGAGTACAAGCCGGCGTCGCGGCTGATCGTGCCCGAGCACAAGACGCCGCGGGCGAAGTTTCCCGTGATCGACATCCACTCGCACCAGCCCGCGCCCATCAGCCCGGAACGCCTGGCCCAGGTGGTGGCCGCCATGGACAAGCTGAACCTGCAAGTGCTGGTGAATCTCTCCGGCGGCTCCGGGGACAAGCTCAAACAGAGTGTGGCCGCGCTCAAGAACTCGCCCTATGCCGATCGCATGGTCCTCTTCGCCAACATCGACTTCAAAGGCGGCGTCGGCCCCGGTTTCGGCGCGGCCGCGGCGGCCCAGCTCGAGCAGGACGTGAAGGCGGGCGCTCTCGGCCTGAAGATCTTCAAGGAACTCGGCCTGCGCATCAAGAAAACCGACGGCACGCGGCTTCATCTCGACGATGCCGAACTCGACCCCATCTGGACCAAGTGCGCCGAACTCGGGATCCCCGTGCTCATCCACACCGCCGAACCCGCGCCGTTCTTCGATCCCATCGACTTCAACAACGAACGATGGCTCGAGCAGTCGCTCTTCCCCGACCGCCGGTATCAGGATCCCTGGTTCCCAAGGTTCGAGGAGCTTCTGGCCGAACGCGACCGGATGTTCGCGAAGCACCGCAAGACCACGTTCATCGCCGCCCACATGGCCTACCTGTCGAACGACCTTGGCCGCTTCGCCACCTATCTCGACCAGAACCCCAACGTGTATCCCGAGACCGCGGCTGTGCTCGCCGAATACGGCCGGCAGCCCCGCACCGCGCGCGCGTTCTTCATCAAGTACCAGGACCGCATTCTTTTCGGCAAGGACAGTTTTCAGCCCGACGAGTTCCCGTACTATTGGCGCACTTTCGAGACGGGCGACGAGTACTTCGACTACTACCGCGACTATCACGCGTTCTGGAAGCTCTACGGCATGGAACTTCCGGACGACGTCCTGAAGAAGCTGTACTACAAGAATGCGCTCAAGCTGGTGAAGGGCCTGCCCAGCGCCGCCTTCCCCCAATAGAGGAGAACTCACAATGGACCGCGGGACAACAATGTCGAGGATGGCCCTTGTGGCCACGCTGCTTCTGTGCGCTTCTTCCCCATCGCTGTTCGCGGGGGAATACCAGGACGACCTGAAGGCGCGGCGGGCCCGGGTGATGGAGTCGCTCGACGCGGGCACGGTGATGATCGCGTGGAGCGCGCCGGCGCGCGTCTACTCCACGGACGTCAACTACGAGTACCGCCAGGACTCGAACCTGCTCTACCTCACCGGCATCACTCAGGAGGACACCATCCTCGTCCTGATGCCGGGAGCGGCCACGAAGAAGGAAGTGATCTTCGTGCGCGAGCCCAATCCACGCGCCGAACATCGCAACGGGCACATCCTCACCAAGGAAGAGGTGACGGCGCAGAGCGGCATCGAAACCGTTTACTTCGTGGCGCAGTTCGAGCCCTTCATCACCGCGATGTTCAACGGCCGGACCTTCGGCGTGCGGCGCGGCGAGACCTCCACCGAGTGGAACGCGTTCCACGCCGAAGTGAACGCCGGTCGGAGCAAACTCGCCCTGCTCTTCGGACCGCGGCCCGCGCCCTCGCAGCCGCTCTCCGACGTCTACACCTGGGCCAACCGGTTCCGCGAACGCTTCTTCGGCGTCTCGCTGACCGACGCCCAGCCCATCGTCCACGCCCTGCGCCAGGTCAAGACGGCGTACGAACAGAAGGTGCTGGAGACGAGCGTGCTGATCTCCAGCAACGCCCACAAAGCGGGGATGAAAGTCACCGCGCCCGGGAAGTTCGAATACGAGGTGGAGGCGGCCATCGAGCAGGTGTACCTCGCGAACGGAGCCATGAGCTGGGGGTACCCCTCCATCGTGGGCAGCGGCCCCAACTCGACCATCCTCCACTACGGCGAATCGAGCCGCAAGATGGAGAACGGCGACCTTCTTCTCGTTGACGCCGCCGGGAGCTATCAGGGCCTGACCGGCGACATCACCCGCACCACACCGGTGAACGGCAAGTTCTCGCCCGCGCAGAAGGAGATCTATTCCCTGGTGCTGGCGGCGCAGGAAGCGGGCATGGCTGC
>JAGNNV010000099.1 GCA_017990495.1 Vicinamibacteria bacterium
CGTGCGGAAACCGGGGGCCTAGTGTCCCTCGGCTCCTTCGGGCCGATCGTGTCGATCAGCGGCTTCAAAGAAGCCCGATTGAAAAGATTGGACTTAGGCGGAAGCCGCTTAGGAGCGCGAGCGCTCCGTCCGCGACCGCGACATCGCGCGGCACAGCAAATTACGCGTCTGTGCCACCGCCTTTGACGATCCCTGCGAAGGGCGCCCGCTCGGGTGCCCTACCCGAGCAGCATGGCGGCCGACATGATGGCCGTCGGGATCAAGGCTCCCAGGGCGAGGTACAAGGGGGACACACCGTCCTCGAAGTGGCGGCCCAGGATGGCCTGACCCGCGGGATTGGGAGCGTTGGCGATGACGGTGAGACCGCCGCCGGTGACCGCGCCCGCCACCACCGCGTACTTCGCGGGGTCGCTCAGATCGGGCACCAGTGTAGCGAGGAAGGTGATGAGGGCGTTGTCGTTCACCGCGGTGAGAAGCAGCGAGCCAAAGAACAGGGGAGTGGCCGAAAGACTCGCAAGGACGGGCTGGATCCACCAGCCCTGCAGTCCGCCGTGGACCACCAGACCTCCCAGGAAGAAGGCCACCAGCAGCGGCGGCTTGAGATCGAGGGCATTCTGATGGGCAGAGGTGGCCTTGGCGAAGCCGAGAAAGAACAGGAAGCTGCCGATGAACAGAGCAGGGTAGTGGGCGTTCGCCACCGTCCACGCCATGAAGGCGAGGTGGACGACCACCACCACCCACGGCGCGCGTGCCCGCCGAGGCTCATGTTCGGGAAACGGAAGAGCCTTCAGGTCCTTCCGGAAGGCCAGGAGGTAGACGATGTTCGCGACCACGATCCCGAGGACGGCCTTGAGGCCAAAGTTCGAGAGCATGAAGGTGAGATCCCAGTTCCAGGGACGCGCCACCATCAGCACCGGTGGAGCCGCGAAGTGGGTGAGGGTGCCCCCCACCGACACGTTCACGAACAGCAGGCCGAGGGTTCCATAAGACAGACGCACCGAGGGCGCGAGGGCGAACACCTTCTTGGAGAGCAGCATGGCCCCGATGGTCATGGCTGCGGGCTCCGTGATGAGAGACCCCATCAGAGGAGCGACGGTCAGAATGGTCAGCCACCAGGCCGTGGGGCTGCCCTTTCCCAGCATGGCCACCCGTCGCAGGATGTCCTCGGCAAGGTCGAGCACGGGCTGGGTGGAGGCGAGGGCCATGATCACGAACACGAAGAGAGGCTCGGTGAAGTTGACCGTGCCGTTCAGGTAGTACGTCACGGTGTGGAAATCGCGGAACCAGACGATGGCCGCGCCCAGCACCACCACCCAGAGTCCGAAGATCACCTCGATCTCGCCCAGGAAGTGGAGGAACTCGGCCTTCACACTGGGGGTGGGCTCGAGACCCGCGTCGCGTTCGCGCTTCTCATGGGCCTCCTGCACGTGGTGAGCGACCACCGTCACCCGCTTGGCCGCGAAGGTGTGCAGGATGGCGAGGCCGAAGATCAGGGTGGCCACCAGATTGAAAGGCTCCTCGGCCGCACGCGACCGCAGGATGTCCACGAGGGAGGCTCCTGCGGGCAATGATGCATAGGAATCAAGCGGAAGGGGGAATCGAGCTTCCATCGGGCGAGGATAAGACACCTCCCGCTTCAGCCGCGTAAACTCCGCTCTCGAAATCATGAACAACCAGATCCCGATGGTCGATCTGCGGGCCCAGTACCTGCGGATCAAGAATGACATCGACGCGGCCATGGCACGCGTCGTCGACACCACCGCCTTCATCAAGGGCCCCGACTGCACTGCCTTCGAGAAGGAATTCGCCGCTTTTTGCGGGGCCGAAGCCTGCGTGGGCGTGGCGAACGGCACCGACGCCCTCATCTATGCCCTGCGCGCCTACGGAGTGGGCCCGGGTGATGAAGTGGTCACCGTGGCCAATACCTTCATCGCCACCGGCGAAGCGATCTTCCTGAACGGCGCGACCCCGGTGTTCGTGGACGTCGACGACGTCACCTACACCCTCGACCCGAACAAGCTCGAAGCCGCCATCACCAAGAAGACCAAGGTGATCATTCCCGTCCACCTTTACGGGCACCCGTGCGCCATGGATGCGATCAACAAGATCGCCTGCGACCACGGCATCCCCGTGCTCGAAGACTCAGCCCAGGGCCACGCCGCCACCCTGAACGGCAAGCGCGCGGGGACTCTCGGCCACGCCGCCTGCTTCAGCTTCTATCCCGGCAAGAACCTCGGCGCCTATGGCGACGCGGGTGCGGTGGTGTCGAACGACAAGGACTTCATCGCCAAGGTACGCCAGATCGCGAACCACGGCGGCGGGACCAACAAGTACGACAACGTGATCGTGGGCACGAACTCGCGCCTCGATACCATGCAGGCGGCCATTCTGCGAGCCAAGCTGCCGCACCTGCAGCAGTGGACCGACGAGCGTCGTGAACGCGCGGCGCTGTACTCGAAGCTGCTCGAGGGTGTGCCCGGCCTCATCACTCCGAAGGAAGCGCCGGGAGCGAAGTCGGCCTGGCACCTCTACACCGTGCGCACGGCCAAGCGCGACGGTCTGATCGAGGAACTCAAGAAGAACGGCATCTCCACCGCGGTTCACTATCCGCGACCGATCCATCTTCAGCCGGCCATGGCGCCGGCCGGGGGCAAGGTCGGGGATCTCCCGGTTTCCGAGAACCTGTCGCATGAGGTCGTCTGCCTGCCGCTCTACCCGGAGCTGCCACTGGCCGAGGTCGAGCGCATCGCTTCAGTAGTGAAAACCTTCCTTTCCGCCTGATCGAGCGGTCGTCGCAACAAACTCCACAAGAAACAGGTGAGACGTTCATGAAGATCGGTCTTGTCGGCTGCGGCTACTGGGGCAAGAACATTGCCCGCAATCTCCACCAGCTGGGTTTGCTGGGCGCGGTGTGTGACCCGAGCCAGAAGATCCTGGACAGCGTGCCCAAGTTGTACCCGGGGGCGTTGGCCACGAAGTCGCTCGCTGATCTGCTGAAGGCGAAGGACATCGACGCCATCGCCATCGCCTCACCCGCGGCCGAGCACGCCGCCATCGCCAAAGCCGCGCTGATGGCGGGGAAGGATGTGTTCGTCGAGAAGCCGCTGGCTCTAGACGTCAAGGCAGCCCAGGCGCTGCTCGTTCTCGCGAAGAAGAAGAAGCGGATCCTGATGGTGGGCCACATCCTTCAGTACCACCCGGCCATCCGGAAGCTCAAGCAGCTGGTCGACGCGGGCGACCTCGGCGACATCCAGTACGTCTACTCGAACCGGCTCAACCTCGGGAAGATCCGCCACGAGGAGAACATCCTCTGGAGCTTCGCCCCTCACGACATCTCGGTCATCCTGCTGCTCCTCGGTCGTCTGCCCAAGAGCGTGACCACCGCGGGAGAAAGCTGGCTGCGCAAGGGCGTGGCCGACGTCACCATGACCACCCTCGAGTTCACGGAGGGCGCGCGCGCCCACATCTTCGTGAGCTGGCTGCATCCTTTCAAGGAGCAGAAACTCGTGGTGGTGGGCAGCAAGCGGATGGCCGTCTTCGACGACGTGATCAAGGAAGGCAAGCTGCGCATCTTCGACAAGGGGGTCGACTGGGTCGACAGCCAGCCGGTGATCCGCCAGACCTCCGAATCGACCCTGTTTTTCCCCGATCTCGAGCCCCTGCGCGAGGAACTGCTGCACTTCGCCGACTGCGTGCGCACCCGCACGACGCCTCACACCGACGGAAAGAACGGACTCGATGTCCTGCGCGTCCTCGACGCCGGCCAGCGCTCGCTTGACCACGGCGGCAAACCGGTCACCATCAAGGCGCGCCTCTAGAAACCAACCCCCTGGAAAGCTGCAAGGATTGACGATGTCCGAGAAGAACTACTTCGTTCACGAGTCGAGTTATGTCGACGAGCCCTCCACCATCGGCGAAGGCACCAAGGTCTGGCACTTCTCGCACGTCCTCAAAGGCGTGATGGTGGGGAAGAAGTGCAACATCGGCCAGAACGTGGTGATCGGCCCCAACGTGAAGGTGGGCGACAACGTCAAGATCCAGAACAACGTGAGCGTCTACGAGGGTGTCGAACTCGAGGACAACGTGTTCTGCGGTCCGTCCATGGTGTTCACCAATGTCTTCAACCCCCGCAGCGAAGTGGTGCGCAAGGACGAGTACCGAAAGACCCTGGTGAAAAAGGGCGCGTCCATCGGCGCCAACGCCACCGTGGTGTGCGGCTCCACCATCGGCGAGTACGCCTTTGTGGGCGCCGGGTCCGTGGTCACACGCGACGTGGCTCCCTACGCGCTGGTGATGGGCAACCCGGCGCGCCGCACCGCGTGGATGTGCCGCTGCGGCGAGAAACTCGGCAAGGCCCAGGCGGGCGATACCCTCACTTGCCCTTCGTGCCACGCGGCTTACAGCGTCGCCGCCGACCACATCACTCCGAAGGCTTAGCGCCCTCGCGCGGAAGCTCGAACCACAGCAGCAGGGTGCGCTGGGCCGGGTTGAAGTTGTCGTCGGACAACACGGCCACGTAGGTCACCCCGGTGAGGGTGGTCAGGACGGCCAGGCCCTCGAAGTTCTCCGCCACGAAGGGCGCCGTGAGTTCCGCCACCACCGCCCCCTCGAGCACGCGGCCTGGCCGTACCGAGTCGGCGCGCACCCGCACCACCCGCGAGCTGAGGGTCGGCGCGGGGAGCAAAGACCAACGGCGCTCCAGGACGAGCAAATCTCCGTTCGGCAGCACCGCGGCGTCCACCGGGAGAAAGCCTCCGGCGCTCGGTTTCCACTCCAGGTCAGCCCAACTCGCGCCCTCGCGCAGGAAGACTGCGTGATTGCCATTCTTGCGCCGCAGGCTTTCCGCGATGCCGAGAACCCGGCCATCGGGCCAGCTCGCCAGGGTCTCGAGGCCGCCGTTCGAAGGGGCGTCGCTGAGCCGACGAGGCGTGTCGAAGATGGTCGCGGGTCCGGTCAGATCAGGGGTATAGGCCCAGATCCGATGCCGTCGTTCGAATCCCACGAGGATTCGGCCGTCGGGCAGCCGGGTAAGGGACTCCGCGTCACTGGACGACTTCCCGACAACGGGTTTCCCTTGGAGGTCGGAGAGAGGCTCAAGCGCTCCGTCTTCGAGATTCACGAGCCGCCCCTCCTGCAGGACGAGGCGTGCGCTGAAGCGGGCGCCCTGGTCGCTGACCGCGAGCAGTATGGGGCCGGCCGAGCCCTCCCTCAAGACGAGGCCCGAGAGGCCTCCAAAGCCCGCGTCCTCAGCCTCCAGCCATAGCCCGCCCTGGTAGCGCAATCCGCCGACTTGTTCGAGCGCGGGATCGCTCATGGAGAGCGGGATGGGCCGCGCGGTCAAGGTAACCTTGCGCGCGGGGAGCGCCGTGGGCTGGGCTATGGCCAGGCCGAGCAACCCCAGTCCAACCACGACGCAAAAGAATCGCCCCCCCATAGTTCCGAGAAGAAGTCCTTGAACCCGTCTCATCCCCGTCGGTTGACCGCCTTCCGCGCTGCGCATGCGTTCCCGACCCTAGCGGACCACGGCCTGAAAGGGTAAGCCCCCAATGACCCAGCCACCGGCTCCCCGGTTCCTCTCGCGCCTCGCCTGGTTCACTCTGGCCTGGAACATCCTCGTCATCTTGTGGGGAGCCGTGGTCCGCGCCACGGGATCAGGGGCGGGCTGCGGCGCCCATTGGCCCACCTGTAACGGCGAGGTGATTCCACCCTCTCCTACGATCGGGACGCTGATCGAGTACTCGCACCGTGCCACCAGCGGCATTGCCCTCCTCCTCGTGGCCCTCGTCCTTCACCTCGTCTGGCGTCGGATCGACAAGGGGGGGCTCGCCCGTTTCTGGGCCGCAGCGTCGATGCTGCTCATCCTCAGCGAGGCCGCGATCGGGGCGGGACTGGTGCTCTTCCAGCGGGTGGCCGGCGACACTTCAACCTCTCGCGGTTACTGGATCTCCGGGCATCTCGTGAACACCTTCCTCCTCCTCGCCGCGCTCACACTGACCGCGCGCTTCCTGGACGCCCCCCGGGCCTGCGCGGAGGTGGGCTGGCGCGGTGCGTTGCGCGCCAGCTTTCCGGGGCTGAGGCTCACGAGTCCCGCTTTCCTGGCGCTGCTCTCTCTTCTTGCCACCGGCATCTCCGGCGCCATCGCCGCTCTGGGCGACACGTTGTTCAAGGCCACGTCGCTCGCCGAGGCCATTGCTCAGGACTTCTCATCCGCGTCGCACATCTTCCTTCGCCTGCGGATCTTCCATCCCTTCATCGCCCTGCTCGGCGGCGCGCTGGCGCTGCTGGTGGCCTATCGCGCGCTCAGCACGAACGAAGGTCGCCCGGTAGCGCGCCGGCGTGGGCTGCAACTCGCATTGCTGGTGGTGACTCAGTGGTTCGTGGGCCTCGTCAACCTGCTCCTGTTGGCGCCCACCTGGCTGCAGATCGTCCACCTCTTCGTGGCCGATCTGATCTGGATGACCCTGATTCTCACCGTGGCCGACGGCCCCGACGAAACGCCGCGCTGAATCAGCCCCGACGGCGTTCCCAACGCGAGTGGGCGAGGGACGCGGCGACTCCCGCGAAGAGGATGAGCAGCACCACCGCGAGGAGATACAGGTTGAAGTTCTCTCCCAGGATCGTCTTCAGCCACGAGTGGGTCATCATCTTGGCTCCCACCACCATCAGCACCACGGCAAGGGCCACCTTCAGGTAGCGGAACTCGTCGATCATGCCGGCGAGGGCGAAGTAGAGGCTGCGCAAGCCGAGAATCGCGAAAACGTTGCTGGTGAAGACCAGGAACGGATCGGTGGTGATGGCGAAGATCGCGGGGATCGAGTCGACGGCGAAGATCAAGTCGGTCACCTCGACCATGACCAGGGCGAGCAGAAGCGGGGTGACGAGCAGCGTTCCCGGCTTGGCCGCTTCGACCACCGCGTCGACCTCGCGCTCGGCCCCCGGGGTGGCCGCTTCGCGCGCCGCATCGGTGCCCGCGCGCACCACGAAGTGTTCCCCGTGATACTTCTGGGTCACCGGCCAGAACCGGCGGATCAGCCGCACCACCACATTGTTGTTGGGATCGGTCTCATCCGACTTGAGCAGCAGCATCTTGATGCCGGTGAGGATAAGGAAACCGCCGAAGACGTAGATGATCCAGGTGAAGCGCTGCAGCAACTCGGCCCCCAGTGCGATCATCACGCCGCGCATGAGCAGTGCGCCCAGGATGCCCCAGAACAGAACGCGGTGCTGGTAGATCTGCGGCACCGCGAAGAAGCCGAAAAGCATGGCGATGACGAAGATGTTGTCGACGGCCAGCGACTTCTCGACCAGGTAGCCGGTGATGTACTTCACCAGGGCGTCGCTGCCGTTGTTATAGACGAGCCCCACCCCCGGCAGTTCATGCGGCGTGGTGGTCATCTGGTCCGGGGTCAGGCCGAGGCCCATCCAGTGGTTCTCGTAGCCCGCGTAGATGAACGCGGAGAAGGCGAGCCCGAGCCCAATCCAGAAAGCCGACCAGCCGAGGGCCTCCCGGACCGAGACCACGTGGGCCTTGCGATGGAAGACCCCCAGGTCGAGGGCGAGAAGAACAAGGACGAGAGCGATGAAACCGGCGTACATCCAGAACATGCCCGGAGACTAGGGCATTCCCTGAAGGATAGGCAAATACATCATTATGCGACTACTCATAATGAAAAATGACACCTCTCGGACCCCGTCGTGGGATGGGCGGAGGATCGAACCCGAGACGACTACGGAGCCGAGGCCGGAGGAACCCGTCGCTTCGTGGCCTGCTCGAAGGCGAAAGCGAGCTCAAGCAGACGGGGCTCGTTGCAGGCAAGGCCGGTGAAGCCCAGGCCGTAGGGCGAGGGCCGGGGTTCGAACCCCGCGGGGAATGGGTTGCGCGGCCCTGCGCCGGCCGCGGCCGGGGCGCCTCCAGGAGGCGCGTTCGGAATCATCGCGAAGGGCACCAGCACCGTGGGGTAACCGGCCCGGGCCGCGATGCCCGCGGCCGAAGGACCCGGGAAAAGGAGGGCGTCAAGATTGTGCTGCTTCATCACCGCGTCGATGCCTGAGGTCGCGGAAAGACGGATGTCCTTAGCCCGGTCGGCCTGATATCGCGTGCGGTCCATCTGCACATCCATCTCATCCGAGATGTCGAGCAGGGCCTGTCCGTACTTGATGGCCCCCGCCTTCTGGTGGGCCACGTTCCACTGCCGAAGCTCGGTAAGGGTCTTCACCCGCGCGGTTTCGCCCAGGGTCTTGAGCCAGGCGTTGAAGTCGCGCTTCATGCCGTACTTGAGCACCACGGAGCAGTCGGCGTCCTTGCCCTTGCCGTTATCGAGTCCGCCGCACACCCCGAAGGCGAGGAAGCTGTCGGCCGCGTCCTGGGTCACGATGCTCGGAATGTCCGCAGGATCGACGATCACCGCGCCCTGCTGCCGCAGGATCGTGATGGCCTCGGCCATCGCCTGCGCCTGAGCCGGATTCAGGCCGCCGCGTGGTTCGTTCTGTCCCGGCACCGGGGTGCGGTCGTAGAAGAACGCTCGGGGGATGCCGATACGCGCGCCCTTGAGGCCGGTGGGATTCAGGAACTTCGTGTAGTCGCGGCCCGGAGGAGCGACACACGCCTTCGTCGCGATGTCGTTCGGATCGGGCGCCGCGCCTTCGAGCGCCCCCATCAATACCGCGACGTCGGTGACGGTGCGGCCCATCGGGCCTGCGGTGTCCTGATCAGCAGTGATGGGGATGATCCCGTAGCGGCTGATCCGGCCCACGGTGGGTTTGATCGCGGCCAGCATGTTCTGGTTGGCCGGGCTCAGGATGGAACCTGAGGTCTCGGTGCCCACATTGGCGGCCCAGAAGTTCGCGGCCGTCCCGATCCCCGAACTCGAACCGCCCGTGCTCAGCACCGGACGTCCGTCGAAGTTGGCCTCGCGGGGATCGCGCCGCGGGTCGTAGGGGTTCATGCCGTAGCCGGTGAGCGCGTTGTAGTTCGCGGGCATGCCCGAAGCCACCCAGTTGGCGAGTTCGGTGAGCCCGGTCTTTGCGATGATGATGGCCCCGGCCTCGCGCAGGTTCTTCGTGACCGTCGCCTCGTAGGGAGGGACGTAGCGATCGAAGGCCAGGGCGCCCCCGGTGGTGGGCATGTCGGTGGTGTGGATGATGTCCTTGAGCGCGATGGGGATGCCGTGCAGGGGCCCGCGGATCCGGCCGGCGGCCCGCTCGCGGTCGAGGGCCTCCGCTTCTTTCAAGGCGTTCGGGTTCACCGTGATGACCGCGTTGAGCTGGTCTTCGAACATCGCGATCCGAGTCAGATACTGGAGGACGATCTCGCGCGATGTGGTGCGTTTCTCCTCCAGGGCGAGGCGCATCTCGGGGATGGTCGCCTCCACCACGCTGAAGGGCTTGAGCGGCGGGGCTCCCGCCTTCGGAGCTTTCTGGGTGGCGGCGACCGTTGTGGCTGCCGCGAGGGCCAGAGCGATGACCGGAATTGCGAGCTTCATGCCCCCGAATCTACTTCAGCGCTTCCAGGGTCTTTCTGGCCGTGACCGTCACAGGGTGGTTCGGATAGGCGGCGATGAGGCGGGTGAGTTCTTTCTGGGCCTCGGATTTCTTGCCCAGGTTCACCAGCGCGCGGGCGAGCAGGATGCGCAGCCTCGGGTCGATGTCCGACTCGGGCGGCAGGGCGAGGCCCTCACGGAACATCGTCTCCGCGTCAGTGAAACTCGACTGGTCTTCGATGAGCCGCCCGAGCAGCATGCGCACCCGTTTGCGGTGCCGCAGGGGTCCCTGATCATTGCGACGCGCCCTCTCGAGCAGGGGTCGGGCCTCGTCGGGGTAGTTCTGTTCGTACATCTTCGCGCCGAGGCCATAAAGAGCGGCGAAGTTATTGGGCTCGGTGCGGAGCGTCTTCTCCCAGCCGATCATGTCCGCGCCTTCGACCTCGGCCGTGGTGAGGAGCTTCAGGAAGGCTTTGGCGTCGACGTACCCTTCGATTCGCGCGACGGCTCGGCCGTCGGGGGTGAAGAAACCGATGGTGGGAAGGCTGTATACCGCGTGCTCTTCGGCCAGATCGAGCTCATCGGCCCGGCCTTCCGTGTTCACCTTCACCGCCACCGTGGTTCGGGACAGGCGCGCCACCACCGCAGCATCCTTATAAGTGGTCTGGTCCAGCTTGTCGCAGAAGGTGCACCAGGCAGCCCAGAAGTCCACCATGATGATTCGGCCATCGGTACGCGCGCGCGCCTTGGCTGCCTTGAAGTCCTTCTCCCAGCGCAGCGCGCCCGCGGCTTCCACTGAGGCGCCGCTCGGGGCGAGGACCGAGGCGGCTCCGGCAACGGCCAGGACCAGGGCGAGCGCGATGGTCCGCCGCGCGCCCCCGCTCATGCGCGGGGCCGGTCCTTCGACCACTTCCGCGCGGCTTCTACGAAACCGGTGAAGAGGCCGTCGAACACCGCCGAACTCCTCCAGAAGTTCTCGGGGTGCCACTGCACCGCCACCACGAAGTCGCGGTCGCGCATCTCCAGACCCTCGATGATGCCGTCCTCCGGGGAGGTGGCGCTCACGGTCAATCCGGCGCCGATCTGTTTCGGGGCCTGGTGATGGAACGAGTTCACGCCCACGCGGGTGGTGTTGAGAAGACGCGCCAGTTGCGAATCGGCTTCGATGACGACGTCATGCGCGATAGCCAGCCGATCTTCGCCGTTCTCGTGACGCGAGGCGCCCTCGACATCGGACGGAATGTCCTGGATCAGAGTGCCGCCCATGGCCACGTTCAGAACCTGGATGCCGCGGCAGATGCCGAGGACCGGCATGTTCCGTCGCACCGCCTCGCGAGTGAGGGTGATTTCGAAGGGGTCCCTCGGTCCATCCACCCGGCCGAGCGCCGTGTGGGGGATCTCTCCGAAAATCTTCGGGTCGACATCGGTGCCGCCGGAGAGCAGAAGGCCATCGCAGCCATCGAGAATCTCTCCCGCGAGTTGCGCAGCTTCGTCGAGGGGATTGGTGAACCCCGACGCGATGATGCTGGGCAGGCCACGGGCCTTCGACACCGCGTGCAGGTAGTCGAATCGCAGCCAGGCGTGATTGACCGTGCTCGGGTTGCTCCCGGCGGTGATGACGATGCGGGGACGCGGGCCGTTCATCACATGCGCTCCGGGATGGGGATGCCCAGCAGCCGGGCCACCGCCGTGGTGTGGCGGATGAAGAGATCGACCACCAGCACCCGCACCGCCCGCAGGTCTTCGGTTTCCGCCCGCAGCACGCTGTGAGCAGGATTCTGGTAGTAGCCGTGAAAGGCCTGGGCAATCTGGAAGGCCTGCCTCGTCATGACGCTCGGCTCTTCGGTGCGCACCGCGGTTTCGATGGCTTCATCGGTGCGGGCCATGGCGAGGAACAAAGACCAGGCCGAAGCACCTTCCGCGGTGGTGAGCCATGTCGACAGCAGTGTGGGGTCGAGCGCGCGCTTCAAGAGAGCGGGGACGTCATGTCCTTCCCCCGCCACTCTGGCCAGGATGCTCCGCGCGCGCACCACGCTGGTCTGGATGTAGGGG
>JAGNNV010000413.1 GCA_017990495.1 Vicinamibacteria bacterium
CGCATGCGGGTGGCCATGTCGTCGAGGACGGACTTGTCGACGTTGTTGAGGCGAGTGCCGCCGCCCACGCGCACGCTCGGGAACGGACCGACCGAGCGGGTGACGGTCTGCGGCTTGGGCTTCGCTTCGATCATGACGTTGCGCGAAGCCATGGCGGTGTGGCCATGGCCGTCGTTCACCGTCACCGTGACCTTGACGTCGGTGCCCGCGGGGAGGCAGCCGGGATCGAGGGTGACATTGGCGCCCTCACCCTGGATGGTTCCGGCGGAAGTGGTCCAGGCGTAGGTGAGGGTGTCGCCATCGGGATCGGAGGCGTTGGCGCGGAAGCGCACGGTGTCGCAGCTGATCGCGTTCGTCTTGTCGGCGTCGAGGGAGACGGTGGGCGGACGATTAGCCGGAGGCGCGGGCGGCGCCGGAGGAGGAGGCGGGGGCGGCACCCAGATGCCGCGACCGGCGGCGGCGCCGGCGAAGCCCATGGAGATGTTCATGCCGCTGTAGCTCTTGGAGCCCGCGGGATTCGTGCCGCTGGTGAACTTCATGTTGCGCGAATACGCGGGACGGATGAACAGACCCTTACCGACATAGAAGACAGGTCCGATCACGAAGTCGATCGGGTTGACCTGCTTGAAGCCGGCGTCCGAGTAGTTCGTGCCCGTGATTTCCGCCTGGATCTGGAACATGCGGAACACGGGGGTGGAGATGCCGGCGCCCCAGCGGAACGCGTTGCCGAGGTCGAATCCGGTGGGATCGGCGTTGGACTTGAAACCGACCATGCCGTGGATCTCGGCCTGACGATTGAGGCCCTTGGAGAGCAGGACGTCGGCGCCGAACGACACTTTGCCGGTGCCCAGACCGTCGTCGAAGGAGGCGGTGGGCAGCTTGATGGTGGGACGGATCGCGAGAGCCATGCCGTCGCCCGCGTAGTCATCGAGGAGCTTGAACTTGACGCCCACGATGGCATCGGAGGCTCCGCTCTGCCAGCCAGGAGAGGTGGACTGGCGTCCGGCGTTCGGGAAGTCGTTCACGAAGCCCGGCTCGGAGAGCTTGTCCACGTCGTTGCGCTGGATGCCGAAAGTACCGAAGATCTCGAACTTGTCGGACACGCCATAGGCCAGATTCAGGCCGTGGGTGGAGGCATCGAGGTCTTTGGGGTTGCGGTCAAGGTTGAACCGGTAAAGGCTGAACGCGGTGCGACCCTTGGCCAGGGTGTACGCCGAAGACAGGTGGAAGAGGCCTGAGCTGCCGGAGAACGACGGGGTCAGCGGACGCGCTTCATACTCTTTGCCGTCGGAGGTGAAGACCCAGGTCTTGACATCCTTTCGTTCGACCATGCCCTCGGGGGCGGTCTGAGCGAAGCCGGAGGCCGCGGTAGCCGCGATCGCCAGTGCGCTCAGGTAGCGCAAAGTGTTTTGTTTCATTGGTATTTCTCCGTTGTAAGAAGTGCGTTCCGGATGGCTTGAACCCAAAACCCGGGAAAGATTATCGCCTGGCCGGCCGACGGCTATGTGCGCAAACGTACATTACCAGTTCAGGCGTTCTCCCGGGGCGCAATTCTTTCCATTCCATCCAGATAGGGGCGAAGGACCTTTGGGATGATGACCGTCCCGTCGGCCTGCTGGTAGTTCTCGAGAACCGCCACCATCGTACGGCCGACGGCGAGACCACTGCCGTTCAGGGTGTGGACGAACTTCGGCTTGGCCCCACGCTCCTTCCGGTAGCGGATCTGAGCGCGGCGCGCTTGGAAGTCCTTACAGTTCGAGATGGAGGAGATCTCACGGTAGGCGTTCTGCCCCGGCAGCCAGACCTCGATGTCGTAGGTCTTCGAAGAGCCGAAGCCCATGTCGCCGCTGGCCAACAGCACCACCTGGTAAGGCAGCTCGAGGCGCTTTAGAACTTCCTCGGCGTCCGTCACCATCGCCTCGTGTTCGGCCGCCGAGGTCTCCTCGCTGCTCAGCTTGACCAGCTCGACCTTGTGGAACTGATGCTGGCGGATCAGGCCGCGCACGTCCTTGCCATACGAACCGGCCTCCGAGCGGAAACACGGGGTGAAGGCCACGAACTTCTTCGGCAGTTCCTCGGGTTCGAGGATCTCGTCGCGATGCAGGCAGGTGAGCGGCACTTCGGCGGTGGGTATGAGATACAGCTCGCGGTCCGCCGTCCCCGTCTTGAAGAGATCGCCTTCGAACTTGGGCAGATTCCCCGTTCCCACCAGCGTCTGGGGCAGGACCAGATAAGGAGGAATGATCTCCAGGTAGCCACGCTCTTTGGTGTGGAGATCCAGCATGAACTGTATGAGCGCGCGTTCGAGACGAGCGCCCATGCCCCAGAGGCTCGAGAAACGAGCGCCCGAGATTTTGGCCGCGCGCTCGAAATCGATGATCCCAAGTGCCGCTCCGATGTCGCCGTGGAGTTTGGGCTCGAAATCGAACGTCCTCGGCTCGCCGGTTTTCCGGACCACGGTGTTAGCCGACGCGTCGCCGCGCGGGACGCTCGCATCGGGGATGTTGGGCAGGACCAGCATCAGATTGTCGATCTTTGTTTCAATGGCCGCGAGTTCGCCGTCAAAGCTCTTGATGTCGTCCGAAACCGTCTTCATCTCGGCCTTGAGCGCGGAGGTGTCTTCCTTCGCCTTGCCTTTCCGCGCGATCTCCTCGCCGGCGAGACGCTGCTTGTGCCGCAACGCCTCCACTTTCTGGATGATCTCGCGCCGTTTGGCGTCGAGTTCCCAAGGGTCGGCTTCGGCGAAGACCCGCGACGGGTCGTCACCGCGGTCGC
Source organism: Vicinamibacteria bacterium (assembly GCA_017990495.1). Taxonomy (GTDB): domain Bacteria; phylum Acidobacteriota; class Vicinamibacteria; order Fen-336; family JAGNNV01; genus JAGNNV01. The sequence continues at coordinate 2,776 of JAGNNV010000413.1, forward strand.
GAATCATGGTGAGGATTTCATCCTTATGGTCGGCCACGTAGCGAAGTTCGAGCACGGTCTTTCCTTCCGTTATCCCCTCATGAGGACGTCGCGTCGCCTGACGCGTATTGAGGGAGCGATGCTATTTTCCTCCCATGAGCCCCAAGGTTCGAAAAGTAGTCATTCCCGCCGCCGGCCTGGGCACGCGTTTCCTTCCCGCCACCAAGGCCATGCCCAAGGAAATGCTCTGCGTCGTCGACAAGCCCATCATCCAATACGCGGTGGAAGAGGCGGTGGCCTCGGGGATCGAACACGTCATCATCGTGACCGGCCGCTCCAAGTCGTCGATGGAGGACCACTTCGACAT
>JAGNNV010000100.1 GCA_017990495.1 Vicinamibacteria bacterium
AGCCTCAACGAGCTGTTCACCGAAGGCGCGGTGGTGGTCGAGCCGGAGCCCTCCGCCGTGGCGACGGCGATCGACGCGGTCCTCGACACCGGAGCGTTTCGCGAGGACCTGATCCGACGCGGGGCAGGCCACGCGCGGACCTTCTCGTGGGAGCGCACGGCGGCCGAGACCCTGGCCGTGCTCGAGGGCGCCGCGTCGTGACCGTTTCCCGCGTCACCATCGTGATCGTCACCTACAACTCCGCCGATGTGCTCGCGGACGCTCTCGCCTCGATTGAACTCCATGCTCCGGACTGCCGCACCTTCGTGGTCGACAATGCAAGCGCCGACGCCTCGGTGGAAGTTGCGCGGGCGGCTCCCTTCGTGACCGTGATCCGGGCCGATGGAAACGAAGGGTTCTCGAAGGCCAACAATCGCGCGTTGAGCGTGGTGGAGACGGAGTTCGCGCTCATCCTCAATCCCGACGCGCGCCTGACTTCGTCCACGATCCCGGAGTTGCTGGCCGCCGCCGATCGACACCCCGAAGCAGTCGCTCTCGGTCCGAAGACCGTGTTTGCCGACGGCCGCCCTCAGGTGAGCTTCGGACCGGATCTGAGCCTTCTGGCCGAGTACCGCCAGCGCAAGCTGGTGAAGGGCGTGAAGGCCGGTGATGCGTCGGCGATCGCGGAGTTTGACGCGGCCGCCCGCGAGGAACGCGAGGTCGACTGGATTTCCGGCTCGTGCATGTTGCTCAGGATGTCGGCCGCCCGCGCCGTCGGTTGTTTCGACGAGCGTTACTTCCTCTATGAGGAAGATGCCGATCTGTGCTTGCGCCTGCGACAGGCGGGAGGCCGCGTGCGGTTCGTGCCGAAGGCGGTGGTGCTTCACGAACTCGGCACGAGCATGGCCAAAGTGTCGCAGCGCGCCCGCGATGCCTACGACGAGAGCCACCGCCTCTACTACCGCCTCCATCGCAGCGCTCTCGAACGCCTCGCACTGGAGACGCTGATCGCGGCGAGACGATTGCTGCGGCGCTAGCCGCGGGTGCGAAGGGCGCCCACACGTCGCGGACGCGGACGGACTGCTCGCGCTCCTAAGCGGCTTCCGCCTAAATCCAATCTTTTCAATCGGGGTTCTTTGAAGCCGCTGATCGACACGATCGGCCCAAAGGAGCCGTGGGACACTAGGTCCCGGTTTCCGCACTTCGAACGGAGTGGCTGCACCGGGATGACGACAGGTCCAATCGGCTGGGGAGTGGGGCGACCGCGGGAGACAGGTCCAATCGGCTGGGTAGTGGGGCGTCCGCTAAGCAGAGATGCCAATTGGACCTGTCGTCACCCCCGGTGCAGCCACTCCGTTTGACGTGCGGAAACCGGGGGCCTAGTGTCCCACGGCTCCTTCGGGCCGATCGTGTCGATCAGCGGCTTCAAAGAACCCCGGTTGAAAAGATTGGACTTAGGCGGAAGCCGCTTAGGAGCGCGAGCGGTCCGTTTGCGACCGCGACACACTGCGAACCGCGGCCGGGTGTTAAGCGCCCTGGAGTTCTTTGCCGGTGAGGCGGCGGAAGGCTTCGAGGTAACGCGCGCGGGTTCCCGCGACGACTTCCGCGGGAAGCTCTGGGCCGGGGTAGGTCTTGTTCCAGGTGAGGGTCTCGAGGTAGTCGCGCACGAACTGCTTGTCGAAGCTCGGCGGCGTCTGGCCGGGTACGACCTCCGAGGCCTCCCAGAAGCGCGAGGAGTCCGGGGTGAGCGCCTCGTCGATCCAGATGAGACCTTCGGTGGTCATGCCGAACTCGAACTTCGTGTCGGCGATGGTCAGACCCACCGACGCGGCGTGGGCGCGGGCCTTCAGGTAGATGTCGAGAGCCGCGCGCCGCGCGGTTTCCGCCGGCTCAGGCCCGATGAGCGCCACCATCTGTTCGAAGGAAATGTTCTCGTCGTGCCCGGTTTCCGCCTTCGTCGCGGGCGTGAACAAGGGCTCCTCGAATTGCTGCGACTCCAGCAGCCCCTCGGGCAGGGGCAGACCGCAGATCGCCCCCGTCTTCCGGTAGTCCTTGAAGCCTGACCCCGCGAGATAACCCCGCACCACGCATTCCACGGGCAGCGGATCCGTCTTGCGCACCACCATCGACCGGCCCTCGAGGACATTGCGATAGGGCTTCAGCCCCGAGGGGAAGTCAGCGACGTCCGCGGCGACGATGTGATTGGGGATCGTGCCTTCGAGGCGCTTGAACCAGAACAGCGAGAGCTGATTCAGGACCCGGCCCTTGTCGGGGATCCCCTGGGGCAGCACCACGTCGAAGGCGGAGAGGCGATCCGTGGTGACGATCAGGAGTTCGGCGCCGAGATCGTAGACATCGCGTACCTTGCCCCGACGAAGGAGGGGAAGATCGAGCGATGTCGTGGTGAGGGCTTCTCGCATCCCGCGGATCTTAGTGCCCCCGCGGCCCACGACCATGACGTGACTTATCGGCCTTCAGGGGTGGGCATGGGCGGCGCGGGCGGAGCGACGGGCGCCACCGGCAGGTCGGCGGCCCCTTTGGGGAGTTTCCCGGGCTTGGGCGGCTTGGGCTGCGGCAACTCCGGCATTTCCGGCGCGCGCGGGGCCGCGGGCATCGGGTCGGCGCCCCGGGGCATGCGGAACCGGTTGTCGACCTCGGGGGCGTTCGGGAAGTCCGGCTCGGAGACATCGAGTTCGTCCTCGCTCGAAACCGTGATGTCGCCGAGGCGCGAGCGCAGGGTGAGCAACGGGCCGCCCGATCCGATGGTGGCTTTCAGCAGACGTTTGCCCTCTTCGCTGGAGTTGAGCGCGCCCACTTCGCCGCGCACGTCGCCCCGTTCCACCTTCGCATCGAGAAGAGCGTTCACCGAGTCGGGCAGAGCGAGACGGACATCGCCGATGTCGATCTGGATGTCGATGGGGGCGAGGACCTTGCGCAGGGGCTTGACCGAGACCTCGCCGCGACTCGCCACCACGTTGAGCGCGCCCTCGAAGTCCACGGCGTCGACGTCTTCGCCGTCGGTCTCGAGCTTCGCGCCCTTGAGAAACCGCTGAGCCGTGATGCTGCCGTTCTTGTTGGTGATCTCGAGCATCCCGTCCACGTCGGAAGCGTCCACGGAGTCGAACGAGTTCTTGATGAGCACCGCGGCCGCGGCCTTGAGGAGCTTGACGTGCCCGCGGCGGTTCTCGATGGAGACCCGGCCCTTGATGTTCTGGATGTCGATATCGCCCTGGTTATTGAGAGTGACGTCGCCCTGCACGTCGTCGATGCGCAGATCGGAGTGCTCGCCTTCGGTGACGAGGTTGCCCGCGATCTTCCGCGCCTGCAGGTCGGAGAACTTCAGCTTGGCGGTGAGACCGGCGAGGTCGACCGCGTTCAGGTTGCCGTGCGAGACCTCGACCTCGGACGGCGCCATGAGTCGTTCGATGTGCGCGTCGCCGAATTCGACTTCGACCCGGCACCCCAGGGCCGCGGAGACGACCTCGAGGCTGCCATGTCGGTTCTTCGCCGCGCAGTCGCCGCTGACGTCGGTCACCCGCATTTCGTCGAACTCGCCCGTGACGTTGAGGGCCTTCGCGCCTTCGACCACGATCCGCCCGTGCCGATTCGTGATCCGGGTGTCGAGGGGCACAGGGGTATCGATCTCGATGTGGGTTTTGACCCGATAACTCGCCTTGGGATCGCGAGTAGTGGACACTTTGAGCAGGCCGCCTTCGCGGCTGATCACGAGCTTCACCTTTTCGGAGATGGCGTCTGCGCTCTCGGACCTTCGGGTGAAGACCTCCTTGCGCAGGCCGATGCCGATCTGCGCCTTGGGATCGGCGGACCGTCGGACGATCACGTCGCCGAAGGCGTTCGAGATCTCGACTCCGGTGATCCCCGCCGCGTCGCTCTGCTGAGATTCGGTGTAGTCCTGCGAGGGTCCGCGGAAGCGCGAGACCCGGAAGGGGAAGTCGCCGTCGAATTCGAAGCCGCGGAATCCTTCGAAGGACTCATCGTTGATGACATTGCGTCCGATATTGATGCCCTCAATGATGAGTCCGAAGGAGACGATCAGGAAGAAGAGCGCGACCTTGCGGAACTTCATTGACCGCCTCCGCTTCCGCCCTCGGAGGGCCGAGAGGCCAGGATCTCGGCCACGCCCCACACCACGAGGAACATGGGCCAGATCTTCTTGAGCAGCGGGATGGCCTCGACCAGCCCGAGGTTTGAGAGAAGAAAGACCCCTCCCACCGTGGCCAGGAAGACGCCGAACCCGAAGGCTTCCGGCGAGAACCCGCGGTTCATTGCCGGCTCCCGAACAACGAGCCTCGGAGAAGGACCACGCCGGCCGCGATCATCAGCAACGGCCACATCTTGGCGATCCAGGCGAAGCTGAAGAGGCCGAGGTTGTGAAGAAGCAGCAGCCCGCCCATCGCCACGAGGGACCATCCCCACAGACGGTTGGATTCGGGCTCGTTCACCGTGCTGACGCCCGAGAACGACTGCAGGTTGATGCGTTCGGCCGAGCGGTAGGCCTCGATCATGTTGTAGAAGACGATGAAGGGCAGGAGCAGACCGAAGAAGACGCTGCCCCCTTCGGTTTCAGCCATCACGAAGACGCAGGTGGCGAAAGCGCAGAAGAAAGCGAGGGCCTTACCGATCTCACCGTTGTACAGGTGACCGAAGCCGGGGAAGAAGGACAGGAAGGCGGCGAGGGCGGGGCTGCGCCTGTGGGTGGATCCTTGGAAGGCGGGAGCGACCCTTGGGGCCTGCGGCGCTTCGGCTCCGGCTCCGGCCTCGGCTCTGACTGTGTTTTCTTCCATGATGGGCGACCTTTCTAGGGGCGTGTGGGGCTCGGGGAACCCTGGACCGGCCCTTGAGGAGTCTCTTTCGGGGGCTGGTTTTTGGGGTCTCTGGAATCCAATACGGCATCCGCCGCGGGTTTGTTCTTTTCGTTGGATGTTTCCGACTGGTTGGGGGAATTCACGTATTCATCGAGGGTTTGGCTCAATTCCTCGGTCCGGCCTTCGACCGTTCCCACGGCCAGAGCCTTGAGCACCCGCAGGTCCTCGACGAGCCGATCGCCCCGGTTGCGCCACTTCGAGAATGCAGCGCCGATCCGGTCCATCTGGGCCGCCGCCGAAGCGTTGAGGCCGGGATGAAACTGGACCACGCCGAGCACGATCCCCACCCCCAACAGCACGATTCCCGCTCGCCGTTGCGCGCGTGAAACCGTATCGAAGGAGAGCGAGAGGGTGGGGCGGGCCTCGCGGGCGCCGACGAGCTCCGGGGGAGGCTCGATAGGCGGGCGGAGCGGGGCCATGAGGATCGAAAGGAGGTGGTGATCGAGAGCTGTGCAGTCCCGGCACCCGCGCAGATGTTGCGCGACGTCCTCGGCCAGGGGCTCGGCGAGCAGGGCCTCCCGGTAGTCGGAGAGGAGTTCGCGGGGTCGCCGGCAGTCGGGCTTGGGAATCGGGATCCGGATGAGAGTGCCGACCTGCTCCATCCGCGCCTTGTGGACGAGGTGCCGGGCCCGATCCTCGGTGACGGCAAGGGCGGCGGCGAGGTCCTCGTAAGTCGCGTCCCAGGCCTTCATGAAAAAGAGAAGGATGTGAGACTCCTTGCACTCCTTCAGTTCGAGTCTGGTGGGACGCGGGCGGTCCATCTTCGTCCAACGGGTCAGGGCCAGACGACGGAGAAGGGCATCGGCGAAGGGGGACTTGAGACCGCTTTTCCTGACGTCTTTGAGCAGGTCGCGCGCCAGCGAAAGCGCCTTGACCGGGTCGCCCACGAGGTCCATCGCGCACGTGTAGGCGAGGGTTTCCACAGACGTAGCCCGGGCCGGACTCGGCGCGGCGAGCGCCGAGCTTTGCGGGCCCCCTCTCAGGGGCTCAAGGGTCAGGTTGTTCAAACGTCTGAGTCTCAAGCGAGAATACGTCTTTGCGGGCCGGCATTGTTCCGCCTGTTCACCACGGAGAAGCTACCTTGATGCCCCTCGCGGAACCAATCGGATCGGCCCTCGGATCAGAACGATGAAGAACGCCTTCCGACTGACCCTCGGCATCCTCCTCGCCGTTCTTCTGCTCTGGCTCGCCACCCGCGGCGTCAATTCCGCGGAGCTTCTTTCCGCGATGACTCACGCGAAGCCCGTGCCGCTGGTCCTCGTGGTTCTACTGACCGTGCTGATGTACGTGATTCGCGCCATGCGCTGGCGGCTCCTCTTTCCTGCGCTGCAAAAGGCCCCGATTCTCGACCTCTTCGGCATCACCAACATCGGTTTCATGGCCGGCCTGTTCATCCCTCGAGCCGGTGAAGTGTTGCGTCCATACCTCGCGTCGCGCCGATACGGCGTGGGGGTGAGCGCCGGACTGGCCTCGATTCTCCTCGAGCGCCTGATCGACCTGATCACCGTGCTCTCGCTCCTTGCTCTCTACATGTTCGTGCTGCCTCGTCCCGCCGCGGAGCGATCGGACGCGTTGATGACCACCCTTCGGGCCGGGGCCGGCCTGGCCTTCGCGGTTGCGATTGCGGGCATGGCCTTTCTGGCGGCTCTGCGGGTGGAGGGCGGACCGGCTCGCCGACTCCTCGATTGGAGCCTGGGGCTCCTCCCCGTGAAGATTGGGATTCAGATCCGCGGCCTTGTCTCGTCCTTCATTTCCGGCCTTGATGTGTTCGGTTCATCGCCCGCGCAATGGGCTCGGCTCATCGCCGAGTCGTTCGCGCTGTGGGTTTTGATCGGGGGAATCATCCATCTGAACTCGATCGCTTTTGGCTTCGAGATTCCCTTCCACACATCTTTCCTGATCATCGCCTTCCTGACCGTGGGCGTGGCCATTCCCACTCCGGGCATGGTCGGCGGGTTCCATGCCTCCTACACGCTGGCTCTCACGGCGATCTATGGGATGGATCAGGGCCAGGCGGTAGCCGCGGGTGCGATGCTGCATGCGCTGCAAAATTTGCCCGTGCTGGTCCTGGGCATCGCTTTCCTCGGCAGGGAAGGGCTTTCCTTCCGCAGCATGCGGAAAATCACCGAGCGGAAGGCGTAAGTCCTGATAGGATAAGGGTATGCGATGCCCGTTCTGCGAAAGCGTCGAGGACAAGGTCGTTGATTCCCGCGAAAGCAAGGAAGGCGATGCCATTCGCCGCCGCCGCGAGTGCCTCAAGTGCGGAAAGCGGTTTACCTCGTATGAGCGCATCGATCAGGTTCCACATCTTGTGGTCAAGAAGGACGGACGGCGCGAGCGTTTTGATCGCAACAAGGTGATCGGCGGCCTGATGCGGGCCTGCGAGAAGCGGAACGTCTCGATCAACGCCATCGAAGAGATGGCGTCCAAGGTCGAGCAGATGGTGCAGGAGAGCCCCGACCGCGAGGTGCCCACCGAGAAGATCGGCGAGTATCTGATGGAGCGGCTCCGCCAGGTCGACAAAGTGGCGTTCGTCCGCTTCGCTTCGGTCTACCGCGACTTCAAGGACGCGTCGCAGTTCATGTCGACGCTCAAGAACCTCCTCGACAACTAGGGCGACAATCGCCGCTTTCGAGCGTTACGGGGCCGAGGCCCTGTAGGATCCGCCGCTCACGTCGCATTTCTTGGAGAATTCTTGTTGAAGCCCTCAGCTTTTGTCCCGTCGCACCCGAAGTCGTTCATTGCCCGCACCACCGCAATCCTGGCCGCGCTGGGCCTCGTCGCCTGCACCTCCAGCCTCGACATGGCCGCCATCAAGACCGCGATCAGTGACGGCCTCAAGACCCAGTTGGGCCTCGAGGTGGCTTCGGTCACTTGTCCCGACTCTCGCGAGATCAAGGCCGCCGACACCTTCGAGTGCGTTGCCGTTCCGAAGTTGGGTGGCCGCCTGACCATGAAGGTGACCCAGAAGGACGACCAGGGGAACATCGCCTGGGAACTGGGAAAGATCGAGGGCCTGATCGACCTTGCGATTCTCGAGGGCGTGATTCGGGACGGCGTCAAGGAGCAGGACGGCCTCGACGTCACCGTGGCCTGTGGCGGCAAGTTCCGCGCCACCGAGCCGGGCAAGTCGTTCGAGTGCGCCGCCAGCGATGCCGAAGAAAACAAGTGGCGGGTCGAGGTCCTCATGAAGGATCCCGAGGGGAACGTCAGCTACAAGGTCGTGCAGTAGCTCCCGGGTTCGCGCCTCCCGTCTACCAGCGGTGGTAGGCGGGGTGGCCGGGCTTGACCGCCACGAAGGTGCCGCGGCAGGTGGAGGTGATCACGCCGTCGGCCTCGATGGTCGACTCGACGGTGGCGCGATCGTCGGTGGACTCGACCACCCTCGATTTGACGATGACCGCGCCGGTCGACGGAGTGGGGCGCTTGAGCTTGACGTGAAAATCGGCGGTGACGGTGGGGGGGAGGTCGTCCGTTCCCGCCTTCTTCATCAGGTGATACGCGGCCGCCCAGTTGCTGTGACAGTCGAACAGGCAACCCACGATTCCCCCGTTCACCACGCCCTCCCAGGCTTCGTGATGTGGTTCCGGCCGGAAGGTGGCGACGATGAACTCGCCCTCGACGAAGCTCTTGATCCTCAGGCCCTTCTCGTTCTTCGGTCCGCAGCCGAAACACTTGTTCTGAGGGGCGTAGATGTCCTGGAGCGCCTGGGTCATGAGCGGAAGATAGCACCGCCTCCTCGGCCTTCCGCCCCCTGCCTTTGGGCTACACTCCGCGCTTGCCTGCGGCGGGAGACGATCTCGAGGTTTCGAACCCTGAGCCGGTTCGCGTGATCCGGCCATTCACCCCTGAGGCCTCCCGGCCGCGATTGATGGCCCTGGCCGCTCTCACGGTGCTCGGCGCGCACCTGATGGCCGCAGTCGCGCTGAACGGCGGGACCGCCGCGGTTGCGTCCAACCTGTTTCAGATCGCCGCCGGCCTCATCGCGGCACTCGCCTTTCTCGATGCCTCGCGCCGTGGCGCGGGGCTTGTTCCCAGGTTCTGGACGTTGGTTTCCACCGCATTCTTCATCTGGGCCGCGGCGCAGGCGAGTTTCGCCTATCGGGAAGACTGGCTCGGCCTGTCCGTCGATCAGCCGTCGTGGACCCACTTCCTGTTTCGTGTCTACGGGGCGCCGCTCCTCATGGCGCTGCTCCTCGTGGAAGACGAAACCGACGCACTCATCGGCCGCCCCTCGTCCGGGCTCGACTGGCAGCAGACCCTCGACTTCGTTCAGGTCGGCATCCTCTTCCCTTTCCTCTACGTCTACCTGTATCTGGTGCCGGGCGACTCCCAGAGCCTCACCGGCCTCAGCCTTTGGGGCTTTTTCGGTTTCTCCGACGTGGAGAACTGGTTTCTGGTTCTCGCCTTCATGGGCCGGGCCACTCTGTCGCGCAGCGCCCTTCGGCGCGCTCTGGCCGCCTGGTTCGTGCCCTACCTGGTGATCTACGCCGCGGGTTCGTCCTTCTACAACTTCGCGAATGCGTCCGGCGCGATCAATACCGGCGACTGGCACGATCTGGCCTTCACGATCAGCCTGACCGTGGGCTCGCTCCTCGCCGCGGCCTGGAAGGACCCGAAGATCGCGCCCGCGACTCACCCTCCTGGTCTCGTCGACTGGGCGCCCGCCACCCTTCCCCTGCTCACCCTGGCCCTCGCCCTCCCCATGGCGCGACACGAGCCCGTCGTGGCCGTGATCGCGGTCACCGGTTCGGTTGCGTGTTTCGGAGCCCGGTTGATCATCACCCTCCATCGGCGTCAGCAGTTGATGGAAGCGCTGCTCGCGAGCGAAGCCCGTTATGCCGGTCTGGTGCGCCTCGCTCCCGACGCGATCTTCGTGCACGCCGCGGGGCGGATCACCTTCGCCAACCCCGCGACCCCGCGCATCCTCGGCTTCGCGGCCGGCGAGGATCTGGTGGGGCGGCATGCGAGCGAGTTCGTGGCTCCGGAGCAGCGCGAAGAGGTGAGCCGGATCCTGGCGACCCTGGGGGCGGAATCGGCGACTCGCCACCTGATCTGCCTGAGGCAGGACGGTGAGCGGGTTCACCTCGATGCCGTGGGCATGTCGCTCGAAGGGGTGAAGGGCGCATCGGGGGCCGTGCCTCGCCTGGTGATCGCGCGCGATGTCACCGAGCGGGAACGAGCGGCCGGGGAACGCGAGGCGCTGATTCGCGACCTCGAGGCCAAGAACGCCGAACTCGAGCGATTCACCTACACGGTGTCCCACGACCTGCGCAGCCCCCTCATCACCATCATGGGCTTTCTCGGTCACGTCGAGGATGCGGCCGCCCGGAACGATCTCCAGGCCCTGCGCAGCGACGTCGAGCGCATTCGTCAGGCCGCGCGCAAGATGGACCGGCTGCTCTCGGACCTGCTGGACCTGTCCCGCACCGGACATGTGCTTTCGGCCCACGCAGAGGTGTCGCTCGTCGACGTGGCCCGGGAGGCGGTGGATCGGGTGCACGGCCGCCTGCAGGCCCGCGGGGTGGCGGTGGAGATCGATCCCTCCCTGCCGGTGGTCCGCGGTGATCGGATCCGTCTCGTCGAGGTGCTGCAGAACCTCATCGACAACGCCGCCAAGTTCATGGGCGACCAAGAGACGCCGCGCATTCGCATCGGCGCCCGTTCGGAGCAAGGGGAGACCCTCTTCTTCGTGTCGGACAACGGGATGGGGATTGACCCGCGTTACCACCAGCGCGTCTTCGAACTGTTCGACAAGCTCGATCCGCGGGCCGAGGGCACAGGAGTCGGCCTCGCCCTGGTGAAACGAATCATCGAGCTGCACGGCGGCCGGGTCGTCGTGGAATCGCAGGGAGTGGGCCAGGGAAGCACGTTCCTGTTCACTTTGCCTGCGCCGGATCGCAGCGCCTCCCGCTAACGCGAGGGACGCCGGGGCGGCGTCCAGCCCACGGCCTTGGCGGCGCTCATCCCGAACTCGCGCACGCACCGACGCCGGAGCTCATCGAGCGGATAGAAGGTTCCCCGCCAGACGATGCCGCGCCGGAGGAGTGCGAGTGTGGTCGACCACGCGATGACTCCGCCGAGGGTGACGGCGCAAAGCGGGGCGGCGAGACCCTCGAGCCCGCTGCCTCCCGACATCTTCCGCGAGGCCGCTCCCACGAGGACGACAGGGAGCAGACCGGCGATGAAGGCCGGGGGCAGGCTCCAGTCGGGCACGGAGGCGAGGAGCGGGAGATAGGGCAGCAGCGCCGCGCTGACCACGCCACCCACGGCCAGGGCGGCAAGACCGGTATTCCACTCACAACCCGCGAATGCGTTCTTCTCGAGGCCGCGGAGGGAGGCGATGAGGCCGTTCTGCCAGCGCACGCTCACCATCCGGTCTGCGCTGAGACACCCCTGGGCCACGCCGCTTCGGCGCAGGAGCAGACCGAGTTTCAGATCGTCGGCCACCTCAAAGGCCAGCCGTTCGTGCCCGCCGATGCTCTCGTACGCGTCCCGGCGGATCAGACCGAAAGCTCCGACCCCGACGTACGACCAGGTCTTCGGGACGCACAAGGCCGCGGGGTCGAGCTTGATGGCGAGGGCCAGGGCGAAGGTGGAGACGAACGCGCG
>JAGNNV010000414.1 GCA_017990495.1 Vicinamibacteria bacterium
GACGACGCGAAGGCCCGGGCCATCAGGCGCGAGTTCTATGCCTTCGTCACCGCGAACCTCGACAAGATTCCCGTGGTCGTGGTCGCCCCCGAGACCATGCGCCTCGGCCTCCCCCAGGTGCCGGCCTTCCTCGATGCGGTGCTGGCGAGAACGCCCGCGCAGGCCGCCCGGTTGCGTGAGGAGGGGCAGGAGGGGGGCCGGGTTCTCGCCGCGCGGGAGATTGATTTCCGCAGTCCGGTTTTCGCGGTGGCCTCCACCGCCTATTCTCGATCCGTCAGTGCGGTGGCCGCGACCTGGATCGCCATCTGGCGCAGCGCCGGCGGCGACATGCAGCGCATCCCGTCTCCGCGGCTCGTAAAACCAAGACCCACCATTTTTCATCAGCAAGAGTGACCTCATGACCCCTGCCATGACCCTTCCCAAGAAGCGCGCGCTCATCTCCGTCTACAACAAGGAAGGCGTGGTCGATCTCGCACGGGGTCTTTCGGCCCTGGGCTTTGAGATCCTCTCCACCGGAGGCACCGCGACGGCGCTCGTCGGAGCCGGCATCCCTGTCACCGCGGTTTCCGACGTCACCGAATTCCCCGAGATCCTGGGCGGCCGGGTGAAGACGCTGCATCCGAAGGTCTTCGGGGGGATCCTGGCCCGGCGCAACGAGGAGCACCTGGCCGATCTCGAGCGCACGGGCCTTTCACCCATCGACGTGGTGGTGGTGAATCTCTATCCGTTCGAGGACAAGGTCGCGAAGGGGGCGGCTTTCGACGAGGCGATCGAGAACATCGACATCGGCGGCCCGTCCATGGTGCGGGCGGCGGCCAAGAACTTCCAGTCGGTGGCGGTGGTGGTCGACTCGGCCGACTACGGCCAGCTGCTCGAACAACTCGGCCGCGAGGGCGGCATCGACCTGGCCACGCGTCTCTACTTCGCGCAGAAGGCTTTTCGCCATACCGCACGGTACGAGGCGGCGATCGCCGGCTACTTCGCGGAGATCGAGGCCGCGGATGGAACGTTCGCCAAGGCGAACAGCGACAGCGTGTTCCCGTACCGGTTGAACCAGAGTTTCGAGAAGATCCAGGACCTGCGCTACGGAGAAAACCCGCACCAGCGCGCGGCCTTCTACTCGGACATGGGCTCGACCATGTACTCGGTGGCCGCGGCCCGCGTGCTTCAAGGGAAGGAGTTGTCGTTCAACAACATCCTCGACCTCGACGCCGCCTGGCGCCTCGTCACCGACGTGGACGGCACCGCAGTCGCCATCATCAAGCACACGAACCCCTGCGGCGTGGGCCGCGGCGCCTCACTCCAGGAAGCGTTCGACCGGGCCTGGGACTGCGATCCCACCTCGGCCTTCGGGGGCATCGTGGCCTTGAGCGTGCGCTGCGACGCGGCCATGGCCGCGAAGATCACCGGTTCCTTCTTCGAGGCGGTGATCGCTCCCGGCTTCAGCGCCGACGCGAAGGCCGCCCTTGCGGCGAAGAAGAACCTGCGCGTCCTCGACATGGACGTCACCTCGATCCACCGCGTCACCGGCTTCGATCAGAAGCGGGTGATGGGCGGGATCCTCGCCCAGGAGTGGGATATGGCGCGTTTCGACCGCGGGGCGTGCGACCCCGTGAGCAAGCGCAAACCGACCCCCGCCGAGTGGGAGGCCCTGGGCTTTGCCTGGAATGTGGCCAAGCACGTGAAATCGAACGCGATCGTGTTCGCGAACGGAGAGCAGACCCTGGGCATCGGCGCCGGGCAGATGAGCCGGATCGACTCCGTGAAGATCGCCATATCCAAGGCCCGCAAGGACCTCAAAGGCGCGGTGGTGGCGTCGGACGGGTTCTTCCCGTTCCGCGACAACGTCGACGCCATCGCGAAGACCGGCGCCACCGCCATCATCCAACCCGGCGGTTCAGTGAAGGACGAGGAAGTGGTGAAGGCCGCCGACGAACTCGGCCTCTCGATGGTCTTCACCGGCAAGCGGCACTTCAGGCACTAAGCGCGCAACCCCACCCGCGGGTCGATGGTTTGTAGAAGCTACAGACCGCGCACGCGGCAGGCCACGAGCAGCAGGCCGAAGCCGATGACCCAGGCCCATTGGGCGGCGAGAGCAGGGACCGCAGCCCAGTGGAAGTGCGCGACGAGGGCCACGACGTAGAGGATCAGACAGATGATCCAGACGATCATGGTCGGGGCTTTTCCGGAGTTGCGCATTCGGGTTCTCGCTTTCGTTCTTCAGTCCCCGATGATCGGGGGGGAAGGAGAATTGTCGAACGAGCAAACCTCGTGCCCGCGAGGCCGCCCCTACACGACGGCGGGTTCTTCGGGGGTTCCCGGCCACTTCGTCATGTTCTCGGCCCCGGTTTCGGTGATGAAGATGACGTCTTCGTGCCGGACGCCGATTTCGCCGTAGATGTAGATCCCGGGTTCGTCGGAGAAACACATCCCGGGGCGCAGCTTCGTGGTGTTGCCGCGAACGAAGTAGGTCCACTCGTGGCCATCCATGCCGATGCCGTGGCCCACCCGATGACCGAACATCTCGTAGTCCTTGCCGAAGCCCGCGTCGGTCACCACCTGGCGCGCGGCCGCGTCGACGGCCTGGCACTCGACCCCGGGCTTCGCGGTTCGGAAGGCCGCGTCCTGGGCCTTGCGGACGGTGTCCCAGATGAGGCGTTGGCGATCGGTGGGCTTCGCTCCGAAGATCGCGGTGCGGGTGATGTCGGAGGAGTAGCCGTGCAGGCGTCCGCCTCCGTCGAGCAGAACCGCGTCGCCCGCCTTGAGCGGCTGAGGGTTGGTGGTGCCGTGCGGATAAGCCGCGTCCTGGCCGAAGAGCACGAGGGCGCCGCCGGCCATGCCGAGTTGACGATGCGCGGCCGCGGAGAGTCCCGCCACCTGGTCCTGGGTCATGCCTTCCTTGAGCGACGCGAACACCGCGCGGTGCGCGGTCACCGTGATCTCACAGGCCCGGCGCATCAGCGCGATCTCGTGGGCGTCCTTGATCATGCGGCAGCCCGCGGTGACCGGCGTTCCATTCACGAGCTGCAGGGCGGGCGCCGCTTTGCCGATCTCGTCGGCGAAGGTGAAGGGCATCATCTCTTCGATGCCGAG
>JAGNNV010000101.1 GCA_017990495.1 Vicinamibacteria bacterium
GGCCGGGTCTTCGGTCAATCGGATGGCAGGGCAGCGCCGGGAGCGGCGGTGGTGAACGAAGCCTTCGTCCGCAAGTTCCTCGCAGGCCGCGGCGAACCGCTCGGGCAGCGTTTTCGTCGAGGTCCCGACCGGCCGTGGATCACGGTGGTGGGAGTTGTGTCCGACCTGCGCCGCGACGGTTTGGCCGGCGCGCTCGACCCTCAGGTGTACCTCGCCGCCGCGCAGACCGACCTCTACCCGGTACGCCTCGCCGATCTGGCGTTGCGAGTGACCGGTGATCCCTCAGGCGTGATCAAGCCGCTTCAAACCGCGGTGTGGTCGATCGACCCTGAACAGCCCCTCGCGAACGTGCGCACGCTCGCAGAGACCATCGATTCCAGTCTGTCGGCTCGCCGGTTCCAGACGATTCTGCTGACCCTCTTCGCGGGGCTCGCCCTGGCGCTCGCTCTTGTCGGCGTGTACGGCGTCGTGAGCGCCATGGTGGCCCAGCGCACCCCGGAGATCGGTCTCAGGATGGCTCTCGGCGCTCGCGCCTCCCAGGTGGCCCGGATGATCGTGGGGGAGTCGCTCATTCCGTCGGTTGTCGGGCTCGCGGCCGGATTGATCGCCGCGGTTGCGATGGCGCGGTCGATGGCGGGCCTGGTGTTCGGGATCTCCGCCCTCGACCCTCTCACCTTCGCACTCGCGCCGGTCGCGCTGGTGGTCGCGGTCGCTCTCGCCAGCTTGAACCCGGCCCTTCGAGCGGCGCGGGTCGAACCCACGACCGCCCTGAGAGACCTCTAGTCCGAGTTGGGGGGCCGCAAAGTGCTCAGCCCCCCATGGCCCAAGGCCAGGCTGCGCCCTCTGGCGAGGGCTGCGCGCAACCCCCGCGCTCCGGCCGAAGTGAATTCGGCCTGCGCTAGCCTTCGATAGGTTCGCAGCGCCGATAGACTCGGCGTCTCTTGTCGATTCGCCTGCTTCTTCTCCTCGCCTTCCTGTCCACCTCGGGCTGTTCACCGCGGCCGGCGGCTGAGCCCGCGGCGTCGGTGCTCCTGATCACCATCGACACGCTGCGCGCGGACCGCCTTGGGGCCTACGGCGATTCACTGGCCCGCACCCCGGCCATCGACCGCCTGGCTCGCGAGGGAGTGGTATTCGAGCGGGCCTACACGCCCGTTCCGATCACTCTGCCCGCTCACGCTTCGCTGATGACGGGACTGCTTCCCCCGGCCCACGGCGTCCGCGGAAATGGGGGATTCGCGCTGGGTCCTTCCGAGAAGACACTCGCCGAGGTGTTCAAGGCTTCGGGACGTCGGACCGCGGCCTTCATCGGCGGATTCCCTCTCGTCGCGCGTTTCGGCCTGAACCGCGGGTTCGACGTCTACGACGACGCGATGTCGAAGGCTCCAGGCGTCAACTACGACTTCGCGGAGCGGCGCGCCAGCGACGTCGTCGATGCCGCAACGACCTGGCTGGCCGCGAACCCCGGCCCCGCTTTCGTGTGGGTTCACCTCTTCGATCCCCACGCGCCCTACGATCCGCCGGGCGGTTTCCGGACGGACGATCCGTATCGCGACGAGATCGCCGCGGTCGATGCGGCCACCGCAAACCTGCTCTCAGTGTGGGACGCGCGACCCGGCCCCAGTGTGGTGGCGCTGACCTCGGACCACGGCGAAGCCTTCGGGGAACACGGGGAGTGGAGTCACTCTCTCTTCATCTATGACACGACGCTGCGGATTCCTCTCGTGATCAGAGGGAAGGGATTCGCCCCCGGGAAGCGCAGCCAGGTGGCTGTGGGGCTCACGGACACCGCGGCCACGCTGATCGAGTCCGCGGGTGTGAGTGGTTCGTCTCTGCCGGGTGTCAGCCTGACCCAGGCCCTCGGTCAAGGCGCGCGGGATCGCGTCCTCTACGCGGAGACCCTCGCTCCAAGGCTCGACTTCGGCTGGAGCGATCTGCGATCGCTGCGGGAGGCGGGCTTCAAGTGGATCAGGGCCCCGCGGCCTGAGTTGTATGCGCTCGGGGAGGATCCGGAAGAAAGCAGGAACCGCGTCGAAGGAGATGCGATGCGCGCGCGGGCGCTCGACGCCGCCCTGTCGAAACTGCTTGCCTCCACCGGGGAGGCAACCGCGAGGCGGTCTCCCGACGCCGAAGCCGAAGAGCGCCTGCGATCCCTTGGCTACGTTCAAGGCCTGGGTGGGCGGGGGAGCGGCGCCGATCCCAAGGACAAGGTCGAAGTGGCCCGCCGAATCGCCGAGGCGACAGGTCCCTTCGCCGACTGGGCGGCCGCGATCGCGGCTTACCGAACCCTCGTTGCCCTCGATCCTGAAAACCCGCTTCTGAATATGCGGCTGGCCGACGCTCTTCTACGCTCCGGCAACGCCGCGGGCTCACTGCGTTTCTTCGCGACCGTGGTCAAGTCACAACCGACCACCGCCGACCCTCATGTCGGATATGCGACCGCACTCGCGCAGCTCGGCCGACTGGGGGAGGCCCGACGTCTTCTCGAGGATGCCGTCATGGTCGATCCCAGGAACGGTCAGGTGCGCTACAACCTGGGTGAAATCGCTCGGGTGGAGGGCCGGCTGAACGACGCCCGCCGTGAGTTTGAGGCCGCCCTCGGGGACCCCGTGACTGCCGCGCGCGCGCGAAACCGCTTGCAGGAGATCCGATGAGGCGGCCCGGCCGGTGGGCGGTGGTGGCCGCTCTTGCCGCCTGCTTTACACCGGGTTGCGCGAAACGCAGCCCCGAAGTCCCGCCCAGCGTTCTCCTGGTCACGATCGACACCCTCCGCGCGGATCGCGTGGGGGTTTATGGGTCGCCGGCCGGCCTGACCCCGTCCTTGGATCGCCTCGCCCAGCGAGGCTGGGTGTTCGAGGACGTGGTCGCCGCCGTGCCCCTCACCCTGCCTTCGCACGCCACGATCCTCTCCGGTCTCGATCCCTTCCATCACGGCGTCCGCAACAACGGCACCTATGTGTTCCCTGAGGTCACGCCGACTCTCGCGACCCTACTCAAGGCCCGTGGGCACACCACGGCGGCCTTTGTCTCCGCCGTGGTTCTCGATCGAAGGTATGGCCTCGCCCGCGGGTTTGATGCCTATGACGATCGCATCGCCCGTGTGCGCGAGGGGCGCAGCGTGCTGGAATCAGAGCGCGCCTGCGACACGGTGGTCGCGAACGCGGGTGTGTGGATCCGCGCGCAGCCGGGGCCGTTCTTCGCCTGGGTTCATTTCTACGAACCTCACGCGCCGTACGCGCCGCCCGCGGACCTCGCGGTTCAAGGACGCAGCGCCTACGATGCGGAGGTCGCCGCCGCGGACCGATGCCTGGGGCGACTGATCGCGGTGGCCGAAGCGGCTCGCCCGAATCGTCTCGTCACGGCGGTGACGAGCGATCATGGCGAGGGCCTCGGCGAACACGGCGAGTCCACGCACGGACTTTTCCTCTATGAATCGACGCTTCGCGTTCCCATGGTGATTTCGGGCCCGGGCGTTGAGCCGGGGAAGCGGCAGACGGGAGTCACCCGCAGTGCGGACCTCATGCCCACGCTTCTGGGCGTCCTCGGGATCGAAGGTCCGGCGGGCCTGGATGGCCGCAATCTTCTGCGGGCGGCGGCCGGACGCGAGGCTTACGCGGAGAGCGACTACGCGACCGGCTTCGGGTGGGCGCAGATGCGAGCGTGGCGGATCGGGAGTCTGAAGCTCATCGACGCCCCGCGGGCCGAGCTCTACGACCTCGCGGCCGATGCGGCTGAAACGAACAACCTCGCTACGACGCGATCGGCCGACGTCGATCGGCTGCGCGGGGTCTTGAAGGCCGCTCTCTCGACTGCGGTTTCCACCGGGCCTCAGCGGGTGAGCCGCGAGAGCGAGGAGCGTCTTCGATCCCTCGGCTACGTCGCGGGCGCCGCAGCTGCGGGGGATGCGGGGCTGATGATGACGGATCCGAAGGACGGGATGCCCCTGCTGCGCCGGTTCGAGGACGCCATGGCCGCCGAGGCTCGCGGCGATCTCCCCGCCTCCATTCGCATCCTGCGCCAACTGGTGCAGGCCGACAGCCGGAACCTCACGTTTCATCGCTCGCTCGCCTCGGCGCTGCGCCGGAATTCGCAGGCGGCGGAGGCCGGGCGCGTGCTCGAGGCCGCGGCGAAAATTGCCCCGCGTTCTCCGGAAATAGCCCACGACCAGGGCATCGTCTCCGCGGAGCAGGGGAGGATCGTTCAGGCTATTGAATCCGAGGAACGCGCCGTCGCCCTTGATCCCGAGCATGTTGAGGCTCTCGATCATCTGGCCACCCTGCGGGCCGGCCGGGGACAGTTCGATCTCGCCCGGACGACCGTAGACCGTGCGCTCGCTCTCGATCCAAACCACGCCCGCGCGTGGGCCAACCGCGGGAACATCGCGCGGTCCCAGGGCGACAGTCTCGAAGCGGAGCGCAGCTTCAAGCGCGCCCTCGATCTCTCACCGGAACTCGTCGACGCTCTCAACGGCCTCGGGGTGATGGCGGTGGAGGCCGGGAAGCTCGACGATGCCGCCCTCCTGTTCGAACGCGTCCTCGCGTCGGATCCTGGCTTCGACGAAGCGCGACTCAATCTCGCGGTGGTGGAGGTCCAGCGCGGGGAGCGGGGAAGGGCCAGAGAACTCGCCACCGCCGCCATGCGGAACGCGCGGGACCCTCGGCTGCGCGAGAAGGCTCGCTCGTTCCTGCGCGACCTGGACGCCTTGCCGCGCTGAGTCCCCTCGGCTCGACCCAGCCCCGTCGCGACGGGCATCTTCCCCCCTGCCCGGCGAGGTTGAACTCGGGCTTCTGGTCGGGTTGGATGTTCAAAGAATTGGATCTAAAAGAGTTGCTCGACTGTTGCTGCTGCAATTGTTAGAGTTGCGGGCACAGTAGGGCCAGCTCTCCGCCGCGTGAAGTCGGGCGAATTGTGAATTCACGTTTCAGTGGGATTGAACCCCGTTGGGCCATGACGGCCCGGAGCGACGACCCTTTTTTTGGAGAAGAACACTTGACCCATCGTTTCCGTTTTCTCGCTGCCGCGCTTGCCATGGTGCTCGCGGTGGTGTCCCCCGCGTTCGCGCAGGGCACCAACGGCCTGATCGAGGGCACCGTCCTCGACCAGCAGGGCCTGGCCCTGCCCGGCGTTGTCGTGACCGCCACCAACCTGAGCAACGGTTTCTCCCGTTCCGCCACCACCGATCCTGCGGGCGCCTATCGCATCGGCGGCCTTCCCGTCGGCGTGTACGAGATCAAGGCGGCGCTCTCCGGCTTCAACGCCGCTCCGCGCAAGGGCAACGTGAACGTCGAATCGACCACCGTGGTCCCCTTCAAGATGTCGGTGGCCGGCCAGACCGAGAACGTTGACGTCACCGCCGAGGCGCCGCTGATCGACTCGAAGGACGCGGGCGTGGGCGAAGTGATCACCGCGGTCCAGATCGAGAACCTTCCCTTGAACGGCCGTCAGTTCGGCAACCTCGCGGCCCTCGTGCCCGGCGTCAGCCTGGGCTTCCACACCGACCCCACGAAGAGCACCCAGTTCGCTCCCCAGGTGGGCGGCGGCGGCGGACGCAACATCAACTACCTGATCGACGGCGGCGACAACAACGACGACACCGTCGGCGGCCTCGTCCAGAACTTCCCCCTCGACTCCATCGGTGAGTTCAAGTTCGAGACCCAGCGTTTCCGCGCCGACACCGGCCGCGCCAACGGCGGCACCATCAAGGTGGTCACCAAGAGCGGCAGCAACGACTTCAAGGGCTCCCTCTTCGAGTACTTCCGCGACAAGAGCATGAACTCCATCACTGAGACCGAACGGCTCAACAACCGGCCCAAGGGCGACTACCGCAAGAACCAGTTCGGCGGCAGCCTGGGCGGTCCGATCGTCAAGGACAAGACTCACTTCTTCGTTTCGGCCGAGCGGATTCAGCAAGACACCACCCAGACCGTCAGCACCCGCGGTCTGTTTCCCGACAAGGACGGCGTCTTTGACGTGCCCTTCCGCGAGACCATGGGCGTGGCCAAGATCAACCACCAGGTGAATCCCAACAACTACCTGTCCGTCCGCTACGGCTACGACAAGAACGAGCAGCCCTACGGAGCCGGCCCGAGCACGCCTCCCGAAGGCTGGGGCGTCAGCACGAACAAGTTCCACTCCGTGAACGTCAACCTCAACAGCGCCCTTTCCGGCGGCCGCCTCAACGAGTTCGTGTACCAGTATTCGTACTTCAAGAACTTCATTTCGGCGAACTCCAACCTTCCTTACGAGAGCTTCCCCGGCGGAGTCACCATCGGTCAGAGCATCAATACCCCGCAGACCACCGAGCAGGCCAAGCACCAGTTCCGCGACGACTTCAGCTGGACCATGGGCAAGCACGACCTCCGCGTGGGTGCGAGCTTCATCTATGCGCCGACCCTCGACATCACGTTCTCGACCGGTCAGGTCAACCAGTACACCCACCTCGGTGCCGATCGCAACTCGCCGATCAGCGCGATCTCCCGCAACGGCTCGATCGGGGGTGCTGGAGGCAGCGAAGGCCGCATTCCGAACAAGCAGTACGCCTTCTACCTCCAGGACGGCTTCCGGATGAACGACAAGCTGACCCTCGATATCGGCGTGCGCTATGACCTCGTGACCGGCTTCGCGTTCCCCCAGGACAACAACATCATCTACACCGAGCTTCAGGCGGCGGCGAAGGCCGGCGTCTTCGCTCGCAGCACCTTCCCCTGCCCCTGCATCGGTCTCGAAGACTTCGGCAAGGAGCCCAAGGAAGACACCAACAACATCGCCCCCCGTCTGGGTTTCACCTACGACGCGAAGGCTGACGGCAGCATGGTCGTCCGCGGCGGCCTCGGCCGCTACTATGACTTCGCCTACACGAACGCGAACATCCTTTTCGCGGTCATCGGCGCGCAGTCTTCCTTCGGCAAGGTCTACGAGGTC
Organism: Vicinamibacteria bacterium; assembly: GCA_017990495.1. Lineage (GTDB taxonomy): Bacteria > Acidobacteriota > Vicinamibacteria > Fen-336 > JAGNNV01 > JAGNNV01. The sequence continues at coordinate 6,922 of JAGNNV010000101.1, forward strand.
ACCAACAGCGCGGGCATTCGCAACGCGGATGGCAGTTTCTATCAGGTGGGGCAGCCCCTGCCTCCGAACCAGCTGGCCGGCGCCACCGCGCCCCTTCCGAGCCATGCCGCAAGCCCTCTGCCGAAGCAGCCCTACACGGATCAGGCGAACTTCGGCATCTCGAAGGCGCTGGGCAAGGACTATGCGGTGGAGATCGATGGCGTTTACGCCCACGGCCAGGACCTTGGAACTCGTATCGCGGTGAACACCCGCACGAACGGCGGAACGTCTCCGCGCCGTCTCTCGACCTTCCTTCCGCGTTCGGGCGCCACAAACTTCCGGGTCGATGTGATGCTGGGTGAGAGCTACTACAAGGGTATCAACGTCGCCTTCAAGAAGCGTTCGGGCGGCAAGCTCAGCTTCACCGCCTGGTACTCGCTCTCGAGCTCGAAGTCGAACGCCAGCCTGCGCGCCACGGACGAGTTCGGCGACTTCAACTCGCTCAACATCTACGATCCGTTCAACGAAGCCCAGATGGCTCCGACCCGCACCGACGCTCGTCACCGTGTGACGATCAACGGCACGTGGAACGCGCCGGGCGGCTTCCGCGTCTCGCCGGTGTTCCGCTACAAGTCGGCCACCCCCTACAACATCACGACCGGCGTCGACAACAACCTTGACGGCGTGAACTACGACCTGCCTTCCGGGATCACCACCCTCAATGCGGGCCGCGGCGCCGACTTCAAGCAGTTCGACCTTCGTCTGGCCCGGTTCGTGAATCTCACCGCGAACAAGCGGATCGAGATCATCGCCGAGGGTTTCAACGTCACCAACGCGAAGAACGCCGGCACCTTCATCGGCAACAAGAGCCTGGCCACGTTCGGCACGCCGACCACGTACGCTGGAGACTTCCAGCGCGGTGAGCAGCGTCTGTTCCAGCTCGGCCTCCGGTTCGATTTCTAGTAGCCAAGGGGGGCCAGACACGGACCCGGCCCCCCTTGGAACCCCCGGGCCTACGCCCGGCGAATCTTTGTGACGTTCCAGTCGCCTGAGTGAATCAGGCGACTGGAAGCAGGGGTCGCCGGGCGTAGGCCCAACTCCGGACTGATCGTCTGTCGTGAAGGGCCCTTTCGAGGGCCCTTTCGTTTTGCCCTGCCTTGACGCTTTCCTTCCAAGGCGCATAGAATCACCCGCTTCCCGAAAGTGGGCACCTCCAAGGACTTTGGAGGCGTGAGCCCCGAGAATCGAGGAAGAAAATCTAAGAATAGAAGAGGCTTTACCCTTTCCATGTCCGATGCCGAACTGAACCCCTACGCGCAAACCCCGATGGACCCCGAGGAGTACGAACGCCTCCTCGACATGTACGACGTGAGCTTCAAGAACCTCGCCGAGGGCGAGGTGGTGCGCGGCATCGTGCTGCGCGTGACGCCCATGATGATCGTGGTGGACGTGGGCTATAAATCGGAAGGCGTCATCGCCGCCGAAGAGTTCAAGGATGAAACCGGGCAAGTCACGGTCAAGCCTGGCGACCAGGTCGACGTTCTGATCGAACGCACCGAAGACCGCGACGGCTACATCGTCCTCTCCCGCGAAAAAGCGGAGAAGATGAAGGTGTGGGACGATGTGGAGCGCGCCTACCAGGAGCGCCGCATCATCACCGGCAAGGTGCTCGATCGCGTCAAGGGCGGCCTCGCCGTCGACATCGGCGTCCGCGCCTTCCTCCCCGGTTCCCAGATCGACATCCGCCCCGTCCGCAACCTCGACGCCCTCAAGGGTCAGGACATCCGGATGCGCGTGATCAAGGTCAACAAGAAGCGGGGCAACATCGTGCTCTCCCGCAAGGCTGTTCTTGAAGAGGAGAACGCGGGCAAGAAGCAGCAGACTCTGGAAGTCCTCGAAGAGGGCAAGATCCTCACCGGCGTGGTCAAGAACATCACCGACTACGGCGCGTTCGTCGATTTGGGCGGCCTCGATGGCCTTCTCCACATCACCGACATGTCCTGGGGCCGTATCAACGATCCCAAGGAAGTGGTCAACGTCGGCGACGAGCTCCGCGTCATCGTTTTGAAATTCGACCGCGATGCCGAGCGCGTTTCGCTTGGCCTCAAGCAGCTCAAGGCCGATCCCTGGACCACCGTTGCGCTGAAGTACCCCGTGGGCGCCCGCGTCAAGGGCAAGGTCGTCTCCCTCACCGACTACGGCGCGTTCATCGAGCTGGAGCAGGGTGTGGAAGGCCTCATCCACGTCTCCGAGATGTCGTGGTCGAAGAAGCTCAAGCATCCGAGCAAGCTCCTCACCATCGGCCAGGAAGTCGAGTGCCAGGTTTTGGGCATCGACCAGGAAGCGCACCGCATTTCCCTCGGCCTCAAGCAGACCGAGACGAATCCGTGGGAGCAGTTCAACGGCAAGTATCCCGTGGGCACCAAGGTCACGGGCAAGGTCCGCAACCTCACCGAGTTCGGCGCGTTCGTCGAAGTCGAGGACGGTATCGACGGCCTCATCCACGTGTCCGACATGAGCTGGACCAAGCGGGTCAAGCATCCCTCGGAAGTGCTCAAGAAGGGTGACGACGTCACGGCGGTTGTTCTGTCGATCGACGCCGAGAACCAGCGCCTCTCGCTCGGCCTCAAGCAGCTCGAGACCGACGTGTGGGAGCACTTCTTCAACACGCATCGCGCGGGCGACGTCATCGAAGCCAAGGTCACGCGTTCCACGTCGTTCGGTGTCTTCGCGGAACTCGCGGAAGGCGTCGAGGGTCTGGTCCACGTATCCGAGCTCGACGACAAGCGCGTCGAGAAGCCTGAGGATCAGTTCAAGGGCGGCGAGACCGTCAAGGTGAAGATCCTCAAGATGACGGAAGTCGATCGCAAGATCGGCCTCTCCATCAAGGCGGCCAAGAATGAAGAAGTGACGCGCGATCTCGCGGCGCTTCGTCAGTCGCAGCAGGCCGATTCGAACGCGACGACCGCCATGGCCGACGCGTTTAAGGCGCTCACCAAGAAGTAGAGGGTTCGCCCCGACAACGTGCAGGGGCGGGTCAGGAATGACCCGCCTTTGCATTTTCGGGGCCCTGCCCGCACTCCACCTGAAGATCCCACCACATGACCCGAGCCGAACTGATCGATGAGATGGCTACCGTGGGCCCGCTCTCCCACAAGCAGGCGGATGTGGTGGTGGAAACCATCCTCGATGCCATCAAGGGCGCCATCAGTCAGGGGGACCGCATCGAGATCCGCGGTTTCGGCGTCTTCAGCCTGCGCCTGCGTCGCCCGCGTCGCGCACGCAACCCTCGGACGGGGGAGCCGCTCGTTTCTTCGGAACGCCGCGCCGCTCACTTCAAGCCCGGCAAGGAACTGAAGGCGATCCTGGCGGAAATGGATCCAGGCAAGGACGACGAGGCCGCCGAGGCCTGATACTTTCGTGTAGCTTCGGGCCATGAGATTCACCAAGGCCCACGGAATCGGCAACGACTTCATCATTGTCGCGGAGGCCGACGTGCCCGCCGAGTGGGCGGCCTGGGCGATCCGGCTCTGCGACCGCAATCGGGGCATCGGCGGTGACGGCATCCTCATCGTGGGCATCGACGCCGCGAACAATGTGGCGCGCATGAAGCTCCTCAATCCCGATGGGACCCATGGCGAGATCTCGGGCAATGGCGTGCGTTGCGTCGCGGCCTGGGCCCATGCCCACGACTTCTTGCCCGCCACCCACACCGTGGTGCCGCCGCCTGGGCCGCGGCCGGTAACCGTGGAGCGGACCGGTCCCCAGAAGTTCGCGGTGGACACGAACCTCGGAATCCCCGGGCTCTCCGCTGCCAGCGTCCCGGTGGCCTTTGGTTCTCTCGACCGCGTGGTCGATCATCCCCTGAATGTCGATGGGGAAGTGGTGTCGGTGACCTGTTGCTCCATGGGCAACCCCCACACCGCGGTCTTCGTCCCCGAGGCCGAAGCCGAGGCCACCATGCGGCGTCTGGGGCCGAAGATCGAGAACCACCCCCTCTTTCCCAACCGCACCAACGTCGAATTCGTCACGGTGATCTCGCCTCGCGAACTGCGGGTCCGGTTCTGGGAACGGGGCGTCGGTGTCACCCTCGCCTCGGGCACGGGGTCGGCGAGCGCTCTGGTGGCCTCCGTGCTCACCGGTCGGTCCGGCCGGGAAGTGACGGTCCACTGCGCGGGCGGGGATCTCCAGGAGTCGTGGGGCGAGGGCGGGCCGCTTCTCCAGCGCGGAGCCGTCGAGATCGTCTTCGAAGGTAAGTGGTTCGACTGAGATGGCCGGCAAAACGTGCTGAGGGACACATCGGGCGAGGGTTAAGTCTTCAAACCGGCTGGCGAAAGGTGTAATCTGCCCTAACTATCGACCCGGTGCTCTGAAGCCGCCCGGGAATGGAGGTCCCCCTTTGCCGCGTCGCGATCTGCCGCTCGAATTCGTCCGAGAGGTCGGAATGGCAGCCACCGCCTCGACCTGGACCATGGGCAAGGGGGAGCGCCGGCCCTCAACAT
>JAGNNV010000102.1 GCA_017990495.1 Vicinamibacteria bacterium
CGCCCTGCCCGCGAACGCCCGCCCCCCCGCCTCCCACCATGTCCCTGTCCGCGAACGATTCGACGCTTCCCATTCCCTTCAATCGCGCGGTTTTCGCAGGGAGGGAATTCGAATACATGCGCATCGCCCTGGAGCGCGGACATGTCTCCGGCGATGGCCCCTTCTCCCTTGCTGTCGGGGAGAGGCTGTGCAGCGAAGTGGGCTCCTCGCGCGCGCTTCTTACACCATCGTGCACCGCGGCTTTGGAAATGACCGCTCTCCTCCTCGATATCCACGAAGGCGACGAAGTGATCGTCCCCGCCTTCACGTTCGTGTCGAGCGTGAACGCTTTTGTTCTGAGGGGCGCTCAGCCTGTTTTCGCGGATATCCGCCCCGACACACTCAATCTGGATGAAGCGCGACTTGAATCGCTCATCACGCCCCGCACCCGCGCGATCATCGTCGTCCACTACGCGGGCGTTGCCTGCGAGATGGACGCGATATCCGCCATCGCCGCGCGCCACGGCATTCCGTTGATCGAGGACAACGCCCACGGCCTCATGGGCGCCTATCGCGGACGCCCCCTCGGCTCGTTCGGCCGATTCTCGACCCTCAGCTTTCACGAGACGAAGAACCTGACCTGTGGCGAAGGCGGCGCGCTCCTGATCAACGACCCCGCGGACATCGAAAGGGCCGAGATCGTCCGGGAGAAAGGCACGGATCGCAGTCGCTTCTTCCGCGGGCAGGTCGACAAGTACGGGTGGGTCGACATCGGATCCAGCTTCCTGCTGTCGGACCTGCTCGCGGCCTGCCTCCTTGCCCAGCTGGAGAACGTGCAGACGATCCAGGGACGCCGCGAGGAGATCTGGCTTCAGTATCACCAGGAACTGTCGGAGTGGGCCGCCCGCTCCGGCGTCCGTGGTCCGGTTGTGCCGGCCCATTGCCGTCAGCCCTTTCACATGTACTACATGCTGCTGCCGGACCTCCGGACACGCCAGCGCCTGATCGATCACCTCAAGGCGGCGGGCATTCTGGCCGTCTTTCACTACCTTCCCCTGAACCGCTCACGTATGGCCGAACGTCTGAAGGCAACGTCGGAGTGTCCCGTAGCCGAGAACGCCAGCGACCGCCTCCTGAGGTTGCCGCTCTCGTCCGGGCTTTCCCAGACCGGGCAGCGCCGGGTCATCGACGCCGTTCTCTCATTTCGGTAGGTCCAAGCCTGTGAGTCAGAACACCTCGTGCGGGGTGTTCCGGTCCCGAGGGTCGTCCATCCCCAGATCCGGGTAGATCACGTCGACAAGGAGCCGGTGCGCGGACCCATGGCTCAGGCGCACGGGTCGAGGTGGCCTGCCGAAGAGATGCTCTTCGAGGGTGTATTCAACATCCTTGAAGCCGAAGTGATGGCGTATCGAGGCCGTCCCGGAGATCCGGCCGTTCACTTCAAAGGGAGTGACCCTCCCATCCGAGGAGATGATCGCCTGCACGTTGCAGGAACCGCGTATGGGAAGCGCCTTCACCAACCCCTCCAGCAGATCACTCACCACCACATCCTTGTCGCGAAACACCTCGCAGGCGACGGTCGTGCCGCCCTGAAGCCGCCGTCGCATCACGAGGAAGCCGTGCAATACGCGTTGGAGCGTCACGTAGAACCCGATCGTGACCTCCTCCCCTTGCAGCAGTTCCTGGACGACATAGGTGTCGTCGAAAGCACGCGGGTCCGCGGGATTGAAGAAGAGGTCTCGTGAACCTCGACCCTCGCGGGGCTTCACGATGACCGAGCCGAAGGCGCCGTCGTAGCGGGAGGGCAGGGCCGACCGGGCGAAGGGCAAGCCCGCGCGGTGGAAGGCCTCGCCGGTGAGGTATTTGTCGAGGAAGGTCGCGCACACTTCTGCCGGGGACGCCGCGAGCTTGGGGAGAACCATCGACAGGCGGGACAAGGCGAGGGTTTCCTGGTCGGTGCAGGGAATGATCAGGTCGGGCGCTTCTACGCCGACGATTCTCGTGATCTCGCCGGCGTACGCCGCTTCGGCGGCCGGCGGAACCAGGTGAACCTGATCGCAAAGATGGTTGCCACCCGAAACGGCGGCGGTATTCGTGCCGACGACTCTGACCCTCGGGAATCCGGCGGCGATGATGCGCAGGACTCCTTGTCCCACATTGCCGCCGATGGCAGTCACCAGAACGCACGGACGGTCCTTCACTCGACCCCCATGGAACGGATCCCCTGGGCCAATGAGATCGCCGGCACGAAGCCCGTGGTCTGCCGCGTGAAACTCACGTCGTAGGACATGGACTGGGCGGTATCGACACCCACGAACTCGATCCTGGTTCCCTGGACTCTCTCGGCAATGAGGCTCGCCACCTCAAGGTTGCTCACTGATTCGCCCGAGGCGCCCAGGAAGGTTCGATTGTCAACCCGGTCGCAGACCAGGCGCATCATGCGGGCGGCGTCCGCGATATGCAGATAGTCCTGCCTCCGGCTGCCGTCGCCGAACAAGGAGATCCTCCTCTCCCGAAGAGCCGAGCCAAGGATGGCAGGAAGGAACGAGTGGCCCTTCATGCCTGGACCATAAAGGGAAGAGAACCGGATGATTCCGAACGAGCGATGCTGCCGGATGATCGCCTCCGCGGCCAGTTTGGACCACCCGTATTCCGAAGGAGACGCAAAGGGCGAGCCTTCCGTTCGGGGAGATGCGGCGTCGCCATAGACGGCCACGCTCGAGGCCAGAACGATCCGCGCCTTGGAGAACCGCGAGGTCAGGCGGCGGGCCATCTCCACGTTCGCCTCGATGAGGGCCCGGGAGGGCTCATTCATCGCGCCATACGGCACCAGAGCCGAACAGGCCAGAACCACCTCAAAGTCCGTCCGGCTGATCTCGAGGTCCGATTCGCTGAATGCGTCCTCGAGACCCGCCACCAGGCGTTCCGGGTGTTCACGCCACGTGCCCTGCACCGAGTAGCCCTCGCGCAGGAGTTCGGCGCACGTGGCCCGCCCCACGAACCCGCTGGCCCCCACCACCAACACCCGCATCTACCTTCTCCGCGCCGGGAGTCCCAGATAGAGACCGGGCGTTGTACTGTCCTCCACCACCACGGCCCCGCCCCCCGTCTGGACCGCCGGGCCCACGCGAAGATTGTCGATCACGGTGGTGCCCACACCGAGGAAGCATCCAGCCTCGATCCGGGTGAAGCCGGCCACCGTCACGCGCGGGCCGAGGAAACAGTTCTCCCCCACAATGCTGTCGTGAGCGATCACACAGCCCGCATTTAGGAAGGATCCGGCACCAATCCGCGCATTCGAATCCACCGTGCAGCCCGGGAGGAGAAAAGAGCCTTCCTCGATTGAGGCGGTCGGGTCCACCCAACACGTGGAATGAGCGTACGTGGCCAGCGGAACTGTCTTCTTAAGGGACGTGAGCAGCGTCCCGCGGTACTCCATGTGTTTATAGCCGATTCCAATCGCGACCAGGTCGAAAGCGCCTGCCTCGAACATCGCCAGAGCTTGAGACGCGCCACCCAGGACCGGCCCCATGGGTGTCTGCTCGCCCACCGGGCGAAAGTCGTCCAGGAACCCCGCGACCCGCACGTCGGGCTCGCGCGAGAAGTGAAGAGCCATCTGCTGAGCAAGGTCCCGCGAGCCGAGGATGACCAACCGCTTCAATTCGTTTCGCTCATGTTGTGCAGCTGCCGGACCGCAAACAGGGGGCGATGCTTCGCTTCCCGGTAGATGCGCCCAACGTAGACCCCGACCACGCCGATGAACAACAGGTTCAGGCCGAAGCCGAAGATGATGGTCGTGATCAGGGACGGCCAGCCGAGCTGGAACTCGAAGAAGAACAGTCGGGTTACCGCAATCCCGGTTCCAGCCAACAGCGCCAGAGTGGTCAAGACCGCACCAGCGCCGATCGCCGCCGTCAGAGGCGCGTCCGAGAAAGAAACCGTGGCATTGATGGCCAGGCTGATTCGCCGCCGCAGATTGAAGGCGGACTTCCCGGCGAAGCGCTTGTGGTGGGGCACGGTGATGACGGCCTGGCGAAGCCCCACATGGAGAAAGAGTCCTTCGACGAACCGGTTGGCCTCTCGATAGGACAGGAATCGATCCACGAAGGCCCGGGAGGCCACCCTCATGGTGCCCAGACCGTTGGGAATGGGCAGCCCGGTGAATCGTCGTAGGAACGACCAGAACAGGGAGGAGGCCGCGCGCTTGATCAGAGTATCGGCCCGCTCCTCTCGTACCGTCAGCACCAGATCGAATCCCTCGCGGGCCTTTTCCACGAGGGCCACTATCGATTCGGGCGGGTCCTGCAGGTCGGAATCCATGAACACCACCCACTCGCCGCGCGCATACTCAGCGCCGGCGGTGAGCGCAGCCGCCTTGCCCTGGTTGTAGGCCAACTCCACCAGGCGAACTCGCGGGCGCCGCTTGATCTCCTCGAGAATGGCCGCCACTGTCCCGTCGGAGCTGCCGTCGTCGACGAAGACGACCTCGTACTCCTCCGGCTGGGCGTCCATAACGGCCGAGACACGCTCGAGGAACTCCGCCACACACTCCCGCTGAAGGTACGTGGGAGAGACGATGGAGATCATCCCCGATACCTCGGGCGCGGCCCTGCTGGGGAATGAGCCTCGGTCCATTTGGGCACGCGGCAACGATAATTGATTTCAAGACGACGACTCTCTACCGCGACCGCGGGGCCATGGCCGTCCAGGTCTCGAGAATCACTCCGAGGCGTGAGGCGAAATCCCGGAAGCGCCTCTCGTCGTCGGCCTCGAACGGACTGCCGCCGTCCTTGTTCAGAAGCTGCATCACCGCGAAGACTTCGCCTGCCCCGTTCGTCATGGGCATGCAGAGGATGCTCTTCGTGCGGTAGCCGGTGGCGTTATCGACCGCGCGATTGAAGAGCGGCTCCTCGTAGGCATCCACCACGTTCATGCCCACGCCGGTCTTCGCCACCGTGCCCGCGATACCGCGGCCGATGGGCACATGGATGGGCTCGGCCTGCTCCACGATCTTCGACCACAACTCGCCCCGGGCCTTGTCCACCACGAACAGGGTCGAGCGGTCGGCGCGAAGCAGCCGGCCGATCTTCAGGGTGAAGGCTTCGATGACCTGATCGAGCATCGACTCGAAGGCCTCTGAACTTGCAAGCTGCATGACGTCGAGGAACTGGCGGAACTCCCCCGTGGTCTGTTCGAGAAAGCGGGCGAACCCGTCGATCTCCAGTTCGGCCACGCGTTCGGCCAGGTCCTGCTGACGGGTGGTGCGGGTGAGGGCGTCGAGCATGCGCTGGGCGTCGGTGGTGACGGCGGCGGCGAAGGACTGGAGCTTCCCATCCTCGAGATTGACGATGCGATCGGCGATATCGAGGATCCGGTTGTCGTGGGTGACGAGCAGGACCGAGGTCCTGTTCTCGCGCGCCAGCTTGTTCATCAGGTCGACCACTTCGCGCCCCGACTGCTTGTCGAGCGACGCCGTGGGCTCGTCGGCCAGGATGAGCCTGGGATGGGGGGCCAGGGCACGGGCGATCGCTACGCGCTGCTTCTGTCCGCCCGACATCTCATTCGGATGATGGTGCAGTCGCTCGGCGAGACCCACCGAGTTCATGGCCTCGACGGCGCGCGCGCGCCGCTCGCGTCCGCTCAGGTCGAGCAGGTCGAGCGACATCTCGACGTTCTCCAGCGCGGTCAGCGAGTCGATGAGGTTGTGGGCCTGGAAGATGTATCCGATCGATCGGCGCACGGTCAGAAGGGAGGCCGGGGTGGCGCTCCGCATCTGGTGACCGAGAACGGTGAGGCTGCCCTCCTGGGCCGAGCGCAGCGCACCCATGAGAGTCAGCAGCGTGGTCTTCCCGGAGCCCGACGGCCCGGTCATGATCACGATCTCCCCGGCCTCGATGGTGAGGTCGATGCCGAAGAGGATCTGTCGGCGCAGGGCGCCCGAGCCGTAATAGTGGTTGAGGCCCGAGGCGACGATCAGCGGTTCGTGGATCATCAGAAGATCTCCGCCGGGTCGGCGCCGTGCAGCTTGCGCAGCGCCATCACTCCGGAGGCGCAGCACATGCTCAGAGTGAGCACGAACACCCCGACCCCGATCTCGGTGGAAAGATCCATGGGCAGCAGGGTGGCGGCCTCCGCTCGGACGTAGAGGAACTTCGCCACCAGAAGCCCGGGGACGTACGCGAGGCCCGCGAGCAGAAGTGCCTGATAAAGCACCACGCCGTAAAGGTACCGGTTCGGATAACCCATGGCCTTGAGCGTGGCGTATTCAGCGAGGTGATCGTTCACATCGGCGAACAGGATCTGGGTCACCACGATGGCGCCCACACCGAAGCCGATGAGCACGCCGAGGCCGAGGATGTACCCGATGGGCGTGACCGTGTTCCAGTAGTCCATCTCCCGTCGCGCGTACTCCTCGCGGGTGAGCACCAGCACGTCCCGGTCGAGCACCTTGCGCAAACCCTCCTGCACTGCGGCCACGTTCGCCCCCGGCTTCACCCGGATAAGGCCGATCTCGATCATCCCCTCGGATCGATTCACGAGATTCAGGAACGTCCGCTCGCTGGTCACCACCGTGCCGTCGATGCCGAAAGATGTCCCCATCTGGAAGAGACCGGCCACGTAGGTGCGCCGGTCGTTCAGTTCGATCTCCACCCGCGAATCCCGGGCCAGCCAGTCGGCCACCGGACCGTACTCCTTGCGCGATCGTCGGTCGAAGAGCGCGGTCTCGGGGCGACGAAGCTTCTCGAGCTGGTTGACCACGTCGGGCATGGCCAGGGTCCTGCGGTCCGGATCGACGCCCACCACCAGGATGGTCCGGGTCAGGCCGGTCAGCGGGTTCTTCCACAACCCGAGAGTGGTGTACACCGGCGCCGTCTCCAGCACACCCTCCGCTCCGCGGGCCTGGTCGAGGCGACGTCGCGGAAACGAGTCCATGCGCACGAGGTACGCGGACTGCGGGGAGAGCAGAACCAGGTCGGCCTCAAGGCGCAGGTGGAAGCGAGTGGAGCTGCGGAGCAGCGCGCCGCGGAAGCCGAGCTGCATCAGCATCAGCACCACCGCGAAGGCCACACCGGAAAGAGCGATGGCGAAGCGGGTGCGGTCGCGGCTCAGCTGCCGCCAGGCGAGGCGCGAGGGCGACCTCATCGGGCGCGGGTGGAAATCACGATGTCGACTTCGAGATCAACCAGAGCCGCCGCGGCCTTCGAGTCGTCGAGCTTGATCTTCACCTCAACCGCGCGCGCGTCGTTGCGGGCCGCCGGATCCGCCCCGACCGCGCTCAGGCGCCCCACCTTGAGTCCGACCCGCTCCACCACGCCGGTGAGCGGGCGCCCCAGGGCGGGAGAGCTGATGGTGGCCCGCTGACCTTTCGCCACCCGCGGGATATCCGTCTCGTACACCTCGGCCACCGCGTACATGGCGCCGGTCTCCCCGATCTCCGCGATGCCTTCCGGGCCCACGCGTTCACCCGCGCGAGCATGCACCCTGAGCACCCGACCGAAGAGCGGCGAACGGACCACCGCGCGGTCGCGATCGGCCTCGGCCGCGCGCAGCGAGGCGCGCATCGATTCCATACGCGTGGTGGCCTCGAGCAACGCGGCGAGCGCGGCGCTGCGCGTGTTCTCCCATCGATCGGCATCGGATACCGAGCCCACGCCCTCGGCCGCGAGTTGCTTCGCGCGCTCGAGTTCCTGCCGCGCGTTCTCCGCCTCGGCCTTTTGCCGGGCCACCGCGGCTTCCTGCGACACCATCTCGGCGCGGATCTTCTGAACCGCGGCATCGCGCAGGTCGAACATGTCCATCATCGCGATGGTCTGCCCCCGTCGCACCACGTCGCCCTCCTCGACGAGGAGGCTCTTCACGACGGCCACGGCGTCGGACGGGCCGGCGATGCGACGGGCTCCGTTTCGAGGCTCGAGGCGTCCGCGCGCGGAGACATCCTGCGCGTGGGCGGGAGGCGATGAGAGGGTCAACCATCCCATGGCGCACAGGCCAAGGGCGAGGCGCGCCGGGGCGAGCGAACGACGAGGGGGAGTCTGCATGAAGGTGCGAAATGATAACGGTGATGTTGAGGGTCGTATCACCGCGCCCGAAGTCGCCATTCCCGATCGATACCGGCATAAGCTAACGGCAGCGCATCAGAGGGAGTTCCACTTGTCGAGCGATCAGAGAAGCACCAGCCTTCCGAGTTCAGGCATCGGAGGAAAGCTCTACCCCATGCGGGTCTTCGGGGTGGTGTCGATATCCCTCACGGTGATCCTCGGCACCCGGATCACAGGGCTCACGCTCACCCACCTGATCTTCCTCGGCTTCGCCCTCACCTATCCCCACGTCGTCCATTTCCTCGCCATCCGCCTCGAGGCTTCGCGGCGAGTGCAGATGGGGAGCGTGATGGTCGACGCCATGGTGATTGGTGGGGCCATCTACTTCGTGGGCCTCTCCCCCGTCCCCACTCTGTCCTTTCTGACCATCGCGCTCGCCAACGGTATGGCCCTCGGCTCGTTCCCGTTCATGAGCGCGACCGCGATCGGGGTGGTCCTGGCATTCGGTCTTTCCCGCCTGCTCATCGGACCGATCCCCGTCGTCCTCCACCTCGTCGAGATGAACCTCGCCGCCGCGGCCCTGCTCCTCGTCTACTTCAACTACTTCGCCTGGGTGGCGTACCGGCGGTCGGTCGCCCTGCAGTCCTCGCGCATGGCCCTGCGCCAGGAGAAGGTGGCGGCGGAGATCCAGAAGACCCGCTCCGACCGGCTGCTCCTCGCCATCCTTCCCGAAAGCGCGGCCCGCGAGTACGAAGTCCGCGGGTCGGTGGCTCCCGTTTCATTCCCCGAGGCCACGGTCCTGATCGCGGATGCCTGCGGCTTCGGCGAGTTTGCCGACCGCGTGGGCCCGGCTGAAGCCATCGGCAGCCTCAATGCCTGGTTCAAGGCCTTCGATGCCATCTGCCGGCGGCACGGTCTCGAGCCCCTGCGCACTTCCGGCGATGCCTACCTGGCTCTGGCTTCCTCCTCTTCGGGCTCGGCCGAGGCCGCGCTCAAAACCGCGTTGGAGATGCGAGCGCACATGACCGCCACCAACGAGGAGCGCAAGGCCCGAGGACAGGAACCTCTCCTCATGCGTTTCGCTCTGCACCGTGGCGAGGCCCTGGCCGCAGTGATCGAAACCGAGAAGTTCTCGTACGATCTGTTCGGCGAAACCGTGGCCCTGGCCTTCGAGGTCGAGCGCCTGGCCCCCCACAACGGGATCGCGCTCTCGGAAGCCGTGCTCAAGGCGTTGCCCACTCCTCCGCCCACGCGTCCCCTGGGAGTGGTGCGCGCGCGGCGCTCCGGAGCGGAGATCGGGGTGGCGGTGATCGAGGCCGTCTCCGCATGAGCCCGGACCGACCGCGCATCGACGGCGAGGCCGCGGCGGATGCAACGCACGCGCTGCGCAAGATCTTCGGTCACCTCGACGACGGGGCGCTCGCCGAGATTGTCGGCCAGCTCGAGATACTGCATCTGGATCGCGGACAGATCCTCTACCAGCAGGGAGACGCAGCTCTCGGACTGCACGTGGTCCTCACCGGCCGGCTCGAAGTGCGTGTGACCGCCGAGGCCACGGATCGGCTGGTCGGCCACATCGACCGCGGCCAGACGGTCGGCGAAATCGGCCTGTTCATGGGCGGTGAAGCGGCGGGCGCGCGCTCGGCCACCGTTCGCGTGGTTCGCGACGCCACCTTGGGCTTCCTCTCCCGCAGCGTCTTCGAGGGCATCGTCAGCCGACACCCTCAGGCCTCCGACCACCTCGCGCGTTTCATCGTGAAGCGTCTCACCGACGCACAAAGCCGCGGGCGCACCTCAACCCCCACCGTGCGCAACATCGTCCTCATGCCGCTCATCCCGGGCTTCGCCATCCGCGAGTTCGCCGAACGTCTGCAGATCGCCTTCCTTCGCCAGGGCCGCACCGCGCTGCTCACGGAAGAGAGGGCGCGGGCGCGGTTCCATGACGCCTTGCTGCCAGGCCACCCCTCGAGACTTCAACTCGACACCTTCCTCGACCAGATCGAGCGCGACCACGACTTCGTCCTGCTGCTGTGCGGCCCCGAGCCCTCACCCTGGAACGCGAAGTGCCTGGCCCACGCCGACCAGGTGGTCTTCGTTAGCCCTCGCGGCTGCGACCCAGACGAGGCCAAGACCCGGCTCGCCCGCATCGACGCCACGCTTACCGAGCCCCGACCGTCGCGTATGTTCGTGACCGCTCATCCAAGACGAAGCGAGGCTCCGAAAGGCACCGGCGCCTTCCTGCGCGCGGTGGGCGCGGGCATGCACCTCCACGTGGCTCTCGAGGGGAACGAGGGTGTGAACCGCCTGGCCCGGGTGCTCACCGGCCGGGCCATCACCCTGGTCCTCAGCGGAGGCGGGGCGCGCGGGTTCGCTCACCTTGGGGTCCTCCGCGCGCTGCGCGAAGCCGGGGTTCCGGTGGACGCGGTGGGCGGAGCCAGTTTCGGGGCCCTGGTGGCCGGGAACATCGCACGCGGCCTCGCCGACAATCAGATCCTCGATGAATTCAAGCAGGCCTTCGCCGACGAACATCCGATGGACGACTACACCTTGCCCGTCCTCTCCCTCGTCCGCGGCGAGAAGATGACCCGCAGCCTGCGTCATTTCCTCGGCGACACCGAGATCGAAGATCTGTGGCTTCCCTTCTTCGCGGTCTCCTCGAACCTCTCGCGCAACATCGAGAAGATCCACACCACCGGCCCCCTGTGGCGCGCCCTGCGGGCCACGGTGTCGCTGCCCGCCATCTTCCCGCCGGTCATCGAGGACGGCGATCTGCTGGTGGATGGCGGCATCCTCAACAACCTTCCCCTCGAGATCATGCGCCGCACCGTGCCCGGACGGGCCATCGCGGTCGATCTTTCGGCCCTGAATGACTATCGATACGACATCGATTCCCTGCCCACGGCCTGGGAGTATCTGCGGCGGCGCTTGTTCGACGGCGCCGAGCAGGCGACCCTGCCCGTGCTGCACAGCGTGGTCATGCGCGCGACCACTCTGGGCAGTCGGCGGGAGGTCGAGATCGCCCGCCGGGACGCCGACCTCTTTCTCAATCCCCCGGTGGCCGGCTTCGACATGCTCGACTGGAGCCGGTTCCACGCGATTGTCGATGTGGGCTACGCCTACGCGCGCGAACGCCTGACCACGTTCCTCGCCACCCATCGGGACTTCGTAGCCCGCGACGAGGTGTTCGACTCCCGCCGCGTGCGCGTGGCCTGAACCCGCCCCCGCTTGGCTCGGGGCGCAAGGCCCCATCAAGCTCTCCCCCGCCATGCCCCCCGTCATCGCCCTCCTCGGGCCCACCAACACCGGCAAGACGTACCACGCGATGGAACGCATGGTGGAGCACGGCAGCGGCATGATCGGCTTTCCCCTGCGTCTGCT
>JAGNNV010000415.1 GCA_017990495.1 Vicinamibacteria bacterium
CTCCAGCATCAGGCCGCCTGAGCGCTCGCCCGAGCCGTTGTTGCTGACCTTCACTTCCGCGGAGGCGACGCCCTTCGAGATCGCCCACGACCATTCACCCAGCTCCAGCACCGTGGCCGGCTTCGCGATGGTGAATTGCGAGTCGGAGGTCATGGCGTCTCGGATGACCCAGCCGCTCCCCGTGTATTCCTGGACCGAGGCGATGAGGTAGTACGTCCCCGGCGGGAAGCTTGAGGCCTTGTAGTTGCCGGAGACGTTCACCTGTCGCTCGTAGCCGCCGGACAAGCCGTCGGTGCTCGGCCCCATCAGCAGCGTCCAGTAGCGGCCGTTGACGTTGTGGGGAGTGGTCGAAAGCCGCATCTCGACGCGCACCGAACCGGATCGTCCCCCCTGTTTGTCGAGATTCCGGACCAGTACCGAAGCGGAAACGCTCGACCCGTTGCCACGCCAGCTCATGCTTCGGGCGGAGAGATTGGCGGCCTCGATGGGTCCGGCCAAAAGGGAGAACAACAGTCCGGCAATGAGAGTCGAGCGCATCTCGTCATCCTCGAGTGAAGGGGAAGTTACGGCGGTTCGTCGGTCGGGGGGAAGGCGGGAGTGTACCAAGAGCCACGGCGGATAAGATCCGCGATGGAGGCGTACATGACGAAGACATCGGAAGTGATGAAAGCCCTGGGTTTCGCGCTCCTCGGCGCGACCGTTTATGCCCAGGTTCCCAAGCCCGCGGCCACCCCCGAACCGGGCGTCACCCGCGAGGTTCTGTACGAACAGAAGGCCTTCAAAGTGACGCGCACCACGCGCGCGGCAGGTTCGGTGGAGGCCCCAGGCACCCATGCCATGGAGGTTCTGATCATTCCCACTTCCGAAGGGGCGGCTGAAGTAACGGTGCAAGGCAAGGACCAGGGACCTTGGAAGGTGGGCCAGGCTTTCTACATCCCCCGAGATGCCGACCACCATTTCGCCAACGTCGGCAAGACCCCTCTTCACTACATCGCCATCACCATTCCTTAGCCGGACCATTCCCAGGAGAACTGACCGATCATGAACGCCCGGAACTCGCTTTGTCTGATCCTCGCGATGGCGCTCGCCGCTCCCTCGAGCGCTCAACCCCCTTCATCCGGGGGGGCGGCGGGAGAGCCCACAGCAAAGAAGAAAGAGACCTACCGCGTGATGGGTGGCGCGCGCGATGGCATTTCCGCGTTCGACCGCGTTGCCTATCCCGAACTCGTGCCCGAGAAGGCCGGGGTGTACGACCCGCGCCACTATCACACCTACGAAGAGTCGATCGAACTCCTCAAAGCGTGGGCGGCTCAGTATCCGGATCTGGTGGACCTCTACTCGGTGGGGAAGTCGCTCGAGGGGCGGGATCTCTGGCAGATCACCATCACCAACAAGAAGACGGGCAAGCACACGGACAAGCCCGCGCTCTTCATCGAGGGCGGTCGCCACTCGGGCGAGATCAGCGGCATCGAGTCGACTCTGTACTTCGCCAATGAGCTGCTCTCGAAGTACGCGACCGACCCTGCCCTCAAGTCCGTGGTCGACACCAAGGCGATGTACGTGAGGCCACTCAATAATCCCGATGGCAACAGCCTCTATCACTACACCGCGCAGACCCTGCGGTCGTCGGTGCGGCCAACCGACAATGACAACGACGGCCTGCTCGACGAGGATGCGGGCGAAGATCTCGACGGCGATGGCGCGATTCGCCAGATGCGCAAGTTCGTGGGCCAGGGCAAGGGCAACGCCATCAAGGACCCGAAGGACGCGAAGGGCCGGGCCATGCGTCGGGTGAAAGACAAGCAGGGCGACTACGAGGTCTATTCCGAAGGCATCGACAGCGACGGCGACGGCCGCTACAACGAAGACGGCATCGGCGGTCTCGACCTGCACCGCAACTATCCCGAGAACTGGCGACCGATGAAGGAGGCCACCGGCCGCGGTCAGACCCAGATGGGCGCCGGCGAATACCCGCTCTCCGAACCCGAGACTCGCGCCGTGTTCTCTTTCCTCATGGAGCATCCGAACGTGGCCATCGTCCAGTCGCTCGACACCGCGATTCCCATGATCCTGCGAGGGCCGTCGGTGCAGACGAGCGAAGAAGGCATGTTCCCCGAAGACCTCACGCTGATTCGCGAGTTCGACAAGAAAGGCCTCTCGTTCACGGACTACCCGTGGGCCGGTGACGTCTACAAGGTCTACGCCACACGGGTCCCCTCGGATCCGCTCACCGGCCGCGTCTCGCGCGAGGAGCCGCTCTTCGGCCACGGCCCCGACTTCGGGTACTCGTACTACGGGACGATCTGGTACGGCAACGAGATCTGGAACGGCGGGCGGTTCAAGGACTACGACGGCGATAAGCGCTTCGACGAATGGGAAATGCTCAAGTGGAACGACGAGAACCGCGCGGGCAAGGGCGACTTCAAGGACTGGGCCGCCTTCAAACACCCTCAGCTCGGCGACGTCGAGATCGGCGGATTCCATCCCAAGTTCTACGGCCAGAATCCTCCCAAGGACCTCATCGAGGAGTGGGCGAGCAAGGAAGCGCAGTTCAATCTCTGGATGGCGCAACAGCTCCCGCAGGTGAGACTCGTCTCGACCAAGATCACGCCGGTAGCGGGCCAGCCGGGCGTCCAGCGCGTGGAGATGACGGTCACGAACGAAGGCAAGATACCCACGGCACTCGAGATCGCGAAGCGAGTGAAGATGGTCAAGCCGGACACCGCATCGATCACCCTCGCCAAGGGCCAGGAGTTGGTGAAGCCCAACCCCGCCACCGAGGCGGAGGCGCGGGTGGAACTCGGCTGGCTCAAGCCCGGCGAGACGAAGTCCGCATCGTGGCTGGTCAAGGGCGCCGGGGAAGTGACGGTCACCATCGGCTCCACCCGCGGCGGCGTCGACTCGAAGAAGCTGGTTCTTAACTAGGCCGGTCGGCGCGCGGTTTCCAGCATGGCCGATCTGACGCGGGCGGAGGTTCAGGGATACCTGAACGAGAGCGAACGGGCGCTTTTGTCCGCGTTGTCCGAAGGTGGCTCGTCCGAGCCGCCTTCGACGTCGGGACAGTGGACAAGGGCGCAGATCCTCC
>JAGNNV010000416.1 GCA_017990495.1 Vicinamibacteria bacterium
CCTCCCACGATGTCCCGGAGAGTTTCCCCGCGAGGTATCCCGCCGTCATGAACATCAGGTTCTGGTACTGCCACTTCGCGCGCAGATCGGCCGAGGGTTCGAGGTAGGCGACGCGCCGCACCATGTCTTCGCGCGTGAAGTCCGCGCCGTACCAGAGCAGGTCGTGGCGGGGCAGCCCCGAACGGTGAGTCAGCAGGTCCCGGGGCGTGAGTCGCTCGGACGCGCTTCGATCGTGAAGGCGAAACTCCGGAAGGACCTTTGAAACCGGCTCGTCCCAGGCGAGTTTCCCGTCGTCCACCAGAAGCGCCACAGACAAAGCGGTGAAGGCCTTCGTGGACGAGCCGATGGCGAAGAGTGTGTCGCGGGTGACCTTCGTCTTCGTTTCGAGATTGCGCAGCCCGATGCCGTCCGAGAAAACCACGCTGTCATCCTTGACGATGGCGATGCCGGCCCCCGGCGCTTTGTGCGCCTTGAGAATCGCCTCGACCGCGGCCGCGAAACCGTCGAGCGCCGCCTTCGCCTTCTCCAGGGTGGAAGCCCGCTTGAGCGTGAACGGGAACGTCCCCGGGCCTTGCGTGAACTGACCGCTGAGCGTCCCGTCCTTCGCGAAGTCCGGCCCGACCTTCGCCCGGAACGTCGGAGCGCCGGGAATGCCCGCAATCGCGAATGTGACTTCCCCATTGCCCGCCGCGGCCTTCTCGAGGACAACCCCGCGAGCCCCCTGCTGTGGAATGTCGATTGTGCCGCCAAGGCCGGCGGTTCCGTCCTTGAGCTCGACGATCACCTTCAGCGGTGCGCCCGGAATCTGTATGGAGCCCTCGTATCGTCCCGCCACGTCTTTCGGAGTCTGCGCGAAAGCGACCGCGGCTGCGAGGAGGATCAGGCCGGCCAGGATTGGGTTTGTTTTCATCGCAATTCAAACGATACCCGCCCCCAGGACCTCTCCCGGCTCGACGAGCAAATCCTCGCGGTTCGGCCTACACTCAACGCACCATGACCAAGGGCATAGGCTTCCCAACCGGGCGGTGACTTCGTGAAGGCTAGTGCGGGCCGGCTCGGGTGGATCGTGGCCGCTATCTTCAGCGCGGGTTGCGGGGTTGCGGGTCGTGCGGAACCGAGACCGATTGTCATCGTCCAGGCTGAAGGGCTGCGCTCACTCGAACCCTACGAGAGCAACGAGGATCATTCGGCGAACATCCTGGGCAACGTGTTCGAGCCGCTGATCGCGATGGACGCGAATCTCAAGCTCGTTCCCGCTCTGGCGGAGTCCTGGTACACCCCGGACGCCACGACCTGGGTGTTTCGCCTGCGGAAGGGCGCGGTGTGGCACGATGGTGCCGCCGTGACGCCGTTCGAGGTGATCGCGAGCCTGGAGCGCGCGCGCAGCGATCCGAAGTCGAGGCGACGTCCCGAGCTCTCTCAAGTCACCGCCATGACGCCAGGCGGAGCGGGCGAGGTGGTGCTGAAGACCAGGGCGCCCTTCGGCGCTCTCGCCTCGCAGATCGCCCAGGTGCCGGTGTCACGCGCGGGTGCGGGCGGAACCTCCTTCCCGGCGGGCACCGGACCCTATCGCCTCGAGAGGTTCACACCCGGAGGCGATACACTGCTGGTCCCGGCCCGACCGGGACAGCGCCTCCACCCACTCCTTTTCCGCGTCATGCCGAATCCCGCGGCCCGCTTGCGGATGTTGATCGAAGGCCGGGCCGACATCCTGCCCTATCTCACCGCCGAAGCGGCAGCAGCTGTCAGTCGTTCCGCAAACGCCCGGCCGCTCAGGCGACGCGGCCTGCTGATCGCATTCCTGTCCATGGACTACGCGCGGCTCCAAACGCCCTATGTCAGCGTGAAGACGAACCCATTTCGCGACCGTCGCGTGCGACTCGCCATTGCGAGCGTGATCGACCGCGAGGCGCTGGTGGCTGAGGCGCTTCATGGGAACGGGTCCCCCCTCGCTCAGATGGTTGTGCCGGAGGCATTCGGATACGCGCCGGACGCGCCGCACCCCTCACCCGACCTGACTGCGGCCAGAGCGCTGATGGCGGAAGCGGGGTTCGGCTCGGGATTCGAAGTGACCCTCGATTTCGAGGGCGCCGCGGATTCAAGATCGCCCGTCGTGGAAGTGCTCTCCCGCCAGGTGGCGCAGATCGGCATTCGGATCAAGCCTCGACCACACGCCACCCAGGACCTTCTCCCCCGGGTGGAAGCGCGCGACACCTCGTTCTACCTGCTCTCGTGGGTGGGAACCTCGGGCGACCTCGGGAGCACCGCCGAGTTCCTTCTACGCACGCCGTCGGAAGGCCGGGGCACCGACAACGGCGGTGGGTACTCCAGTCAGGAAACCGACGCGCTGCTCGACGCGGCGGCCGCGACCCTCGATGCGGAAGCGCGCCTTTCGCTCTTGAGGAAAGTCGAGGAGAGGATCCGCCTCGACGTGCCCGTCATTCCTCTCCTTCGCCGGGAAGACCTCTACGGCGTGGCCGCCGGCATTTCGTTTGATTTGCGCCTCGACCGCGAGATCCGCGGAGCCACGCTGGTCGTCGGACCCCGCTGATCCCGCGGCGATCGTCCGTTTGCGGCGCCACACAGGCGATAATCCGCGCCCGTGAAGTACCCCCAGATCCATCGATCGCTTCAGGGGAGCCAGCGCCCACGAAGAAGCCTCAGAACCCAGACCGCGATGGCCATGGCCGTGACCGTCGCTTCCGCGCTGGTGGTCGTGCTGATTCTCCTTTTGTGGGTCGCGGGAAACTACCTGCGCCGCGATCTCGAAAAGCGGGCTCGCGACTACGCCCTTCTCTCGACGCCGGGAGTCACGGAGAGCTACGAGCGGTATCACGGGTCGGGCGTCTACAAGATGCGGCAACAGATCGAGGAAACGCTCCGCCGCTCCGAGGATGTGGTCTCCGCGAGTGTTGTCGACACGAACGGCAACGTGCTCTTCGACTCAGCCGCCGCGTCGGACACCGAGGAGCCGGGCCCGACCGGGTCGGAGAGCAACGATCCATGGATCGTCGAGGCCGCGCGCCGCCTCGAACCGAGCGCGCGCCGCCTCTCCTCCTCGAGGGGCGAAGCCGAATATGAGG
>JAGNNV010000417.1 GCA_017990495.1 Vicinamibacteria bacterium
GGCCGTGGTGGCCTGCGGGGTGTTCCTGCTGTTCCCCACCCACCGCTGGCTGCTGCGCGACCCGGCCACCTGGGTGGCCGCCTTCATCTCCGCGGCTCACGGTCTGCCCGTGGTCCTCGGAGCCCTCAAGCTGGCTGCCCAACCATCGGCGAGCGCCCTCGACAACTTCTGGCCCCATCTCTGGGGATACACCCACATGATGGGCACGGCACTCTTGGGCGAGGCGACGGTTCGGCACTTCACCAACGAAGCCCTCTCCGCGCGGACGGCCAGCCTCCTCCTGCTCCCCCTCGCGGCCTTCGTGGCCTACGGACTGCGCTGCGCGCGCGGCGGCATTCTCGGCGGCTTCCCCGCTGTGTATTTCGGGGCCGGACTTCTCGTCACGCCGCTGATCCTCGCTCCGGGCCGCGAGTGGTATCTCCCCGCCAATCACATGGACCGGTATCTGTTCGCCCTCCTGCCCGGTTTCGCCATGCTCACGGCGGAGATAGCGGCGCGTTCCGGTGTGGTGGCGCGGGGCGTTCTGATCCTGCTGCTCCTGTGGCCCGCAGCCTCCACCGCGCGCATCGGCCACGCCATGCTGGGCGGCGGCGTCGATCACGGCGAGGGCATCTGGGACGGCGGCGGCGGATACCGCGGCTGGCTCGTCTCCGACCAGCCGAAGTCGACGCTGGTTCAGATCCGGGAAACCGTGATGACCCAGCCGGGCGCTGAGGGAGGCGCGCTCATTTACGCCGATCGCGCCTTCATCCCCATGGGCTTCGTGATGAACGGCACGGGCGTTCCGGTTTACGACGTCCGTCGCACCACTCTCCCACAGACGAAGGAAGGCGTGTATTTCATCCTCCTCTGGCCCGACAACGTGTTGTCCGTGCACAACCCGCCCACCGCGCATCCGAAATATGTGGCCGCCAACCAGAACCTCCGCGAACGTATGCACTCGATCTTCGGCCGCGTGCGCATGGTGCGGCAGTTGCGAGGACGCGACGGCTCACCCCTCATCGAGATATGGCGGGCGGAAGACGGACCACCTCGGCTGTTCCTGCCCGACGAAACCGCGGAACGCAGGAAGAGAAAGAAGCCGGGCAACGCGTCCGAGGAGCCCGTGGCCGCGGACGAACCCCTGCCCAAATTAATTCTCCGGCGCGCCTATCTCAATCCGCGGAGAGCCGCGCACACCCGCTCGATCTCTTCGTCGGACAGAGCCGGGTGAAGTGGCAGCTGCAGGCCCTGATTCGTGGCGTCTTCGGTATGAGGCAAGCCCACTCCGGTTCCGGCGTACGGCGGTTCGAGGTGCGACGACATCACGCCACGCCTCGTGGGAATCCCCAAGGCGTGCAAGCGCTCCATCGCCTCGTTGCGCGTGAACGGCGCGTCCTTCTTCACCCGCGCCTGGTAGGTCTGCCAGTTGACCTCGCTGTGCTCCGGGACGGTCGGAGGGGTGATCCAGGGATGGGTTTCAAGTTCCGCATTGAATCGCGCGGCCACCACCTTGCGCTTCTGGAGCATCTCCTCGAGCTTGTCGAGTTGGCGGTTGCCAATCGCGGCCTGGATGTCGGTCAAGCGAAAGTTGAAACCGACCTCGGGATACGTTTCGAACGTCGTGGGCGATAACGAATGCCGCTGGAAATCGGAGATCGACATGCCCTGATGACGCAACCGCCGCAGACGGGTGGCGAACGCGGCGTCGTCGGTCACGATCATGCCCCCTTCGCCCGTGGAAACCACCTTCCGCGCGTGCAGGCTGAAGACCGAGAGTTCGGACAACGCGCCCACGGGCGCGCCCCGGTAGCGGGATCCGATGGCGCAGGCCGCATCCTGCAGGACACGCAGTCCGTGCTCCGCGCCGATCTTCACGAACTCGTCGATCCGACAAGGCATACCCAACTGGTCGACAGGAATGATGGCGCGCGTCTTCGACGTGATGCGCCTTCGCGCATCTTCGGGGTCGAGGTTCAGGGTCACGGGATCGACGTCGGCGAACACCGGAGTGGCACCGGCGTGGCGGATCACGTTCACGCTGGCGATGAAGGTGAGGGAGGGAACGATGACCTGATCCCCGGGACCGATCCCCCACGCATGCAGAACCAGAAATGCCCCGGTCGTCCAGTTGGAAACCGCGATCCCCTCGGACTTGCCGCACAAGGCGGCGAAGCGCCGCTCGAACTCGAGCTGCTGCTTGCCTCCCACCACCCAGCCGCTGCGGACAACATCGGCCGCGGCCCGCGCCTCTTCGTCGCCAAAGTAGGGAGGACAGAAGGGAATGGGCTGCACCATCCCGAGAGTTTAGTTTGCCGGTATCCTTTCCGCCCACAAGCCTCGCCCGCTGCCGCGATCCCCCACCGAAGGAGCCCCCCATGAAGTACTCACGCGCGCGCGCCGTCTTGGGCGCTGCCCTGTCGATAGCCGCATTTGCCCGGACGCCGGAGTTGACGAGCGTGGCCGCGCAGGAGACGAAAGCGACCACGCCGTCTTCGGAGAAGGCCGGGCTGCCGCTCAAGACCGAGCGCAAGATCGCATTCGAGACGGACGAGGGCACGTGGGTTTCCCTGGACGTAGCTCCGGACGGGAAGACCATCGTCTTCGAACTGGCCGGCGAGCTTTACACCCTGCCCATGGCAGGAGGAAAAGCGAGCCCTCTGTCCACCGGACTTGCGTTCGATTCGCAGCCTCGTTATTCGCCCGATGGAGCCCACGTTGCGTTCCTCTCCGATCGCGACGGAGCGGACAACCTCTGGATCATGAAGGCGGACGGCAGCGGCGCGCGGCAAATCACCAAGGAGAAGCAGGCGTCGTTCGCCTCGCCCGCCTGGACCGAAGACGGTCAGAGCGTGATCGTCTCCAAGAACACTCCGGGACTGCGCACCTTCGAGTTGTGGGTCTATGACACGCGGGGCGGATCCGGCATCCAGATCACCAAGGCCAAGCCTCGGCCCGAGACCACTCCTGCGGAGCAGCACAACGCTCTGGGTGTGGCCGTCTCGAAGGAAGGGCGCTACCTTTATTATGCGACCAAGCGTGGCGGCTTCGCCTACAACGTCACCTTCCCCCTCTGGCAGATCGCCCGCAAGGACCGCC
>JAGNNV010000103.1 GCA_017990495.1 Vicinamibacteria bacterium
ACGTGGGCGGAGAGGCGCACTCCCTTGTCGTCGCCTTGCGCACGTACGCGGATCTTCCGCGCCCAGAGCGCGTTCTGCAGATCGCGCGCGCTCACGCCTTCCACGCGGAACGTGGTGATGGCCGAGGCGAGACGCGGATCGGCGGGCGACGACGACACTGCTCCCTTGATTTTCGCGAGACCCTCGCGCAGACGCGTAGTGAGCATGAGGTCCCAGCGCTCGACTCGTTCCATGGTGTTCCGCTCGCCGAGGGCAATCGCCGCCATCAGACCGTCGATCAGCGCGGTGCTTCCGGTGCCGTATTGCATGAAACGGAAAGCGCCCTGCTCCTGGTTGTCCCACTGGTAACTCGCAAGCGTGGTCCAGAACTGCGCCTGCGCGGCGCGGCGAATGTAGAGCAGTCCCGTGCCCTTGGGCGCCATCAGCCACTTGTGCGGACTCGCGACATAGGCGTCGCAGCCGAGTTCACGCAGATTCACCCTGATCTGCCCCACCGCTTGCGCGCCATCGATCAAGGAGAGGGCTCCGCGTTCGCGGGCCAGAGCGATGAGCCCTTCGACGGGCATGCGGATCCCGAACTGGGAGGTGATGTGGCTGACCATGATCGCCCGGGTGCGCGGCGAGGAGGCGGCGCGGAACTGGGCCAGAATTCCCTCGGGACCACCGCCTACCGCGGCGCTCAGGGGCAGTTCTTTGACCACGATGCCTCGCCGCTTCGCCATCAGCCTGAAGATCGACACCGCCCCGCCGTGTTCCTGATCGGTGGTGAGGACTTCGTCGCCCGCCTTCCAGTCAAGCCCGTTCCCCAGCGCGTTCATGCCCACAGTCGCGTTTTGAGTGATCGCGATTTCGTCCGCCTCGGCGCCCAGGAAACGGGCGGCGCGGGTGCGGGCGGCGAGCAGCGGCTGATAGCCGGTGAGCGGCTCGCCATCGGCTTGAAAGTACGGCCAGTCGGGCAGCGCGGCTTCGGTGCCGCGCAGGCCGGTCACCATCGCGTCCATCACCTCACGCGGAATGGCCCCAAGAGTGCCGGTGTTGCAGTAGGTCACGTCGCGGGGGAACAGGAACTCGCCGCGCAGTCGTTCGAACACTTCGGCATCGGTCGGAGCCACGGACTGGGGGGCGATCGATGCTTCGGAAACGCCGCGTCCGAGGACGCCGTGAACGAGAGGCGCCGCCGCGAGCGCGCCGAGAAAGTTCCGTCGGTTTTCCATGTGAGCTCCTCTATCGATGTCTGGTCGACGGAGAATACGTGGTTTCCTCATGGTCACGGCCCTCATCCTGCTCTCGGCGGTCCTTCACGCGTCGTGGAACGCCTTCGTCAAGGGCGACCCCGACCGGACGCTCTCGATGGCCTGGATCATGGGCCTCGGAGGCGCCGCCACCGCCCTCGCCCTGCCCTTCGTGGGTTTTCCCGCCCGCGAGGTCTGGCCGTTCCTGATCGTCACCGTCATTCTTCAGAACATCTACTTCGGCTTCGTGATCCTCTCGTACCGCCACGGTGATCTGTCGCAGGCCTATCCCATCGCGCGCGGAGTGGCCGCCCTCACTGCGGCGCTTGTCTCGTCGCTGCTTGGCCTCGATGTCCTGGTTCCCCGCGAGTGGCTGGGCATCGTCGTCTCGTCTCTCGGCATCGCCAGCCTCGCCTTCGCGGCCGCGGACAAAGGAGTGCTGTTGCGGCGGTCGATCGGTTATCCACTGATGAGCGGTGTTTTCACCGCCGCCTACTCCATCGTGGACGGCATGGGCGCCCGCGTTTCCGGCAGCGCTGGGCCTCTCGTCACCTCCGGACCCGCCCCACTACCAAGCACGTTGGACCTGTCGTCATCCCGGCGCAGCCAGTCCG
Organism: Vicinamibacteria bacterium; assembly: GCA_017990495.1. GTDB lineage: Bacteria > Acidobacteriota > Vicinamibacteria > Fen-336 > JAGNNV01 > JAGNNV01. The sequence continues at coordinate 1,847 of JAGNNV010000103.1, forward strand.
TTTGACATGCGGAAGCCGGGACCTAGCGTGAGGACTCCGTATGTCAACCGCGACGACCTCGAGACCATAACTTCGCGGTTGCAGGGGTATCGCGGTCGCTGGATATCGCGGTCGCAGACGGACCGCTCGCGCTAGGTCCCGGCGTCCGCACGCTAAACGGAGTGGCTGCGCCGGGATGACGACAGGTCCAGCCAGCTTGGTAGTAGTGCGGGCGCGGCGTTTTTTTGCGACAGGTCCAACCCCGTTGGTAGTGCGGCGAACGCGTTCTTCCGCGAACTGGGATCAGCCGAGGTTTCGAACGAGGTCGTGGAGGACCTCGCCGCAGTCGCCCTCTACCTTCAGATGGGCGAGGTCGTCGGCGCGGGTCTTGCCGCGATTGACGAGGGCGACCGGCTTCCCCATCTCCGCGGCGGGGCAATCTGGCCATGACGAGTCGCGCGCGCCCAGAATCGCAGGCGCCCTTGAGGTCAACCGCTCCGTCCCAAGCCGATCAAGCCAGTCGTCATCGCGGGCGCCGAGCCGGGCCCTGGGTTGGAGTGGCGGATCGGCCGGGCCTCATGGGTGATCGGGCCGAATCGCAGCAAGGGCCAAAACTTGAAGACGATCTTTCCTTGGATGCTCCGGCGATGGACATCGCCCCAAACGCGGCTATCTGTGCTCCGGTCCCGATTGTCGCCAAGCACATAGTAGTGGTGGCCGACGACGGCGTGGGGCAGCGGATGCTTAGCGCTCGGAAGACACTCTTGGTGCGGTGCCGTGCCGACGACAGCTCCTTGGCAGGACACGATCACGTCGCCGGGCAGGCCGAAGATGCGCTTCGCTACGAGCATCGAGGGCTGCTCCGGGTGCGAAAGCACAACGGCATCGCCAGCTTGGATCGGGTTGAGCCGGTAGGAAAGCGCCGAAACCAAGACCACGTCTCCGTCACTGAACTCGGGCCACATGCTGTCCCCGAAGATCACGGTCACATGAAACAGCCTGGTGAGGCAGAGGCCCAAAACCAAGCTCGCCAGGAAATAGTAGAGAGGTCGCAGCGAGCGACGCCCCTTCCGGCCCCTGTCCGTAGCCGTGGCGGTGGCGGTGAGGTCCGACGCCTCGATCGGGCGCCCAAGGTCGATCAAGGGGTATCTGCCTGGAGTCGGAGTGTCGCGGCCGGGTCGGTTCGCAACACACTCCAGGCGGGAACGCAGAGCGCGGCGAGGCCGACGGCCAAGACAATCGTGCAGACGATGGCCACCACCACCAGATCAACGCTCAGAAGCACTCCGCGTCCTGCGATCGGCCAAACGAGCGCCGTCCCCGATATCAGACCGATCGCGAGGCCGGTTCCGATCGTCGTGACCCCCCATCTGAGGAGGAGCAATGCCAGGTCAGCTGGGCGCGCGCCGAGCGCGAGCCGGACCGCGAACTCGCGCTTTCTCTCGAGCGCGATTCGTGAAGCCGTGGCATAGAAGCCGACAGCACAGATCACGAGGGCGAGGGCTGCGAGCGTCGCATTGAGCCTGCCGATCGTTCTCTCAAGGGGCAGAGCGTCGGCAATGACGTCTCCGATGGGACGTAGGTCGGCCACGGGTAGCTTGGGATCGAGGGCAAGCACTTCGTCGCGGAGCAAGGAGTTTGCCGCGCTGAGTTTGCCAGGCGCGCGGACATTGATCGTGAATCCGAAGTGGTCGAGAACGGAGCCGCTCGCCCTCTGGAAGAGTGGAAGGTAGACGAACGGGCTCGACGCACCGATGGGACTCACATCCCCCACCACGCCAACCACGGTGTACGGGATTGCCTCAGAGCCCAATCTAACGAGCCCGCCGACCACTTCCCCTCCCGGCCACAGCCATTGGCGCGCGGCCGCGCTATTGATCACCAGAACAGGGGCGCTTCCGTGGACGTCCGATCGATCAAAGGAACGCCCCTGAGTGACCGGCATCCCCATGACTTCAAAATAGTTCTCTGCCACCTCGTCGCGCGCGACGGTGCCGACGGGGATCACTTCCGAGCGCTTCTGGTCGACCAGAGCGATTCGATCAGAGATGGTCGCGCGGTTGACTGGGCTGAATCGCGAGAGGGTTGCCGTCTGAAGGTTAACCGAGGTTTCCAATCGGTCAAGCAGGCGGCGTGCAAACAGCAGCGCCGCGGACGGCTCGTAACCAACGGCGACCGGGTCGACCTTCGCCAACGCCAGACCGCGCGTGTCGAACCCGAGCGGTTCGTTTTGCGCTTTCCACGTACCGCGTGCTGACGCTGTACTGATCAAGATCAGGAGGGTCACCACGGCCGTCTGTCCGACAAGAACCCGCGCCCGCATTCTCAGAGCCTGGCTCTGCATCCCACCGCTCCCCTGGAGAACAAGAGCGGGCGGGGTTTTAGCTGCGGCCCAAGCGGGCAAGAGCCGACTGATGAGGGCGACCGCTGTGGACACAAGGAGTACAAAAGCGGGCATACGCCAGTTCAGCAAGGATGCGGACTCGATCAAAAGGGTGAAGAACCGTCCCGTGATCGCCCCTCGGAGGACTTCGAGGAGGCCTTTGGCCAGGAGAACACCGGCGCCACCCGCAAGCACCCCAAGAAACAACGCCTCGCTGAGTCGTTCCAACATGAGACCGGCCCGAGATGCTCCGAGCACGAGACGTATGGCGACATCTCGCTGTCGCTTGACCGCCACCACCATTTCCAATCCGGCGACATTGAACAGGGCCATCGCGAGAATAAGCCCCGCACTAAGAGTGAGTGCCGCGTATAGAGGTACGAAGAGGTAGCGCTCGAGGTGACCTGCGGCCCGCAGTGGTTCTATCGCAACCCTTGCGCTCGCTGGTGTCCCGGCTCCTCCTCGCTGCTCGTGCTGCCTCAGAATCGTGGTCGACTCCACCTCCGCCGCCCGTCGCGCAACTCCAGGTCTGAGCCGACCCACAAGCTGGAACGGAGCGAGGTCCGCCGACAGGAACTTTGCCGACAGGGACTCATAACCCGGATAGAGAAACTCGTGGAGGGCGATCGGAAACCAGATCTCCGCGCGGTCGGTGTAATTCGTGCCGCGAAAGGCATCAGGCAGAACTCCAACGACCGTCACAGGGCGGCCGTTCATGACCAGTGTCGCTCCTGGCACCTTTCCTTCCAGTCCCCAACGGCGCATGAGACGCTCGCTGAGGAGGCAGATGGCCTCAACGACACGTAGATCCTCCTCCGCGGTGAAACCACGACCCATCACCGGGCGTACTCCAAGGACGCTGAGGTAATTGCTGGTCGACAACCCTCCCTCGACCACCTCCAGTCTCTGGTGGACCTGGACGGCGACGGTGGCCATGCCAGTCGACGCGGCGACATCGGACATCGAGGCCGCCTGCCGGCGGAGTGCCATGTAGGTGGGGTACGAGAACCATCCCAGGGAAGGTGGGGAAAAAATGCCCCCCCTCTCGGCGACCTCCCGAATCTGCACAAGCTCGTCGCTCCTGGTCAGGATGCCGCCCGGTCTCCTCTCCTGTGCTCCAGTGACGAGCGCGAAAATGAGGATCATCCCCGCAATCCCGATGGCCTGAACCAAAACGGAGATCGCCGAAGGAATCGGCGTTCTTCTGATTTGCCGCCATCCGGTCGAGAGGGCGGCCAGGTCGGACCTACTCTCCCGGAACAGGCGCATCAATAGGGGGCAGCGGCGCTCCGGACTCCGCCCACTGGCGGATGGCCGGCAGCCCAACCTTTCGCAATACTGCGCGCTCGTCGTGGACCATCGACTCCGCGAGACTGACATGCCTGGAGAGCACGATTACTTGGGGTGTTGCAAGCGGGCCCGGCAGGGTCTTCAAGTATTCGCGGCACCCTACACCAACCCAGCCTCTCCCAGCGAGGGTCTCGTCGAATTTCCCGAATCTGCCCAGAAACCGAACCCCCGCATCGGGGTCCCTCTCAGCGGCGATGCCGGTGCATGCAAAAGACCAGCCTCGGCTTTGCGCAGCTTGAGAGAGCAGAAGTTTGAATCGCTTAACAGCCTCCGGCAGGTCTGGTACTAAGCACGCCGCGCAGGTCGAGGATGCAGCAAACACCATCGCCAGTTCCGGGCCAGTCTTAAGTCGGCCCAACTGATACTGGCCCTTTCGCCGCGCCTGAAGAACCGCTCTCGCCCCTCCGTAAGCCCCGAGACAAATGGCGCCGCCGCTCAAGGCTGTAAACAGCCCACGTCTATCTATCTTCATGACCCCGTTCTTCTCATGTTCGTTGCTCGCTGGATACTCCTCAGTAAGGCGTAGACGCCTCACGGATCGCTGCCGAACTCGGCTGCTTAGCCTGGGGAACGCCCTTTTCGATCGCCATGAGCCCGATGCTGAACTGCCGGAACAGGCCGAGGCCCAAGCGTGCGGCCCGGGCTTCGGCCTTCAGGCGGTTAGTCGCACCCGTTCGTGGTGCAGCCCGACCACCAGCCAGCTGAGCAACTGGCATCGTGGTACGGGGTGGCCATGCAGGAAGCACCGTTGCAGTACTTGTAGCAGCCGATGGGTTTCGCGGCGTGTGCGGCCTGAGCGTCCGCGACCAGAGCGACAGCGAGCCCGAGGGCCGTTGGGCCCACGACTCGGAGCAGGAAACTCCGCGTTCTTTGCCCCAGACGCCCGTCCACTCCAGAGATAACTTGGTTCATACTCTCTCCTTGGAGTTCTTCGATGTTTGCGTGTGAGTTACGATCCTGCGATCGCGACAGAGAGACACGATGTCATGATGGCGGTCGGGCTGACACTCTCTGTGGAGTTGGCCAGATGTGCCCCAAGGTAGGTCGACGCCTCGGCTCTGGAGTCCCCAGCGTGCGTCTCCAGTCGGATCGAGACCATTGATGGGACGGGTCTCGCCGGGGTCATGGATGCCACGCTCGAGCAGCTCCAGATAGGCCCACTCCCGATCACCGGGGTGGCCGTATCGCGCGAGACCTCGGTCCCCTTCGCCGCGATCCTGGGTTCGGTGGTCCCGAAGGAGCCCTTCGGTCGGCGGCGGATCACCTCCGCAGTGGTTACCCTCGGCGCTTCGCCCTCTGGCCGCGATCATCCGCGCGCGCCGGTGGCCGCCCCATTTCCAGGCTGGTTGAACCTCTCGCAAAGTGGTGCGGGCGCCGCGTTCTTTGCGACAGGTCCAACCACCTTGGTAGTGGTGCGGGTGCCGCGTGCTTTGCGACCAACCCCGTTGGTAGTGGGGCGGGCGCGTTCTTTTGCAGACTGCGAATCAGCCGAGCCTTCGCACGAGGTCGTGGAGGACCTCGCCGCAGTCGCCCTCCACCTTCAGATGGGCGAGGTCGTCGGCGCGGGTCTTGCCGCGATTGACGAGGGCGACCGGCTTCCCCATCTCGGCGGCGGCGAGGCAGAACCGGTAACCGGAGAACACCATCAGCGAAGATCCGACGACCAGCACTCCATCGGCTTCGGCAAGCGCCGCGTAGCAGTCGGCCACTCGCGCTCTGGGGACGTTCTCACCGAAGAACACCACGTCCGGCTTCAGCATCCCACCGCAAGAAGCGCAGGACGGGATCACCACATCGTCGAACGGGCCCTCGAGTTGTGAATCACCATCAGGCGCATTGACGGCGTTCATCCTCGCGAAGCGCGGATTCGCAGCTACGAGTTGCTCCTGAATAGCGGCGCGGGACACCGTGGCCCCGCACTCCATGCAGCGCACGGTGTCGAGACGGCCATGGAGGTCGATGACCGCCTCGCTGCCCGCCTTCTGATGCAGTCCGTCCACGTTCTGGGTCACGAGTCGCGCCAAGGCGCCGGTCCTCTCGAGCGCCGCCAACGCATCATGAGCAGGCGCGGGCCGCGCCGCCGCCACCCTGGCCCAGCCGACGAGGCTCCGCGCCCAATAGCGCCGCCTCGTGGCCTCCGAGCCGATGAAGTCCTGGAACTGAACGGGTGGCTTGTGCTTCCAGGCGCCGGTCTCGTCGCGGTAGTCGGGGATCCCGGCCGCGGTGCTGCACCCGGCTCCGGTCAGGACGAAGAGACGCGGGACCTTCCTCACAAAAGCATCAAGAGACATCGGGCCGGACATAGCCCTCGACTATATGCTTGGCCCACATGACGACTCCGCCCGCCGCGAACGACCTTTGGCAGACCACCTCGAACCGCCTGTGGAAGGCCCTGTCCCCGGACGAGAAGCTCATGGCGGCCACCGAACTGGTGAAGGATCCGACACCGCTGATCCGCGCCAGCGTCACCGCGGTGGTCGCCGATGCCCGCAAGATGCGCGCGATCGCAGCCCGCAAGCTGGCCCCCGACGCCCAGGCCCGGATCATCGCCTCGGTTCGTGATCCCGGCGAGATGCTCGCATCCTCCTTGCTGGTGGCCCTGCACCTCGGCCCGCGCAAGCCCATGCTCATCGGTTTCCTCAACGCGCTCGGCCTTCCCCATGAGGATGGCGTGCTCAAGGACGAGGCCACCGAAGCCGTGAGTCTGGATGAGCTCAAGAAGGCCTGCACGGCCATCGCCTCAGAGCCCTCGTCGGCGGTGAGGACCTACCTCAACACCCTCTGGCTGCAAGACCCCGAACGCTGGGCCCACGCCAAGGACGTTCCGCTTCAGTAGGAGTCGGTCGCCGGATCGGAATCCGGGGCGCCGGGAAGCGAGAGCCAGTACCGCTCGAACGGCGCACGGCTCCCCGACGATGCGGCATGGCGGGACATCCGGCGTTTGAGTGTCTTCGCCGTCCCGAACCGGGCCCCTTCGCCGAGAGCCCCCGCCAGTTCAAGAAGGTGGGCCGAATCAGCGTCGCGCCAAGGCTCGGTAACCGGCTGCAATTTGGGCCCGAGCGCGCGGTGGGGATCCCAATCAGCCGCTTCCTTGAAGGCCTGCTTCAACGAACGGGACAGGCGCCAGCGCTCGCCCAGTCCGCCGAAAAGAGGCGGGGTCAGGCCCATCATGAGCCGCACCGTGAACGCGGTGCGTCCTCGCGGCGCCCGCAGCACGCTGACCGGAGGTAGTCGGATGCCGAGGTCCGACAGGCGCAGAGGCACTGCCTCGGGAACCAGGCAGTGCGGGCGTTCCTCGAAAAAGAGAAGGTCGCGCCCCTTGTCGACGTGAAGCGCGGCGCGAAGAACCGTGAAATAGTCGATGGCCTGAGGAGCGCCCAGGATTCCGAGCGGCGCCATCACGTGCCGGACGCCCAGACGCCTGATGACGATCGACAGGCGCTCGCGCCAGGGGGCCGAGGGATCGCCATGTTCGCCCGCCGCCTCAACCTCGTCGAAGTGCTGAACCGAGGCCAGGCCGCTGGCGGACACAACCTCGGCCCCATCGGCATCGACGATCGGCACAATCAGTGTCTGACGGCCGGCCTCGCGTTCGGAGCGCAGGCGGGAGAGACACGAAAGAGCGGCAAGAGACGCGCGGTCGGCAAACACGACGGTGTCGAACCCCAACCTCTAGCTCCCTTGCTCTGGGACCGGCCGGCATGAACGAAGCGCCGATCACCCTGGATACGACTGGTAGCGGGGGCAGGATTTGAACCTGCGACCTTTGGGTTATGAGCCCAACGAGCTACCGGACTGCTCTACCCCGCGTCGAGTCGACGAACGAATTGTATCAGACATCGCCAGTCCTCGGTGATAAGTTCCGCTCCCCTATGAAGACGAGCGCGATCATCCTGGTCGGAGGCGAGGGCACAAGGCTCCGCCCCCTGACCCTGGAACTGCCTAAACCCGTGGTTCCGGTCCTCGATCGGCCCTTCCTCAAGTTCCAACTCGATCTGCTCCGCAAAGCGGGAATCGTCGACATCGTGTTGTGCGTGGCCTTCCGCCCGGAGCGCATCCGTGCCGTGCTGGGCGATGGCGCGAACGACGGCGTCCGCCTCACGTACGTTCTCGAAGAGACCCCCCTCGGGACGGGCGGCGCGGTCAAAAACGCCGAGGGCGCCCTCGGCGAACGAGTGGTCGTGATGAACGGCGATGTCCTCGCCGACATGGACCTCGAGGCCATCCTGCGGCTCCATGACCAGAGCCAGGCCGCGGCCACCATCGTGCTCCATCCCGTCGACAATCCGTCGGCGTACGGCCTCGTTGAAACCGACGAGGACGGACGCGTCCGCCGCTTCATCGAGAAGCCGAAGCCCGAGGAAATCACCACCAACCGGATCAACGCCGGCCTGTACGTGCTCGAGACCCGCACCCTCTCGATCATGCCGAAGGGCGTCCCGTATTCGATCGAACGCGGCTACTTCCCCACCCTGATCCAGAGCGGCGAGCGGGTGCAGGCCTACACCCACGCGGGGTATTGGATCGACATCGGATCGCACCAGAAGTATTTGCAGGTCCACCTCGATCTGCTCTCCCGCCGGTTCCCCCATCAGATCGACGCCACGCCCCACGGCGCCGGTTTCGTGCACCAAAGCGCCATCGTCGATCCAGCCGCGGTTCTCGAAGGCCACTTCTACATCGGTCCCGGCTGCCGGATCGGCCCGGGCGCGCGGATCGAGGATGGGAGCACCCTGATCGAGAACGTGCGCGTCCAGGGCGGCACGGTGCGTCGCAGCGTGATCTGGAGCGGGACGGAAATCGGCGAAGGCTCGGTAGTGGAAGGCGCGCTGCTCGCGAACCGTGTGCGCGTCGGAAGGCATTGCCACGTACTCTCAGGCGCAGCGCTCGGCGACGGCACGGTCGTGAGCGACCACTCCAGAACCGCCTAGCGGAAAGCACCGCCCGTTTAAGGAAACATCGAACATGAGCGCCGCCATCGACCACATTTTCAAGGCCTACGACATCCGCGGGCTGAGCCCGAGCGAACTCAATCCGCCCCTCGCCCACCGCATCGGCATGGCTTTCGTGGACTATCTCCAGGCGAAGAACATCGCCATCGGCCGGGATATGCGCGACACCTCGCCGGACCTCGCCAACGCCTTCATCGCGGGCGCCCGGTCGCGGGGAGCGAATGTGGTGGACATCGGAATGGTGTCGACCGACATGCTGTACTTCGCGGTGGCGAGCCGATCGCTCGACGGCGGAGCCATGTTGACCGCGTCACACAATCCCAAACAGTACAACGGCATCAAGCTGGTCCGGCAGGGCGCGATCGCCCTCTCCGGCGACGCGGGGATCAAAGAAGTGCGGGAGGGCGCCCTCGGCGCCGAGCCCGCACCCTTCGCTGGAACGCCCGGCGGCCTCACCCACGAGGATGTGAGTGAAGCCTTCGTGGCCCACTGCCTGAGCTTCATCGATACCAAGGCGATGACCCCGCTGAAGATCGTCCTCGACGCCGGGAACGGCATGGGCGGGCCCGCGGCCGAGCGCGTCTTCGCCCGGCTTCCCTTCGCTCGCACCGACCTCTTCTTCGCCCCGGATGGCAATTTCCCGAACCACCCGGCCGATCCTCTGGTCGAAGAGAACCGGCGCGACATCATCGCCGCGGTCAAGGCCCAGGGGGCCGACCTCGGCATCGCCTGGGATGGCGACGCCGACCGCTGTTTCTTCATCGACGACACCGGCGAGTTCATTCCCGGCGACTTCGTGACCGC